>JAFRBD010000074.1 GCA_017405065.1 Ruminococcus sp. | reverse complement strand
TCTTCAAGAGAAAAATAATTATATTTCTAAATTGTCATATTAATTATATGAGATTAGTGTATGCTTAATGAGTATGAAGGCTTTCCCGCAAGGTTATTTTGACAACTTAAGCGCGTCAATGTATCAATGTCATTGCGAGGGATTTATCCCGTGGCAATCCCCCTGACATTAATACTGTTTGATGTGAGAGAAATGTACAGTCCCCATTTGTGGGATTGCCACAGCCTGCCCCTTTGGGGCACCGTCCTCATAAGAGGACGGCTTCGGGCTTCGCAATGACAGTTTTTAAGTTGTTGACACTTTCTCAAAGGGAGGCATTAGCTCGGAGGAAAAATGAGTACAAACGCGATATACGGCGTCGTGATCGCCGTATTGATATTACTATCGGGATTCTTCTCCTGTGTGGAGACGGCGTTCTCCTTCGCCAACACCATACGGCTCAAAGCGCTGATGGATAACGGCAACAAGCGCGCCAAGCACGCCCTGTGGGTATGCGACAACTTCGATCGGGCGCTGACCGCCATCCTGATCGGCAACAATGTCGTCAACCTCGGCTGTTCGTCGCTGGCGACCATCCTGTGCCTGAACATCTTTGAAAACTACGGCGCGGCGATCGCGACCGGCGGCACCACCTTTTTGGTGCTGACCTTCGGCGAGGTCATCCCGAAATGCATCGGCAAGGAAAAGAGCGACGGCATCGTCCTGCACACGGGACTGCTGCTCAGGTCGCTAACCTACATCCTTACGCCGCTGGTCTATCTGTTCATCGGCATCAAGAGCCTTGTCATGAAGATCGGACACATCAAAAAGAACTCCCCCTCCGTCACGGAGGACGAGCTCAAATACATTATCGAGACCATCGAGGAGGAAGGCATCCTCGAGGAACAGGAAAGCGAGCTGGTGCAGTCTGCGCTGGAATTTGACGAAAAGACCGCGCAGGAGATACTGACTCCCCGCGTCGATGTGACCGTGATCGACATTGACGACACTCCCGAGGAGATCCACGACCTGATCATACGCGAGCGCTACTCGCGTATCCCCGTCTATGAGAACGACATCGACAATATCATCGGCATCCGGCACACCCGCGATTATCTGGAGAAGGTGATCGACGGCGAGGCGGATATCCGCTCCCTGATCACCCCCGCTCACTTTATCTACAAAAATCAAAAGCTCTCGGATATCCTCAATGATTTTCGCGCCAGCAAGCTGCATATCGCGATCGTCACCGACGAGTACGGCGGTTTTCTCGGCATCGTGACGATGGAAGACCTGCTCGAAGAGATCGTCGGCGATATCTGGGACGAGGACGAGGATATCGAACACACCTGCACACAAATGGGCGAGAACAAGTATCTCGTGTCTGGCGATATGGACTTAAGCGAATTATTTGAGCTGTTTGATATGAAGCCGGACGACGATATCGAGAGCAACTCGGTCGGCGGCTTCATCGTCGAGCAGATCGGCGATATCCCGATCCGCGGCACAAGACTCAAGTATGAAGACCTGACCTTTACCGTCAAGCGCGTCAAGAACCGCCGCATCATCTCCGCGCTGGTCGAGAAGAAAAAGGTAATAGAATGACTGAAAGCTCCTTCGCGATGAAGGAGCTTTTCGCTTGTTAAAATAGTATAAAACACGGGAATTAATTTGTAGGGGACGGCGCTTGTCGACGTCCCGCATGGCAGAAGCATTTTTTCCTATCTTGCGTTTTCGATAACCGATACGCCCGTCATTCCCGGGATGCTGCAAGCACCATCCCCTACGGTGTTACTGCAAAGCACATAAGTGCAAAGATGTATTCATCTTTTTACGTCTCTATAAATACCCATCGCTGAAGGACTCGAAGACTTTTGTTCAGCACAAATCCATTAATTCTAATCCAGAAATATAAATCTCTCTGTCCCCTATCGGTTCCGCTGAACAAACAGACAAACAATATGTGTCGACCGACGTTGTGTACAACTGCTCGCTGAGCGGCGGTACGGTCGTATCGAAGGCGGTCAGGTCGGTGCTTATCCCCTCCCCCGTCATCTTGAGATAAGCCTCCTTGCGCGTCCAGATCTCACAGAAAGTGCGGAGCGGATCCTCCGCCTGCTTCACGTATTCTCTCTCGGCAGGATGAAAAAACCGGTCGGCGACCTTCAGACGGCTCTCGTCGGGCAGATTTTCAATATCCAGACCGATCTCGACGTCGTCCACGGCGATCGCCGCCATCCTGCCGCTGTGGGACACGGAAAAGAAAACGCCGTTCTCGGCGTAGGGCTTGCCGTGTTCACCGAAGATGATCTGGCTCTCCCCTATCGCGCGGCGGATCAGCAGCCCAGCCGCAAGCGACAGCAGCTTGTCTTTCTCAAAGCGATAGCGCGCGATCTTATCCTGACGCTCTTGCGGTAAAAGCGCAAGATATTCGCTCACATCGGTAAATCTTAACTTGTCATCCAAAATCACATACTCTATCTTCATGGTTCTATGATACAACAAACTGCAGCGATATGCAATTCTTTATTTACAAAACGGGGCGCTCATGATAAGATATAAAAAAGGAGGCTTTTGCTATGAGTATTTTTGACAACCTGAATCCGTCCGTCTCCCCTGCCGCTTCCGCCGCGAAGCCCGAAGAAGGCAGTTTTACCTTTGTGTTCCAAGCGCTTCCCGAAAGCGTCGAAGAAATGAAGGCGCTCCCCGAGGCGAGCCTCGACACGCCGTACAAGACCGCCGCGCTGACCGTCTGCGCGCTGTGCGCCTATGCCGCGGCTCCTGAGATCGGCAAAGAGATGCTCAACTTTCTGAAAGGACCCGCTCCCCTGTCGCCTTTTGAGATCAGCTTCCTCAACGACCGTTTCCGCGACGGAAAACACGTGCCGTTCTCTTACTTTGCCGGCGCGACGCCGCAGAACAACTATACGCCCTCAAAGCCCTTCACCGTAACGATCTTTTCCAATCCTTATTCATTTCAAAATGAAGGCTGGGCAACGCTGCATCTGAAGTCCGGCGGCGCGGATTCTCCGCGTCAGATCAAGCTGCGCCTCAAGCCGAGCGAAGGCAAATGGTACCTGAGCGAACAGATGATCATGGTCGGCGTCCGCACGCCTGTCAAAGACGACCCGTGGGCGTAATATCAACTAAGAAATAAGAAATAAAAATTAAGAAATAAGAATTAACAACCACCAACCACTGACTAAGGCTCCCTCTGCATGGCAAAGGGAGCCTTTTCATTCAGTCGATCAAGAATACTCAAGAATATTTATAATACAGGCATCTGTACTTGCCGCTGTCCCTGCCGAGTCCGGAATCATAGTAATAGCCCTGATTCTTCACGGAGCCGAGGGGCAGGTCGATAGTCTGCGACGAGCTGCCGTTGTTGAAGATCACAAAGATGTACTTGGAGGTCGGCACGGAATACTTATAGATCTTTTCGCCGTAGTTGTTCGTGGTGACATAGGTCATCTTGACGCCCGGCCACGAAGCGTTCTTTTCCTTGCCGTGTCCGGCGGTACAATAAGCATAAACATCCGACCAGCCGATATTATTGGAGAAGTAAATATCCACCGTGTCGCCGGGATAGAAGCTGCTGACAACAGCGTTGAACGCGGTGTAGGCAGTGTTGAGCGTATCATAATCCGCATTTTGACGGTACGCCTTCTTCATCGCCTGATACTGGTCGTAGGAAGCCAGCAGCCAGTATTTGTTCAATGCGTCGTTCACCTGAGAACGCAGGGTGCTGAGATCGGCGCCGGCGGGCTCCGGCCCGACTTCCGCACCGACGACCGCGATATCGCAGTCAACGCCCACGGCAGCGGGATCAAACCCGGAACCTGTCGAGGCAGGCTCTCCGGCGGGGAATATTTTGATGATGCCTGCAAGAAAGCGCTGGATCAAGGTCGCGTCGATGATAGTGACGTCCTCATCGCCGTCCACATCGGAATTCAGCTCGTTGAGCGGAGAAGGCAGCGCGATATTCGCTTCAAATCGCTGTATATAGGTGACGTCGAGAACGGAAATGTCGCCGTCGTCATCCGCGTCGCCGTAGACGATCTCTGCCGGCGGTTCGGTAGGTACGGGAGGATCGGTGGGAGCCTGCGTGGGCACAGGCGGATCGGTGGGAGCCTGCGTGGGTACGGGAGGATCGGTAGGAGCCTGCGTGGGCACGGGAGGAGCGGTAGGAGCCTGCGTAGGCTCAGGCGGATCGGTGGGAGCGGGAGGATCCGTCGGCTCAACCAGCAGAGAAGTCCGCTGCGGCACGATATAGGTCGCGGACGGAATGACCTTATTTGACTACAGGTTGGTTCCCTGGAAGATGGTAGCGTCCCTGTAGACCTCGACGATGTAGCCCTCGGTGCCCTCGCGGGAGGTATCGTTGACGCGGGTCGTACCGTCTACAATATTACGGATCGCGCCGACAGACGAGTTGTGGATAATGGTCGCGGAGGTCTTATTATTATCGCTGTAGTTGAGGTTCAGATCGAATTGGAAATGGGTATGACCGCAGAGCAGGACGGCGTTTTTATGATTCTTCAGAATCGTTTTCAGCGAAACGGTCGAAGAACAACTGTCCTTTAAGGGGATATTATAGATCGGGTTGTTGACCTGATCGCCCGCGCCCCATTTGTCAAAGTTCGCATGCTCTAAGATGAAAACATTCTTGCCGTCGTTCTCATAGGCGGTCAGCTTGCTTTCCAGCCATGCGAGCTGGGCGTCGCTGAACTGGTTATTGGCGTCGGTGTAGAAGCCGCCCTCCTGCGCCATAAAGAGGAAGTGGTCGCCGGTCTTCGGCTCGGTGATCTCATAATATGCTTTTTGGGCGTTAACGGTCGCGACGGTAGAATCCAGACCGGTCATATTGCAGAAGTAATCGGAGCCGGTCTTCCAGTCCTTGGCAGTCTTGCTGACCGCCTCGTCCTCATAGTTCCACAGCTCATGGTTACCGATCGCTTCATAGATCGGATTGACATAATCACTCTGCGCGAGGATACGAAGATAGGTGTTCCATTCCTCGGGATAGTGCGGATTACCTCTGCCCTTTTCATCGTTGCGGTGGTTGGTGACATGGTCGCCGGTGGTGACGATGAAGTCGACGCCGCGTGCGGCAGCTGTACGAAACGCGTCGGCAAGATGCTCCTCGTCAAAAGGATATTTTTGTCCCTGCGCGCCGCTCTCGCCGGAGGTGATGTGGATATCGGAGTAGGACGCGAAGCGGTACAGCAGGTCGCTGTCGGTCTTATAGGGCGCCTTGTCGATCGGCAGCTTGTAGGTCATTTTTGCGTTAGCAATACTGACGCCGCCTGCATCGGCGTTATCTTTGAACGCCGCGACACAGGTCGCCTTAGCGGGGATCGCAGTATTCTCGGGCATCGTAAAGCTGCCGGAGGCGGAATTCGCGATACTGAGCTTGCAGATCGGCTGAAAACCGCTCAGCGCGACGCTGTCATCCGCCCAGTACAGATAGTAAGTACCGCCGGAGCTGCCGTCGACGCTCACATTAATGGTACCCTGCGCAAAGCCCGCGTCGTAGGCGTGTGATCCCTGCCAGCTGTAGGTGATGCTGTTGCTCGCCGCAGACGCCGCCATCGGCAAAACGCCGATCAGCATCACCAAAGCCAGTACTGCCGCAAGCACACAAGTTAATCTTCTCTTCATGCCGTCATCTCCTTGTTTGATAACTTATCAAAACAAATATAACATAATAAGCAGCGGAAATAAAGTAGCAAAAACCGATTTGCTGACATTTTTATAACAAAAATGCCTTTCCCCGACGAACGACGAAAGGCACTTTATAATTCGAATACAGAATTATTTTTCAGCAAGCATCTTCTTAGCCTTGCTCAGGAAGGAAAGGTACATAAAGTACTGGATAACACCCAGCACGAGAGCTACGATAAAGAGTACAGACGCAGTCACGGAAGCGACCATACCGCCCATGAAGGTAGCAATCAGGTTGGCGATCAAAGACAAGATGTTGATCACAATGATCAGCTTAAGCACGTTGGTGCCTTTTGCACTGACGTCGCCTCTGTTGAGCTTATCAGCCAGCTTCACCGCACCGGCGATCACGAAGATGTAAACAAACAGGCTTACAAGGTTGTAGACCGAGTAGAGCAGGCTGCTGACCGTACCGTTGTTATAGAAGACACCGGCGAGGATCGAAGTAACGATGCCGACGATCAGGAAAAGCAGAGCGCTCTTGAAGTTTGTCTCATCACGAGAAGCGTTGATGATACCGACTAAGTTCAAGATGAACGCGATGAGAGTGAGAACCATCCACGCAAAGGCAAAGATACCGGCAAACAGCACGCCGCCGCCCAGCAGTGCCAATGCATCTTCAGATTCAGCGATACTCGCACCGCCCGACGTACCGACCGCTCCGACAAAGCTGACTGCGATAATGATCGCGGCAACTATCAGAAAGATCGTACCGATCAGTTTCAGGATCTCAGCGGAAAAGATCTTCTTCACGCCCTTTGCCGCATTAGGGAATTTCATAAAGCATTTCTCCTTTCTGTTTATTTTCATCCGAATGATGATGAATTGAATGTATTATAACATAATAAGATCAAAATGTCACTATTATTTTGCGAAAAACAGACAGATCACTCAGCGATCATTCAAGAAGGATATCGACGGCAGAAAGCACAACATTTTTTTAATATTCGATAAACTTTCACCCGGCTCTATTGACGGTGGTCGGGATATTGTGGTATATTTTTGAAAAGTAATCTTTCAGGGTGAAGCAAAATGGAAGAAAAGAAAACGAATCTGCGCGGACTGACCGAAGAAGAAGTCCTGCAGCGCATGCGGGAGGGTAAGGTCAACGCCGCCTCTACCGTTAAAACCAAATCGATCAAACGGATCTTTATCGACAACATCTGCACGGTATTCAACGGTATCAATGTACTGCTGTTCATTTTACTGATGCTTGTCGGCTCTTACAAAAATCTGCTGTTCATCGGCGTCGTGTTGTTCAACACCGTAATAGGCATCGTACAGGAGATCCGCTCCAAGCAGAGCGTGGACAAGCTGACCATCCTCACCGAAAGCAAACTGAAAGTCCTGCGTGACGGCGAAATCACGGAACTGAGCAAAGAAGAGATCGTGCTTGACGATATCATCCTGCTCTCCCGCGGCAGTCAGGTCCCCGCCGACTGCATCCTTACGGAAGGCAGCTGCAGCGCGAACGAAAGTCTGCTGACCGGCGAATCGGATCTGATCGCCAAGAAGGTCGGCGACGAGCTGCTTTCGGGCAGCTTCATCGCTTCCGGCAGCTGCTATTGCCGCGTCAACCGCGTCGGCGCGGACAGTTACGCCGCAAAGATCAATAACGAAGCCAAATATCTTAAGAAAAACAATTCTCAGATCCTCAAAGCCTTCAAAAGGATCATCAGCATCTGCTCGATCATCATTTTCCCCATCGGTATTTTGATGTTCGTGATCAAGTACTTTGCTCAGCAGCAGCCGTTCACCGATACCGTCGTGTCCACCGTCGGCGCGCTGGTCGGGATGATCCCCGGCGGCATGATCCTGCTGACCTCCACCGTGCTGGCAGTCTCGGTCATCCGACTGGCGAAGAAGAAGGTGCTGGTCAACGAGATGTACTGCATTGAAACGCTCGCGCGCGTGGACGTCATCTGTCTGGACAAGACCGGCACGCTGACCGCGGAGATCATGAACGTGACCGATACGATACCGCTGAACTGGGACAAGGAAGAGATCAGAACGGCGCTCGCCTCCATCGCCGCGGTCGACGACGTCAACGCCACCGCTCAGGCGATACACGAGTACACAAAGGACGTTGCGCCTTTACAGTGCAGGCATTTCACTCCCTTCTCTTCCGAAACGAAATGGTCGGGCGGTGAATTTTCTAACGGAAGAACGTATATCATGGGCGCGACGGAATTTGTATTTTCTGATAAAGAAAAATACGCGGAGGTATACCGCGCGATCGACGAGATCACGGACACTGTCCGTATCCTTGTTCTGGCGAGAGCCGCGTCCCCGATCGAAAACCGGACTCTCCCCGACGACATCCAGCCGATCGCGCTGATCCTCATCAAGGATCAGCTGCGTGAAAACGTGCAGGATACCGTCAATTATTTCAAGGAGCAGGGCGTGACCCTCAAGGTCATTTCCGGCGACAGCGTCAAGACCGTACGGAACATCGCGAAGGACTGCGGTATCGAGGGCGCGGAAAACGCTGTGGACATGTCGACGGTCACTACCGATGAAGCATTAGCGGAAGCTGCCGAACGCTGCAATGTATTCGGCAGGGTGACGCCCGCCCAGAAGAAAAAGCTGGTGCTGGTGCTGCAGGCGAACGGTCATAAGGTCGCCATGACGGGCGACGGCGTCAACGACGTACTGGCGCTCAAGGAAGCGGACTGCTCCGTCGCGATGGCGGCGGGCAGCGAGGCGGCGCGCAACGTGTCTCAGCTCGTACTGGTCAACAATGACTTTGCCTGCATGCCGCAGGTCGTCGCCGAGGGACGGCGCACCATCAACAACATCGAGCGCAGCTCGTCGCTGTATCTGGTCAAGACCATGTACTCCATCCTGCTGTCGCTGTTCTTCCTGTTCTCAAGCCATATCTATCCCTTTGAACCGATCCAGCTCTCTCTGATCGGCGCGCTGACAGTCGGGTTCCCCTCCTTTGTATTGGCGCTCCAGCCGAACAGAAGCATCGTGCGGGGCAACTTCACCTTCAACATCGTCACACGTGCGGCTCCTGCCGCGATCTGTATCGCGCTTAACATCATCCTCACCGCCGCGCTGAGCGGCGCGCTCGGACTGACGCACGCGGAGTTATCCACGATGGCGGTATACACTACCTCGCTGATCGGCTTGATGCTGATCGTGCGGCTGTGCATCCCGTTCAACGTCCTGCGCGGCGCGATGCTGGCGATCAGCACCGCGGGCATTATCATCGCGACGACATTCTTCCGCGACTTCTTCAAGCTCGTCAAGCTCAGTCAACCCGCGTTTATTCTTCAAATCGTCGCGATCGTCTTCTTTATCCTCCTGTTCAACGTGCTG
>JAFRBD010000073.1 GCA_017405065.1 Ruminococcus sp. | reverse complement strand
TGGACAAAGCCTTCGTAGCCGGAGGGAGCCTTGTTACTCTTTTGTACAACGAAGTCGGGGGTGAGCGGCTTGCCTGCCTTGGAGTTCTTACTTGCGTAGAGCACAAGCCACTGCTTGCCTTCGTCGGCAAGGAGATCGGCGCTGTCTCCCTTCTGTTTTTTATAACCTTCGCCGAAGTATTCCATACGGTTACATTCGACCGCCTTATAGTTGAGCGAGTAATTGCCGCCGTCCGCGTCGGTGTAGTTATTGACCAGATAGTTCGGGATCGGGAGCTGTTCGACGCTCTTGTCGCGGCACAGGTCAATGATGGTCATGACCGCGGAAAATACTGCGATCGCCAGTGTCGTGACTAACACAATAGTGAAAAGTGTACACGCGAAACGTCCTTTGTTGACCGCTGCTAATATCGTCTTGTCTAAGGTTCCCTCATTCACGTCATTGACGATACTCTGATAATAGTCATCAGAAGAATGAGTGATCGCGTCAAAGATCCTACCGCCGAGATTTCCGCCTTGCGGATCCAACATCATAGCGTTTTTAATGATATTTCCCGTTATTTTCTTTGATACATACGTTACTAAAAGACTACCCGCGGTCGCGCCCCAGCTGATCGCCGTGATCTTGGAGAGGGTGTCCATCTGAGATATTTTATCGCCGGTGGTGCCTTCCGCGGTATTATTCGAGCGCTGTGCCGAACCGGTCAGTGCGACCGAACCATCCTCCTTATACAGACCGAGGTCGATATTCTGATAGACAGAAACCTTCTCCAAGCCGTTATAGTTCGCCATATACTGATTGATGAATTCCTTCCAGCCCTCATCTGTTGTAAACGCGTAATTCAAAAGCTGTTCTAAACCGGAGAAGAGCAGACCGTTCCGCTGACCTTCGGACAGTGCCGCCGCCATCGGAATATAAGCGCGGTTATCATCGCTGTTCTCCTCGGAATCGGAGAAGAAAGCACCCAGCTCGCCCTTCTTGAATCTGCCGCCCTCATACTCGGATAAACACTTTTGGATGCTCGCGATCTCGAGGCTGTCCTGATATTGCTTCGCCGCCTTGAGATCATTCTTTATATCGCCGAAGGTCTTTTTGACTTCTTCTTCCGTCATAGACGGAACGTCGAGTCCGGACTTCTTATAGTCATCCAGACGGTTCTTTAACGCGGCGGATTCCAGCGCGAGTATATTGGCGGATTCGCCGTAAAGGTTATCGAGATACTGCACGCGCTTTGCTTCGGTATTGAGCTCGGGGCGTTCTTTCTCAACCTTGTCGAGCAGATCATCGTAGTCGGTCTCGGCAAAGCGGTCGACCCAAGAGTTTTCCGCGGTATCGGTCGCCATCGAGAGCAGGGTCTCGATCGACTTGATGACCTGCGCGTTGCCCTGCAACAGGATGGTGACGAGGTCGGGGAGGTGCTCGTCGTTATAAATTCCGACGCTTTCTTCAATGCCGACCTTGTCCTGCAGGGTCTCTTCGTTGAGCAGATCGCCCATCCCCTGATTGAACTCGTCCTCGATGTATTTGTTCAGCAGGTCATGAACGTAGGTCGCCTTCGCTTTGCCCGCTTTCAGATTCGCGCGGTATTCCTTAATGACCGCCATGAACTCTGTGAGGAATTCCGCGATCTCGGTCTTTTGTTTATTCAGCAGCGTTTTATATTCCTCCACGCTGTAGTCACCGCGCATATTCATCACGGCAAGGTCGGTGATGGATTCGCGGATGTCGTCGGTGGTCTTATAGCCCATCATGACATAGGTCTTGCTGCCGTCGTTGAGGTTGTCCTCGACCGAGGTGAAGCCCTTGTCTTCGAGCGTCTTTTTCGCTTCTTCCGCGTCCTTGCCGTAGGCGACATAGACCTCGGAAACATATTTGCCGGTGTTTGCCGCCGCCGCTGTGTTCAGCGGAACGAGAGCAATCATCGTCAGCGTCAGTATCAGCGCGACGGTCATTCTGATGCTTTTCAGTATCTTCATTACACGGTCTCCTTCTTCTTTTTGTTTTTGTTTATCATTATAGCGATGACCGCTCCGAGGGCGCCGCCGATAACGAGTCCTCCGAAGCCGAAAATGGCTGCGGTTCCTGCGTTAAAGGCGCTTGATGTTTCCTTTCCGCCGGGTTTCTCTGCGTCGGATTCACCTGCCGGAAGCACGGTATTATCTGTCTTATAGAACACATAAACGCTGTAGTCGCTTGTGATACTCTGCCATGTTTGACTGAGCGCGGAATAATTCCTGATAGC
>JAFRBD010000072.1 GCA_017405065.1 Ruminococcus sp. | reverse complement strand
GATCTCGCTCGTCGCGATGCCGGTACGCTCAGAGATCAGCTCGATCGCCTCCTTCGGCAGATAGCCGTAGACGTCCTGTGTGTGCTGTAAGATCGTGATAAGACTGCCCTTGACAGGCGCATACTCGTCCAGTATGCCGTCCAGTAAGGACAGGTCGATCGTTTTCTTTTCCATAGGATCCTCCGTATGATTTGGATTAAAAAGGGATTGTGCCGTTACTCTCTATTTTACCGCAATCAGATGGCTAATGCAAGATAAAAAGTCAAGAAAGTGAGCAACAAACAATCAAAACAAGGAGAAACAAAGGGCTATCCTCAAAAACAATTTGATTTTTGTATAAAAAGGTCAAAAATCTACTTTATTATTGATAATTAGCATTGCAAAAGTGATAGAAATATGCTATGATGAGTATGGAATATCATAAGCAGCGAAAGGGAGTTTTTCGCTTTCTCATCACTGCATCATAAGAAACGGAGGGATTTGCATGTTTTTGTTTACAAACGGCAGGCTTTTTACCCGTGACCCCGAACGTCCTTATATCGTGGACGGCGCGGTCGTTACAGAGGGTGAGAAGATCATTGCCGTCGGTACGTCCGCCGAATTGATGAAGAAGTATCCTCAGGCTGAGCTGATCGACGCGCAGGGGCAGCTGATTATGCCCGCGTTTATCAACACGCATACCCATATTTATTCAGGACTGGCGCGCGGACTTTCCATCAACGGCTATAATCCCACCAATTTTTTTGAAATACTCGACGGGATGTGGTGGAAACTCGACCGCAGCCTGACGCTGGAGGATACCAAGGCGAGCGCCTATGCGACTTACCTCGAATGTATCCGCAACGGTGTGACCACCGTTTTTGATCACCATGCCAGCTTCAGGGAGATCCCGGGCTCGCTGTTCGCGATCGCCGACTGCGCGAAAGAGATGGGCGTCCGTTCCTGCTTGTGCTATGAGGTCTCTGACCGCGACGGTGAGGAAAAATGCGACGAAGCGATCAGGGAGAACTCCGATTTCATCACCTATTGTCAGGAGAAAAAGGATCCGATGCTGAACGCGATGTTCGGCATGCACGCGCTGTTCACGATCTCGGATAAGACGTTTGAAAAATGCGTCAAGGCGAACGACGGCAGGACTGGTTATCACATCCATATCTGCGAGGGCTTGAACGACGTCATAGACAGCCGCGACAATTATCATATGCTCCCGGTCGACCGACTGGTGAAGTGGGGGATCCTCGGCGAGAAAACGATCCTCGGTCACTGTATCCATCTGACCGATCCCGAGATCGACACGATCGCGGCGTCGAATACGATGGTCGTCAATAATCCCGAAAGCAACATGGGCAACGCCGTCGGCTGCTCGCCGGTGCTGAAGATGTTTGCAAAGGGCATTTTACTCGGACTGGGCACCGACGCTTACACCCACGATATGCTCGAGAGTCTGAAGGTCGCGCTGACCATCCAGCGCCATAACGCCGGCATGCCGAACGTCGGCTGGAACGAGGTCACGACCATGCTGTTCCGAAACAACGCGAAAATGGCGGCAAAATACTTCGATATCCCGCTGGGCGTGATCAAGGAAGGCGCGGCGGCGGATATCATCGTGATGGATTATCTGCCCTTTACGCCGCTGAACGAATACAACCTCGACGGACATATGATCTTCGGCATGAACGGCAGACAGTGCCGCACCACGATGGCGAACGGCAGACTGCTTTACAAGGACAGAGAGTTTGTCGATATCGATGAAGAAAAACTCAGCGCACGGATCTTTGAAACCGCAGAGAAGCTGTGGGGCAGAGTGAACGGATAAATAGAAAACGTCATTCCGAGGAGTTGACCGGCGGTCAACGGCGTGGGAATCCCACAAATAAGGAATGAATTCTTTGGAAACAGTTTGGAAACAGCAAACACCATTTACGACAAGGGGATTGCCACAGCCCGTAAACGGGCTTCGCAATGACAGTGTTATCATAATAAAGAGGAAAGACTATGAGTGAAAAAATGATACCGCTGAGTATACACGAACTGCTCAGCCGCATGACGAAAGAATACGCAAAATATGAGAGAGCCTTCACAGTGCAGGAAGGCTATATGAACTCCCGCTATGACCGCTGGCTGGAAAAATATGCCGACAGCTTCAGCAAGGAGGATATGAAGGAGCTTCACAGAGAGGGCAAATATCTGCCGATCTTCGGTGAAAAGCTGGAGGTGCCGCTCGGCCCTGCAGCGGGTCCGCACACCCAGATGGCGCAGAATATCATCTCCGCCTACATCGGCGGCGCGCGGTTTTTTGAGCTGAAGACCGTACAGGTGATGGACGGCGAGGAGCTGGCGAAGTGTATCGCCCGTCCGTGTATCAAGGCGGACGATGAGGGCTACAACTGCGAGTGGTCGACAGAGCTGACCGTGGAGCAGGCATATGAGGAATATGTCAAGGCGTGGTGTGTGATCAAGGTGATCTCTCTTGCCTTCGGACTGGGCGAGCCCGACGGCTTTGTATTCAACATGAGCGTCGGCTATGATCTTGCGGGCATCAGATCCGCAAAGATCGACAGCTTTATCGAGGGTTTGAAGGACGCTTCCGACCGTCCGATATTTACCGAAACAAAGAACGTATTAAAAGAGTTTTACCCCGAATATACCGAGCTGATCGACAGTATCTCGCCGCAGATCTGCCGCAGTGTGACGCTGTCTACCCTCCACGGCTGTCCTCCGGATGAGATCGAGCGCATCGCGACCTATCTGATCACCGAGAAGGGGCTGAACACCTTTGTCAAATGCAATCCCACGATCTTAGGCTATAAGGACGCGCGGGCGATCCTTGACGAAACGGGATTCGACTATGTCGCCTTTGACGATCATCATTTCAAGGAAGATCTGCAGTGGGACGACGCCGTTGCGATGTTCAAGAGACTGCAGGCGCTCGCCGACAGCAAGGGGCTGGAATTCGGCGTGAAGCTCAGCAACACCTTCCCCGTAGACGTGAAAAACGGCGAGCTGCCGAGCGAAGAGATGTACATGAGCGGACGCGCGCTCTTCCATCTGACCATCGAAATGGCAAGAAGATTTTCCGAAGCCTTTGACGGCAAGCTGCGCATTTCCTTCTCGGGAGGCGTATCGCAGCATAACGTGAGGTTCCTGTATGAAGCGGGCATCTGGCCGATCACGATGGCGACGACGCTGTTGAAGCCGGGCGGCTATTCACGTATGGCAGGCATGGCGTATACCCTGCGCACCTGTAAATATGAGCCGTTCCGCGGCACGGATACCAACAAGATCGAGGGGCTGCAGAGATGGTGCCGGAATCATCAAAATTTCAACAAGCCGATCAAGCCGATCCCCTCTCGCAAGAACGACGAGCCGGTGCCGCTGTTCGACTGTTACATGGCTCCGTGCAAGGGCGGATGTCCGATCCATCAGGATATCCCCGAGTATGTGAGACTGGTGGATCAGGAGAAGCATAAAGAGGCGCTGCAGGTCATCATGCAGAAGAATCCCCTGCCCTATACGACGGGCGTGATCTGTAATCACCGCTGCATGAGCCGGTGTACCCGCTGGAATTATAACTATCTGCCGGTCGATATCCGCGGCATCAAATTCATCGCGGCGTGTGAAGCCTATGACGATCTCTATGCAGAGACCGAAAAGCCTGCTCCGAACGGCAGAAAGATCGCCGTCATCGGCGCGGGAGCGGCGGGTGTTTCCGCAGCATATTTCCTCGCGCGCGAAGGTTTTCAGGTAGACGTGTTTGAGAAAAGCGACAAGGCGGGCGGTATCGTATCTCAGGTGATACCGGATTTCCGCATCAAGGATTGTTTCATCAAATGGGACATCAATATGATCAGGAAGCTGGGCGTGAACATTCTGCTCAATACGCCTGCTCCGTCCTTTGCACAGCTCAAGGCTGACGGTTATGAAGCCGTTGTCTGCGGTATCGGCGCAACGAAGGCGCGTGATCCGCAAATCAGCGGCAACGTCGTCAATGTGATCGGCTTTTTACGCTGTTTCAAGAAAAAAACCTATCTGGAACTCAAAGACTACAGATTCATCAATCGCAGGAACGTCGCCGTGATCGGCGGCGGCAATACCGCGATGGACGCTGCCCGCGCCGCGAAGCGCGTCGACGGCGTTGAGCAGGTCACCGTCGTATACAGACGCACCAAAAAGTATATGCCTGCCGATGAAGAAGAGCTGAAAGAAGCGATCAGCGACGGCGTGAAGTTTGTTGAGCTGGCGGCTCCTATCGAGCAGAAGGACGGCAAGCTGATCTGCACCGTGATGAAGCTCGGAGATCCGGACGAGAGCGGCAGACGTTCTCCCGTCGCGACGGATGAAACCGTCGAGGTTCCTGCCGATATCGTGATCGCCGCGATCGGCGAACAGGTCGATACAAGTCTCTTCACCGACAACGGTATCGCGCTTGACGAAAAGGGCAAAGTCCCGTTCGTCAGTGATTTTGACGGTATGAAGGTGTACAATATCGGCGACAGCCTGCGCGGTCCCTCGACCGTTGTCGAATGTATCGCCGACGCGCAGAAAGCCGCCGACGATATCATCGGCTCCAAGTGGGTCATGCAGATCCCCGCCGAGGCGACGCCTTCCGTAAAAGAAGCGATCGAAAGCAAGCGTCTGGTCGACCCCGTGATGCTTGAGCCGATCTCGACGAGCTGCCTGAGCTGCAATACCGTCTGCGAGAACTGTATCAGCGTGTGTCCGAACCGCGCGAATACGGTCGTGGAGATGCCCGACGGCAGACGCGAGGTACTCCACCTCGACCGCCTGTGCAACGAGTGCGGCAACTGCAGGAGCTTCTGTCCGTACGCGTCCGCGCCTTATCTCGATAAGTTCACCTTCTTCGAGGACGCGCAGAGCTTTGACGTCAGCACGCAAAAGGGCTTTTTGATCCTCGACGATCATACCGTCCGCGTGAGGCTGGACGAGGTCAGCGACGTCGATCTTGATCAGCCGAACGACCTGCCCAAGGACGTGGAGGTATTGATCCTGACCGTCATGAAAGACGTGGATATGTACAGATAAACAATAGAACTTTTGCAGGGTGCGTCAGTAATGGCGCGCCCTGCGTTTCAGGAAAGTGATAATATGAACAAGACATTGTTAAAAGGCGGCATGGTCGTATCGGGCAGAAGCGTGAGAAAAGCCGACGTCCTGATCGCGGGCGAAAAGATCGTCGCCGTCGGCAGACGGCTTTCTGCCGAGGCGAAGGTGATCGACGTCAGCGGCAAGCTGATCTTTCCCGGGTTTATCGACGCGCATACGCACTTTGATCTCGAGGTCAGCGACACCGTGACCGCCGATGATTTTGAATCGGGAACACAGAGCGCGATCGCCGGCGGTGTGACCACGGTGGTGGATTTTGCGACCCAGAATAAGGGCGAGACCCTGTCCGACGCGCTGAACAACTGGCATATGAAGGCGTTCGGCAAGTCGAGCTGCGACTATGCCTTCCATATGGCGATCTCCGACTGGCGCGAGGATATCAAAAAAGAACTCCCCGCTATGTTTGAGCAGGGAGTCACCTCATTCAAGGTTTATATGATCTATGACGCGATGGAGCTGAGCGACCGCGAGATCTATGAGCTGATGACCGAACTGAGAAAGTACGGCGGCATTGTGGGCTGTCACTGTGAGAACTCCGGCATCATCGGCAAGCTCAGGGAAGAGGCGCTGGGGCGCGGCGAGACAGCGCCTAAGTATCATCCGCTGACCCGTCCCGACTATACCGAGGCGGAGGCGGTCAATCGCTTTCTGTCTATCGCCAAAGCCGCCGACGCGCCGTGTATCGTGGTGCATCTGAGTACCCGCGGCGGTTATGAAGAGATCCTGCGAGCGAGGGATGAGGGCGTTCTGGTATATCTGGAGACCTGTCCGCAGTATCTGCTGCTCGACGACAGGGTGTATGATTCGCCGTTTGACGTTGCATCCAAATATATCTGTTCGCCTCCGCTGAGAAAACCCGAGGATAAAAAGGCGCTGTGGGACGCTTTGAAAACCAATAATGCCGATACCGTCAGCACCGACCATTGTTCGTTTACACTGGAACAGAAGCACGCGGGGGAGGGGGACTTCACCAAGATCCCCAACGGCATGCCCGGCGTGGAGACCCGCGCGATCCTGCTGTATACCTACGGCGTGAAAAAACGCCGTATCTCCGTCCCGCAGATGTGCGCCTACCTGAGCGAAAACCCCGCCCGTTTGTACGGGATGTACCCGAGAAAGGGCGTGATCAAGGCGGGGAGCGACGCAGATATCGTGATCTTCGAGCCGAAAGGACACGGTAAGATCACTGCCGGCAACTGTCACAGCAAATGCGGCTATACGCCGTTTGAGGGCGTCAAGACCGTCGGCGCCGTCGAGCAGGTGTATCTGCGCGGCGAGTTGGTATATGATAACGGCGAGCTCGTGCGGAAGAACAGCGGCACCTTTATCACCCGCGATCATTACGATCTGTAAATGATATGACGCAAGAAATAAAGCCCGACGTCCGTCGGGCTTTTGTTATGCGATTATGATGCGATTATTGCACTTTCTGGCAATAGAAGCTGTAGTCAAAGGATTCGAGGTCGATGACCTTCTCAGTCGCGGTGTAGGTGAACATGGTTTCCTTCTCCCACTTATCCAGCTTGATCTTGATCTTGCCGAGCTCCGGATCGGGAATGATGTAGGTGCCGTCGCTGTCAAAGCCGTCGTCGCCGACCAGCTTGCAGGTGCCGTCGTCGTTGAACGTCCAGGTCCAGTTGCCGTCTTCCTCGTCGGTCTGCTTCCATGTACCTACAAGGTTATTGTCGATGTGGTTCTCTTCCTTCTTTTCGCCGCAGGCGACCATCAGAGAAGCAAGCAAAGCGACCATCATGACTACGGCGATAACTCTGGTAAATGTCTTCATTTTTTATCCTCCTAAAATTCAGATAGATGTATTATAGCACATCGATTAGAAAATTTCCATAGTTTTTATCAGATTTCATATACTGTTAAAAAAGTGTAATCAATCACAGCGCGTCCTTCTGGACAAAACAAAAGGCGGAGAGCCAAGCTCCCCGCCGTTGTTGTTACTGATATTTGAATTAGTCAGCTACGAAGAATACGTCCATGCCGGTGGTCTCGCCGTCGGCTACGATGTAAGCCTTGCTCTCTTCGGGCTTAACGTAAACGGTGTAAGCCTTCTTGCCCTTGACGACCTTCTTGACGTTCTTCTCGATGTCCTTGACGGAAACGGTAGCGCCGCCGAACTGGATGTAGAGATCGAACTTGGGCTCAGCCTTCTTGGCAGCCGGCTTCTTAGCAGCGGTGGTCTTGGCAGCAGCCTTGGTCTCGGTCTTCTTGGCAGCAGCCTTGGGAGCAGCAGCCTTAGTCTCAGCCTTGGGAGCGGCAGCCTTGGTCTCGACCTTGGTCTCAGCCTTAGCAGCGGTCTTCTTAGCGGTTGTCTTAGTTTCAGTCTTAGCGGTAGTTGCTTTCTTAGTTGCCATGATAAAATCCTTCTTTCATTTTTTATCCTCCTAAAATTCAGATAGATGTATTATAGCACATCGATTAGAAAATTTCCATAGTTTTTATCAGATTTCATATACTGTTAAAAAAG
>JAFRBD010000071.1 GCA_017405065.1 Ruminococcus sp. | reverse complement strand
GGAGACCGTCTCGGGGTTATTATTGATGATGATGGCTTCATAACCCGCCCTGCGGATGGTCTGCACCGCGTGGACGGTGGAGTAGTCGAACTCTACGCCCTGACCGATACGGATCGGGCCCGCGCCGAGCACGACGATCTTGCGTTTGTCGGTGCGGATGCTTTCGTTTTCCTCCTCATAGGTGGAGTAAAAATACGGCACATAGCTTTCAAACTCGGAGGCGCAGGTGTCTATCATTTTGAACACAGGTGTGACGCCTGTGCTTTTTCTTTTTTCGACGATCTCGTTTTCTTTACAATTCCAAAAGTGCGCGATCGCTCTGTCGGAAAAGCCCATGCGTTTTGCTTTGTACAGAACTGCTGTATCTCCGTTATGCTCGCTCAGTTCGCGTTCGGTCATAATGATGTTTTTCAGCTTTCTCAGGAAGAAGCGGTCGATCTCTGTCAGCTCAAAGACCGCGTCAACGTCGATATCCCGTCTGAATAATTCCGCGATCGCAAAGATGCGGTCGTCGGTGCCGATTTGGATATAGCGCATCAATTCATCGACCGCCGAATGATCGAACTTGCTCATGTACAGATGGTTCAGACCGATCTCAAGCGAACGGATACCCTTGAGCAGGCTCTCTTCCATCGTCCTGCCGACGCTCATGACCTCGCCGGTCGCCTTCATCTGGGTGCCGAGGGTATTGGGTGCGGAAGCGAATTTGTCGAACGGAAAACGCGGGAGCTTTGTGACGACATAATCGAGCGCAGGCTCGAAGGATGCGGGCGTGTTGGCAAGGGGGATCTCATCCAGCCTGAGTCCGACGCCGATCTTTGCGCTGACGCGGGCGATCGGATAACCGCTCGCCTTACTCGCGAGAGCCGACGAGCGCGATACGCGCGGATTGACCTCGATCACATAGTATTGAAATGACTGCGGATCCAGCGCGAACTGCACGTTGCAGCCGCCCTCGATTTGGAGCGCGCGGATGATTTTCAAGGCGCTGTCGCGCAGCATATGGTATTCTTTATTGGTAAGCGTCTGCGACGGACAGACGACGATGCTGTCGCCGGTATGCACGCCGACGGGGTCGAGGTTCTCCATATTGCACACGGTGATCGCGGTATCGTTATGGTCGCGGATGACCTCATATTCGATCTCTTTATACCCTTTTACAGACTTTTCGATCAGCACCTGATGCACGGGGCTGAGCGCGAAAGCCTGTCTGCCGATCTCGATCAATTCAGCTTCGCTGTCCGCAAAGCCGCCGCCTGTTCCGCCGAGGGTGAACGCCGGGCGCAGAACGACAGGATAGCCTATTTGTAAAGCCGCCTGTTTTGCCTCTTCGATATCATAGGTGATCTGCGACGGGATGACAGGCTCGCCGATCGATTCGCACAGCTCCTTGAACAGCTCCCTGTCCTCGGCGCGCTCGATGCTCTCGGAGGAGGTGCCGAGCAGCTCGACCCGACATTCCTTCAGCACGCCCTTGCGCTGAAGCGCCATCGCGAGATTCAGGCCTGTCTGACCGCCGATGCCGGGCAGGATCGCGTCGGGGCGCTCTTTGCGGATGATCTTGGCGATATACTCCAGCGTCAGCGGCTCCATGTAGACCTTGTCGGCGATCATGGTATCCGTCATGATGGTCGCGGGGTTACTGTTGCACAGGATGACCTCGTAGCCCTCCTCCCTGAGCGCCAGACACGCCTGCGTGCCCGCGTAATCGAATTCCGCCGCCTGACCGATCACGATAGGCCCCGAGCCGATGACCATGATCCTGTGTATATCCGTTCTCTTAGGCATGTTCCTTCGCCTCCTTCATGAGTTTGATGAATCGGTCGAACAGATAGCCGCTGTCCTGCGGGCCCGGCGCGGACTCGGGGTGATACTGCACGCCGAAGACACCGTCTTTTTCACACTGTACGCCCTCAACGGTATCGTCAAGCAGATTGAGATGCGTGGCGGTCAGCGGGGTGTTTTTCAGGCTGTCTGTGTCCACCGCGTAGGAGTGATTCTGCGAGGTGATCTCGATCTTTCCCGTCAGCAGATTTTTGACAGGATGATTGCCGCCGCGGTGACCGAATTTCAGCTTATAGGTTTTCGCGCCGTACGCAAGCGATAAAAGCTGATGCCCCAGACAAATACCGAAGACGGGCGCTTTTCCGATCAATGACCGCACAGTGCCGACGACCTCGGGAACGTCGGTCGGGTCGCCCGGACCGTTGCTGAGAAATACGCCGTCGGGATGCAGGGAAAGGATATCACACGCGCTCGTGTTCCACGGCACGACGGTCACATCGCAATTTCGTTTCAGTAAAGAACGCACGATGTTCTCCTTCATGCCGCAGTCGATCGCGACGACGTGATACAGCCCGTAATTGTAGGGGAGGGGCTTGCTCCTCCCGTATAAATCGGGTGCGGGCAGAGCCCGCCTTTTTTCACAATGGTATTCTTCCATCGCTTTCCTGCTGACGCGGCTGACCGCGTCATGGGGAAGCGACGCTTCTTTGATCCTTTTGATCGCAGCTTCTGTGTCGGTTTTTGCGCCGGTGATCAGCGCTTTGCACGAGCCGACATTGCGGATATGACGCACCAGCTTTCTGGTGTCGACGCCGCTGACGCCGACCGCGCCGTATCGCTTCATCACTTCCTCCAAGGTCTGTGTACTGCGAAAGTTGGACGGCTCGTTATTATACTCGCGCACGATCAATGCGCCGACGGTGGGCGTTTTGCACTCGTAGTCGTCGTCCGCCATGCCGTAATTGCCGATCATCGGATATGCCATGACCACGCCCTGATCGGTATAGGAGGGGTCGGATAGTATCTCCTGATAACCGACGGGGGATGTGTTGAACACGATCTCGACGAGTTTGTCATCCTGACAGCCGAAGCCGTCCCCGTAAAAGACCGTGCCGTCCTCCAAAATGATTTTTCTGCTGCCGATTTGGTGATAATTCATGCTGTTCATCCTTTTTTGTTTTCGCTGATTTTGGTTTCAAAGCGATTCTTTGCCGTGTGATCGGGTATCGCAGTCGGATATTCTCCGCCGAAGCATGCGGTACAAAAGCCGCTGTCCGTTCCTGTCAGCAGGCGGACATTTTCAACGCTGAGATACCCGAGGCTGGTCACGCCGATCTCTTTTGCGATCTCCTCCGTACTCAGGCGGTTGGCGATCAGAACATCGGCGGAGTCGATATCGGTTCCGTAGTAGCAGGGCGCGACAAACGGCGGCGCGCTGACACGCATATGGATCTCTTTTACCCCCGCCTGCCACAGCAGGTTCGCGATGCGGCGGCAGGTGGTTCCTCGAACGATCGAGTCGTCGATCAGCACGACCCGCTTATCTTTGACGACCTCGCGGATGGGATTGAGCTTGATCCCGACGCCCGTTTCACGTGTCCCCTGTCCGGGAGAAATAAAGGTGCGCGCGATATATTTGTTTTTGGTAAAGCCGATCACATACGGGATCCCCGATTCATACGAATAGCCGATCGCCGCCTCCAAGCCGGAGTCAGGTACGCCGATGACGACGTCCGCGTCGACAGGATGCTCTTTCGCTAATAATCTTCCCGCCCTCTGTCGGCACAGACTGACCGAAGCGCCGTCGATCACAGAATCGGGGCGTGCAAAGTAGATATATTCAAAGACACAGAAATGCCTTGGAAAAAGTCCGCAATGTGAAGTATCGAACCGCAGACCGTTTTGATCGACGATTGCCATTTCTCCTGCACGCAGATCTCTGACGAGCTTCGCGCCGACGGCGTCCAGCGCACAGGATTCGGAGGCGAAAACGATACTGCCGTCGTCTGTCGTACCGCAGCACAGCGGACGAAAGCCGTGGGGATCGCGGACGGCGATCAGCTTTTGCGGAGAACAGATCACCAGCGAGTACGCGCCCTCGATCGTATCCATCGCCGCGCTGACGGCTTGTTCGATCGAGCCGTACCGCAGGCGCTCCTGCACGATCATGTAGGAGATCACCTCGGAATCGGTGGTGGTATGAAAAATCGCGCCGTTTTCCTCCAACCTTGTTCTCAGTAAATAGGAATTGGAAAGATTACCGTTATGGCACAGCGCCAGTCTGCCCTTATGGTGATTGACTAAAAGCGGCTGAATGTTCTGTGCGGCGTCACTGCCGGTGGTAGCATATCGCACATGACCGACCGCCATATGACCTGTACCCAGCGATCGAAGCTTATCGGCGCTGAACACTTCGCTGACCAAGCCTTCACCTTTTACACAGCGAAACACACCGTCGTCGTTGATCGCGATCCCTGCGCTCTCCTGTCCCCGGTGCTGCAGTGCGTACAGTCCGTAATAAGTGATCGACGCTAAATCGGCGTCATCAGGGCTGTAGATACCGAAAACGCCGCATTCTTCATGAATACTGCTCATAATTACCTCTTATGAAATGATATAAAAAAGACAAGGACACTATGGTGTTTCCAAAGCGTCCTTGCCTTACCGCAAGCTATTATACCCCCAATGAGTGGGATTGTCAAGAAAATCAGACCCCGACGGTTGAGTCATCGGGGTCTGTACACCACAGGGGAGCGAATGAAGGATTCTGTCATTGTCAAAACTCAGTATGTAGATGAAATCTGGCTTTTGAAAAAACCGCTCCCCATCAGGCTGCATAAGTTTTTATTCCACGTCCTGTAAGGCGTCGTAGCCTTCTTCGCCCGTACGCACCTTAACGACGTTCTGTACGTCATAAACAAAGATCTTGCCGTCGCCGATATGACCGGTATACAGCACCTTCTTGGCGGTCTCGATCACATCGCGGACGGGGATCGCGGAGACGACCATCTCGACCTGGATCTTCGGCAGCAGGTTGCTGTCGACCAGTACGCCGCGGTAGTATTCGGGCTTGCCCTTCTGCGAGCCGTAGCCCATGACGTGGGTGACGGTCATGCCGGTGATGCCGAGCTGTGCCATCGCTCTCTTGAGCTTTTCAAACTTGGCTTCCTTACAGATGATCTCGATCTTGGTGAACCGGTGATCGCCGTTGTCAAAGGACGGTACAGCCTTGACCTCGACCGCCTCGGCGACAGGCGCGGTACCGGTGACGACCTCGACGTCCTCTCCGTAGGCGGAGTAGTCTTCGGTCGCGGACATAAAGCCGGCGTACGCGGAGGGCAGACCGTGCTCGGTGATATCCAGACCCATGATCTCGTCCTCAGCCGACGCGCGCAGACCGACTGTTTTCTTGATGATGACAAAGGTGAGTATCATCATGATCGCGGAGTAGATCGCCACGGAGCCGAAGCCTAAGAACTGCAGACCGAGCTGCTTGAAATCGCCGGTGTAGAACAGACCGTTCAGCCCTGCGGGAGCGTCGGGGTTCGCGAGCAGACCGACTGCGATCGTGCCCCAGATACCGTTCGCCATATGTACGCCGACAGCGCCGACGGGATCGTCGATATGCAGCTTCATGTCGAGTACCTCGACGACCACGACAACAAGGATACCGCTGACGATACCGACAACTGCCGCGCCGATCGCGTCAAACGCGTCACAGCCCGCAGTCACGCCGACCAATCCGGCGAGAGAAGCGTTCAGGCACATCGAGACGTCGGGCTTGCCGTTTTTGACCCATGTAAAGATCATGGTGACACAGGTCGCCACGGCGGGAGCGATCGTGGTGGTCAGGAAGATGGACGCAAGCTCCGAAACGGTGGTCGCGGCTGCTCCGTTGAAGCCGTACCAGCCCAGCCACAGGATGAAAACGCCCAAGGCGCCGATCACGATGTTGTGACCGGGAAAGGCGTTGACCTTGATGACCTTGCCGTTTTCGTCGCGCTCATATTTGCCCAGACGCGGGCCGAGGACAGCCGCGCCGATCAGCGCCGCGATGCCGCCGACCATGTGGATCGCGCAGGAGCCTGCGTAGTCGTGGAAGCCGAGCTGAGAGAGCCAGCCGCCGCCCCAGATCCAGTGCGCTTCGATCGGATAAATGAACAGCGAGATCACGCCCGAGTAGATACAATACGCAGAGAATTTCGTTCTCTCCGCCATCGCGCCCGATACGATGGTAGCGGTCGTAGCACAGAAAACAAGGTTGAATACGAATGTGGAAGCGATCGTGAAATCGCCGTTGCCGGGGGAAGCGATGAACTCCTTGAAGTGGGCGAAAAGATCCATATTCGGAATACCGACAAGCCCGAACAGCGTATCCTCGCCCATCATGAGCGTAAAGCCGAGCAGGGCGAATACCACCGTACCGATACAGAAGTCCATCAGGTTTTTCATGATGATGTTGCCGGCGTTCTTGGCGCGGGTAAATCCCGCCTCTACCATGGCAAAGCCTGCCTGCATCCAGAACACCAGCGCGGCTCCTATCAGGAACCAGAATTCTACTGTCATAGTCATAGTTTCACCTTCCAAATGATTTAGCCTCCCTTTCCTAAGGGAGGTGCCCGAAGGGCGGAGGGTTGCCATCCGAAAAAGAGATGTATGCCAAACGAATCAACCCCCAGTCGCTTCGCGCCAGCCCCCCTTAGAAAAGGGGACCTGATAAAAAAAGCGTACCCTGCAAAAGCAGAGTACGCCTTTGTACTTGTATAGTTTATCTCACGCCGAAGAGCAGCTCACCGTAAGTCGGCAGCGGCCAGATCTCAGCGTCGACGACCGCCTCGCTTGCGTCGGCATATTCGCGCAGCACATCCATCTGCGGCAGGATCTCGTCGCGGACAAAGTTCGCCTGTTCCACGATATCGTCGATCTTCGCGAGATGCTCGGTCAGACGCTCGAGGATACCGGCGTTCGCGCTCATCTCGTCGCAGGCGGCAGACAGCTTCTCGATATTCGAGGCTTCATAAGCACAGCTGATATCGGGAGAGATCGCCTTTTTCATGGTGATATTGGTCAGCAGCTTTGTCAGATAGCTTTCGATCGCAGGCAGGATCTGCTTGCCGGTCATGTCTACCATCGTCAGCGCCTCGATATTGACCTGCTTGACGTAGTTTTCGAGCATGATCTCCATGCGGCTTTCCAGCTCCGCCTCGGTGAACACCTTATGAGCGGTCAGCATCCTGACGTTCTTTTCGTCGAGCAGATGCGGCATCGCGTCGGCGGTGGTCTTGAGGTTGGACAGACCGCGCTTCTCCGCTTCTTCGATCCACGCGTCGTCATAGCCGTTGCCGTTGAAGATGATGCGCTTATGCGCCTTGATAGTATCGCGGATCAGGTTATGAACGTCGTTCTCAAAGTCTTCCGACTTTTCCAGAACATCCGCGAACTGCTTTAAGGATTCCGCTACGGCGGAGTTGAGCATCATGTTGCAGCAGGCGATGGAGTTGGAGGATCCGAGCATACGGAACTCAAACTTATTGCCCGTGAACGCGAACGGCGAGGTGCGGTTGCGGTCGGTGGTGTCGCGTCTGAACTGCGGCAGTACGTCAACGCCCAGCTTCATATACTTCTTCTTCGCACCCTCATATTCGGTCTCGTTCTCGATCGCGTCCAGAACGCCGGCAAGCTCGTCGCCGAGGAAGATGGAGATGACGGCGGGAGGCGCTTCGTTCGCGCCCAGACGGTGATCGTTGCCCGCTGTCGCGACGGATAATCTTAAGAGATCCTGATACTCATCGACCGCTTTGATGACCGCAACGAGGAACAGCAGGAACTGTACGTTTTCATAGGGAGTCTCACCGGGAGTCAGCAGATTGACGCCGGTGTTGGTGCCGATCGACCAGTTGTTGTGTTTGCCGGAGCCGTTGACGCCCTTGAAGGGCTTTTCGTGCAGCAGGCATACCAGACCGTGACGCTCTGCGACCTTCTGCATGATCTCCATGGTCAGCTGGTTGTTGTCGGTAGCAAGGTTGGTGGTGGTATAGATGGGCGCCAGCTCATGCTGTGCCGGAGCGACCTCGTTGTGCTGGGTCTTGGCAAGGATGCCGAGCTTCCACAGCTCGTCGTTGAGGTCTTCCATATAGGCAAGCACGCGCGGTTTGATGGTGCCGAAGTAATGATCGTCCAGCTCCTGACCCTTCGGGGGACGCGCGCCGAACAGGGTGCGGCCCGTATAGATCAGATCCTTGCGCTTGGCGTACAGCTCCTTGGGAACGAGGAAGTATTCCTGCTCGGGGCCGACGGAGGTGACGACCTTGGTCACGTCCTCGTTGCCGAACAGCTTCAGTACGCGCAGCGCCTGAATGTTGAGCGCCTGCATGGAGCGCAGGAGCGGGGTCTTTTTATCGAGCGCATCGGCGCTGTAGGACGCAAACGCGGTGGGGATACACAGGGTCTTGCCCTTGATGAACGCATAGGATGTCGGATCCCACGCGGTATAGCCTCTCGCCTCAAATGTTGCGCGCAGTCCGCCGGAGGGGAAGCTGGACGCGTCGGGCTCGCCCTTGATCAGCTCTTTGCCCGAGAATTCCATGATGACTCTGCCGTCGGGAGAGGGGGAAATAAAGCTGTCGTGCTTCTCGGCGGTGATGCCGGTCAGCGGCTGGAACCAGTGGGTGTAGTGGGTCGCGCCCTTTTCTACCGCCCAGTCCTTCATCGCCGATGCAACCGCGTTCGCAACTCCTATGCTGAGCTGCTCTCCGTTGTCGATGGTATTGCGAAGGTGCTTGTAGATCTTGGGCTCCAAGCGTTCTTTCATGACCTTGTCGTCAAATACCATACTGCCGAAATACTCTGCTACATTTGCCATTTTTCATTCTCCTTCCAAATAGAAAAGGACAAAGGCGTTTCAAACCGCAGGGGGTTCAAAACGCCTTTGTCTTTACAGCACGCATTATACGCCCCGATTTTAACTTTGTCAAGGGTATTTGTGAAAAAATTATCAGAAAATTTTAACGCTTTGACGTTTTAAAGGATTGACTTAGTGTGCGGATAGTGATATAATACAGGCGGTGGACAAAGGCGTTTATTCAGGGCTTCTTCCCTGAATTGCGCCCTTTTTGTTGACAAACAGTCATTATGAGCATCAGTCCTCAGGCGCTCAGCCGAATAATGATCTCCTGCAAAAGAGGTGAAGGGAGAATATGCCTTTAGTGCAGATCATCTACCGCGCGCTGGTAGTTTCGACGTCCGAAAAGTTCATGAAAGAAATAGGCTCCCTTCTGGAAGAGAGGACGTTTGAGACCGAGTATGCGGAAAATGCCGGCGAGGCAAGGCGCAGGCTCCATGAACGAACATATGATTTTGTGATCGTGAACGCTCCGCTCAGAGATGAGTACGGCACACGCCTGTGTATCGATTCGTCGGTCAATTCGGGAACGATCGCCGTCATCTTCGCCGCCTCAGACATTTATGAAGAGATCACACAAAAGACGGCTCATCACGGCGTCTTTATCATCCGCAAGCCGTCTTCGCAGCAGACGATACGGCAGGCTGTTTCTCTGTTGATCTCCGCGCGGGAAAAAATCAGAGCGATCGAGAAAAAGGCGGGCAAGGCGGAAAACAAGCTCGAAGAGATCCGTATCGTCAATAAGGCGAAATGGTTCCTGATCGATAACGAGGATATGAACGAAAACGAAGCGCATAAGTATATCGAGAAGCTGGCAATGGACTCAGGCATCACCAAACAGCAGGCGGCTCAGATCATTATCGACAGGTATTAACCTCCCGTAGAAAAGAAGGTATTATTTATGAAAATCAACCACAACTTTGACAATCTCGTACCCAACTATTTGTTCGCGGATATCGCGAAGCGTACCAACGCGTATATCGCGGCGAATCCCGATAAAAAAGTCATCAAGCTCGGCATCGGCGACGTGACCCTGCCGCTCGCACCCATCGTGGTCGACGCGCTGAAGAAGGGCGCCGACGAGCTCGGCGTGAAGGAGACTTTCAAGGGCTATCCCGACTATGAGGGCTACGCTTTTCTCAGAGAAGCCATCAGCGGGTATTACGCTTCTTTCGGCGTGACGGTCGACAAGGACGAGATCCTCGTTAACGACGGCGCGAAGTCCGACACCGCCAACATCGGCGATATCTTCGGCACGGAGAATACCGTCGTCGTCACCGATCCGGTCTATCCCGTTTATGTGGACAGCAACATCATGGCGGGACGGGAGATCGTCATCGCTCCCTCCACAGCCGAAAACGGCTTTTGCGCCATGCCGGACGAAAGCGTCAAGGCGGATATCATCTATCTGTGTTCGCCGAACAACCCGACCGGCGCGGCATACAGCTGCGATCAGCTCAAGTCGTGGGTCGAGTACGCGAACAAAAACGACGCGATCATCCTGTATGACGCGGCGTATGAGGCGTTTATCACCGACGATTGTCCCCGATCGATCTTTGCGATAGAGGGCGCGCGCACCTGTGCGATCGAGTTCTGCTCTTTGTCGAAAACGGCGGGCTTTACGGGTACACGCTGCGGCTACACGGTCATCCCCAGAGAGCTCGAGCGCGACGGTCACAATATCTATCAGCTTTGGTACCGCAGAGAAGCGACCAAGTTCAACGGCGTCAGCTATCCCGTTCAGTGCGCTGCGGCGGCGGTATTCAGCGAAGAGGGGCAGCGCCAGATCCGCGAGAACCTCGAGTATTACAAGGAGAACGCACGCATCATCGCGTCTGCGCTGGATGAACTGGGCGTCTACTATACCGGCGGCAAGAATTCGCCGTACATCTGGCTGAAGTGCCCGAACGGCATGGGCAGCTGGGAATTCTTCGATTACCTGCTCGAGAATGCGCAGGTGGTCGGCACGCCGGGCGAGGGCTTTGGTGAATGCGGCAGGGGCTATTTCCGCCTGACCTCCTTCGGCGACAGAGATAATACGATCGAAGCCGTGGAAAGGATCAAGAAGCTGCTGGCTCGCTCGTAGTTATTGCGAGCCCTGACACACGTGTCAGGGCGCGGCAATCCCACAAAAAGGGAATGTATATTATTTGAAATATCAACTAAAAACTAAGGCAGTCTGTGTTGATGCAGACTACCTTTTGACGTTTATGATGATTTATTATTCAACTGTTACGGACTTTGCCAGATTCCTCGGCTTATCCACGTCGTTGCCCTTGTTGACCGAGGTATAATACGCGAGCAGCTGCATGGGTACCGTCGCGACCATCGGCATCAGGATTTCGCTGACCTGCGGGATGCGGATCATATAATCCGCCGCTTCTTTGTCGATGTCCGCATGCTCGTCGCAGATCACGATCGTCATCGCGCCGCGCGCTTTGACCTCCTTGATATTGCTGACGGTCTTTTCGAGCAGGGTGTTCTGCGTCGCGACCGCGATCACGGGCATCCCCTCGGTGATCAGCGAGATCGTGCCGTGCTTGAGCTCACCTGCCGCATAGCTTTCGGAATGGATATAACTGATCTCCTTGAGCTTTAAGGAGCCTTCCATCGACAGCGCGTAATCCAGCCCGCGCCCGATATACAGCAGGCTGTCGGCGGTGATCAGCTTAGTGGAAACGAATTGACAGACGTCGACGACGCTGTTGATCGTTTTTTCGATCACGGACGGCATCCTGACAAGCTCGGCGGTCAGGTGGCGACATTCCGTTTCGTCGATCCTTCCCTTGGAGATGGCGGTCTCAAACGCGAGGAGATACATCACCGCGAGCTGAACCATATACGCCTTGGTGGACGCCACCGCGATCTCGGGGCCCGCGTGGGTATAGATGACCATATCCGCTTCTCTCGCGATGGAGCTGCCCTTGACGTTGACGACGGCAAGCGTTCTGGCGCCGCGCTCCTTGGCGAGGTTCAGCACTGCCTTGCTGTCGGCGGTCTCGCCGCTCTGGCTGATGATGACGACCAGGTCGTCGCGGTTCAGCATCGGATCGCGGTAGCGGAACTCGCTGGCGATATCGACCGTCACGGGTACGCGCGCGAGCTTTTCGATCACATACTTGCCGACCATGCCGGCATGCATGGCGGTACCGCAGGCAACGATAAAGATACTCTTCAGTCGCCGCAGCATCCCGAAGGTGATCCCGCACTCGGATAGGTTCGGCAGACCCTCCTCGATACGCGGCATGATCGTCGTCCTGACCGCCGTGGGCTGCTCGTTTATCTCCTTGATCATAAAGTGGGGATAACCGCCCTTCTCGGCGCTGTCCTCATCCCAGTCGGCAGTGAGCAGCTCTTTCTCTTTCACTCTGCCGTGCAGCGTGCAGAACTGTACAGAGCCGTTTTTCAAAATGGCGATCTCACCGTATTCCAGCAGGTAATAATCCTTGGTATATTTGATGATCGCGGGCACATCGGAGGCGATGAACACCTCGTTCTGACCCTGACCGACGATCAGGGGGCTTTCACACCGCACCGCATATACGGTCTCGGGGCGGTCGGCAAAAACGATGCCCAGGGCGAACGATCCGCGCAGCTCGTGCAGCGTCCTGCGGATGCAGCGGATCGGGTCGCCGTCATAATAGAAGTCGAGCAGCTGCGCGACGACCTCGGTATCCGTATCGGAGAGAAACTCACTGCGATCATTATCGATCAAAAACTGTTTGAGCTGTTTATAATTCTCGATGATGCCGTTGTGGACGATGGTGACGCGGCGTCCCGAGTGGGGATGGGAGTTGACGTCCGACGGCTCGCCGTGCGTCGCCCAGCGCGTATGTCCGATACCGGCGTGACCCTGCGGCTTACCCTCCTTTTCCATTTTTGCGGTCAGATCGGATAAACGCCCCTTGGTTTTGGCGACCTCGATCTTACCGTTTTCAAATACGGCGATACCGGCAGAGTCGTATCCGCGGTATTCCAGCTTTGTCAATGCGGATACCAGTACGTCCGTACAGTCGCGCGGCCCGACATATCCTACGATTCCACACATATGCGTTGCTCCTTTTGTTTGTTGAATAAGCGCTGATCACTTATACTGATTCTTGATTCTGTCTATCATTATAATGATTATTTACAGAATATGCAATAGTTCCGTGATCTGCGCCGGCTTGTACTCTCCGTGATCGAAAAAGTAACGGCGGGAGCAAGCCCCCGCCCAACAAGCACCATCGGTTGAAATGCTATTTGAGATAGTTGTCAATAATAAGCTGTGCTGCGAGCTTTTTTGTCAGTCCCGCGTCCATCGCCGACTTTTCGATTTGTTTATGCGCCTCTTCCTCGCTGAGACCCTCATGATCGATCAACAGCCATTTCGCCTTATTGACGATACGGATCTCATCGAGCTTGCTTTCCGTCTTGCCGACCTTCTTTTCCAGCGTCCTGAGGCGCTCCCGCGCACAAACCATCAAAGAGATCCCCTGATTCACCAGTGCTCTGGAAGATGGCTTTTGAAGTACAAACACACCGTATTGCGATACCTTGGCGTATATTTCATCATAGATATCGGCTGCAGCGAAGATCGCGGCGATCGTGCCGTTGTCGCGGCACACGTCGATGCAGAGGCGTGAACCGGAATCATCCCTCAGCGGCGCATTAACGACGACAAGATCATAAGCTTTTTCGAGCAGCTTGCATCGTGCGTCCGAGGCGCTGTGAGAGGCGTCCGGACGGAACCGATCGCCTTGCAGGAGAGAAGCGACTTCTTTGATGAATCTGTCATCGGCTGAAACTACCAGTATTTTATAATGACGTTCTGTAAAATTCAAAACCCGCTCTCCTTTCCCGGTCATTCTCTCAGCGGTTATACTACTCTCTGATGAAAAGCAGACATTGATCTGTGAGGACGGTTTTCGAAAGACGAACCGAACGGCGGCAGCAAAGTACGGCGAAAACCGAACCGCAGAGAAATCTTCCTTTCCGTCAGAGATCAGTATGATTGATTACAATATATCCGGGTCACGGACGAGGGTATGAACTCTTGAACGAGAGGTGAATTGGTCGCTTCGATACGCGCTTTTTCTAGGCTGTCGGGCAGTCTTGCAGGCTCCGATCTCAGCATGCTTTGGATATGCGGCAGTTTCTCTTCGGTAGGCTCAGGCAGCTCCCTGTTGTTTTCGATCCCGTCCAAAATCGCATATATCATCAGCGTGTACGCGAGATACGGATTCGCCTCGGGATCGGGAGACCGCAGCTGGGCGCAGCGGATCCCTGTTTCGGTAAAGTAAGAGAAAACCAGCTGTGCGCGGTTGGTCGGTGACCATGTGATGTATTTCGGCGCCTTGTGCTGACCGAAACGGTTGAAGGAATCAGACGTCGGATTGAGAAAAACCGTCATTCCGGCAATATTGTGCAGCAGCCCCGCGATCGCCTGATCCGTGACGTCCTCACCCGATTTCGTCCTGACGGCGGTCGTGATATGCAGCGCGGAGCCGGCTTTATCCTTGAACGGCTTCGGTGAGAAGTCCGCGTACAAGCCGTTCTGTGCGGCAAGGGTACGCACGACGCTTAAAAAGGTCACGGTATTATCCGCCGCGGTGATCGGATCGGAATAACGGAAGTCGATCTCGTTTTGTCCCGGACCCGCCTCGTGGTGGGAGCTTTCGGGCTTGATCCCCATCTGCTCGAGCGTCAGACAGATCTCGCGGCGCACGTTCTCGCCCTTATCAAGAGGAGCGATATCCATATACCCTGCATTATCATAGGGTACTCCCGTACCGGCGCCGTCGTTGTCCGTTTTGATCAGGTAAAACTGCATCTCGGATTTAAAATGAAAACGATAACCCTTCGACTGGGCGTATTTCACCGCCTGACGCAGCATTGAGCGGGTATCGGTCTCTATGGGAGTGCCGTCCTCATAGGTCAGCGTACAGAACATGCGCACCACCTTGCCGTGCTCCGGTCTCCAAGGCAGCACGGTGATGGTATCCGCTTCCGGATGAAGCCAGATATCCCTGCCGTAATCTCCGCCGAAGCCGTCGATATAGGAGGCGTCGATACCGATCCCTTTTTCAAGCGCTCGGGGCAGCTCGCTGCGCTGGATGGAGATATTCTTTTGCACTCCGTAGATGTCGCAGAAAGAAAGACGAATAAACTTGACGTCCTCTTCCTCGATGTAAGTCATCAATTCCTGTTCTGTCGTATTCATGATCCTACCTCGCTTCCGAAAAGCAAAAAGGCTCCACCCGGGACTTTGCCGCCCTGGATGAACGCCCTTGTTCACTGAATGATACGTTATACAAAAACGCCATTCAAGATACAGTAATACGGTTACTGTCTAAAAAATGAACGTCTTTGTTCGGTTACTACTTTATCACAAGTGGTTTTTTCTGTCAATCCCTAATTTATGGATCTGCAAAAACAACAGGTGATCTGCAGGAAAGAATTAGTCATCCTGCAAAATTTTTGTTAAACGCTTGACAAATAACAACTTTAGGCGTATAATTCGTGCTGTTGAGGCAAAGGTGTCTCGGACACATAGTCCGAGGTGCCTTTTTGTTTTGTCAAAAAACGGTTATTTTATTTGGAGGAAAACATTATGTCTTATGTAGATGAAGTACTGGCAAAAGTAAAAGAAAAGAACGCATCCGAGCCGAGTTTCTGCAGGCGGTAGAAGAAGTCCTGAACTCTCTTCGTCCCGTGATCGACGCGAATGAGGAAATGTACAGGAAGCAGGCGCTGTTAGAGCGTATTTGCGAGCCTGAGCGTCAGATCAAGTTCCGTGTTCCGTGGGTCGATGACAACGGTCAGGTACAGGTCAACACCGGTTACCGCGTACAGTTCAACTCCGCGATCGGTCCGTACAAGGGCGGCATCCGTCTGCATCCGTCGGTCTATCTCGGTATCATCAAGTTCCTCGGCTTCGAGCAGATCTTCAAGAACTCTTTGACCGGTCTGCCGATCGGCGGCGGCAAGGGCGGCTCCGACTTTGATCCCAAGGGCAAGTCCGATATGGAGATCATGCGCTTCTGCCAGAGCTTCATGACCGAGCTGTTCCGCCACATCGGCGCAGACACCGACGTTCCCGCAGGCGATATCGGTACCGGCGGCAGAGAGATCGGCTACATGTTCGGTCAGTACAAGCGCCTGAAGAATTGCTTTGAGGGCGTTCTCACCGGTAAAGGTCTGACCTTCGGCGGCTCTCTGGCTCGTACCGAGGCTACCGGCTACGGTCTGCTTTATCTCACCCGTGAGATGCTCAAAGCGAACAACATCGATATCGCGGGCAAGACCATCTGCGTTTCCGGCGCGGGCAACGTTGCGATCTACGCGATCCAGAAGGCACAGCAGCTCGGCGCAAAGGTCGTCACCTGCTCCGATTCCACCGGCTGGGTCTACGATCCGGAGGGTATCGACGTCGCTGTCCTGAAGGACGTTAAGGAAGTCAAGCGCTCTCGTCTCGACGCGTATGCGGCTGCCCGTCCTTCGGCTGAGTATCATGATAAGAAGGCAGAAGGCTCTAACGTATGGGATATCAAGTGCGATATCGCGCTCCCCTGCGCGACCCAGAACGAGCTCGGCATCGACGCCGCGAAGAAGCTGGTTGAAAACGGCGTAACAGCTGTAGCGGAAGGCGCCAATATGCCCACCACCCTTGAGGCTACCGAGTACTTCCAGAAGAACGGCGTTCTCTTTGCGCCCGGCAAGGCGGCTAACGCAGGCGGCGTTGCTACCTCCGCTCTGGAGATGAGCCAGAACTCCGAGAGACTCTCCTGGACCTTTGAAGAGGTCGATCAGAAGCTCGAGCAGATCATGATCAACATCTTCCGCAATCTTGACGCGGCTGCTAAGAAGTACGGCTGTGAGGGCGACTATGTTGCCGGCGCGAATATTGCCGGTTTTGAGAAGGTTGCCGAAGCAATGCTCGCTCAGGGTATCGTCTGATATCAGTTAAATTGAACATCAAGCGCGCTCTCCTTCAAAAAAGCGGGAGTGCGCTTTTGGCGTATTTTTAGGCTCCCTTTCCTAAGGGAGCTGTCGCGGACGCTTGCGTCACGCGACTGAGGATTTGCTATGAGCTACCTCAACCGATTGGAATTTTTGGAGGATTATACATGAAAGAAACCATTGACTTGTCCCTGCTCGACGGCATACTGGACGAGTATGCGCCTGTCAAGGGCAGTCTTATCACGATCTTACAGCACACACAGGACGTCTACGGCTATCTGCCGAAGGAGGCGATCGAGCTGATCTCTGAGCGTACCGGCATCGCGACGAGCGAGATC
>JAFRBD010000070.1 GCA_017405065.1 Ruminococcus sp. | reverse complement strand
CCTCACTCTGTCGGTATTTTTCATGGTATCACGATTTCAAATATATTGGGCGCCGTAAGCGCCGCGGGAGGAGCAAGCCCCTCCCCTACAAATTATAATGTATTTATTATCAGCGTGAAAAGCTCATTTATGCGTTCCTGTCTGCCTTTGAGATACAGCCAGCCGAAAAGCGCCTCCATACCGGTAGCGGCGTGGTAATCGGAAAGCGTCGAATGCTTGGACGCGGAGTTGACCTTTGTATTGCGTCCGCGTTTGTAGACGTCCCGCTCTTCCTCGGTCAGCTCCTCCATGATCTGCTTCATGAAAGCCGCCTGACTTTTGCAGTTGACCAGCTCGACCTTCATTTGATTCAGCTCGCCTACGTGCGCGGCGCTGCGGGTGACGAGATACTCGCGCACCAGCAGATCATATACGCCGTCGCCGATAAAGGCTAGGTTCAGGGTCGGAACGGAATTCAATGTTTTATCGTCCATCAACATCACTCAATAAACTCAAATTCAAGGTCATAGATGCACACGGTATCGCCCTCCTGACAGCCTGCTTCACGGAGCTTGTCGATCACGCCGGAGCTTTGCAGCAGGCGCTCGAAATAGGAAAGCCCGTCGTAATCGTCGAAGTTGACGCCGCGCAGAACACGCAGCAGCCACTTGCCCTCGACCATATACACGCCGTCCTGAACGGTGATCGTAACGTCGCCGAACTGTTCTTCATCGATCTCGGGCAGCGGCTCCGGCTCATAGATCTTGATAGGCGGCAGCTTTGAAAGCTCCTCGACGATCTGTTTGAGCAACGGGTCTACGTCGTAGCGGATCGCCGCCATGATCGGGAAGAATTTATAGCCCTGCGCTTCGACCCACGCCTTGAAGTCGGCGATCTGCTCGTCGGTGGCGAGGTCGCATTTATTGCCGACCACCAGCATCGGACGCGCGGCAAGCTCGGGGTTGAACTTCTCCAGCTCCTCGTTGATGATGCGGAAATCCTCCTTCGGATCACGCGCTTCGGAACCGGATACGTCTACGATATGCACCAGCAGACGGCAGCGCTCCACATGGCGCAGGAACTGATGTCCCAGTCCCGTACCATCGGCGGCGCCCTCGATCAGTCCGGGGATATCCGCCATCACGAACGACACGCCGTCACCCATCGACACCACGCCGAGGGTGGGGGTGATCGTGGTAAAATGATAATTGGCGATCTGGGGCTTTGCCTGTGAAACGACGGAGATCAGGGTGGATTTGCCGACGTTCGGAAAGCCTACCAAACCGACGTCCGCGAGCAGCTTCAATTCCAGCGTGACCTCGAATTCCTCGCCGGGCATGCCGGGCTTGGCGAAGCGGGGCGTCTGGCGGGTCGGGGTCGCGAAATGCTTATTGCCCCAGCCTCCCTTGCCGCCTTTGGCGACGACGACAGGCTCCTTGCCGGAGAGATCCGCCATGATCCTGCCGGTCTTGGCGTCGCGGACGAGGGTACCGACAGGCACCTTGATGACCAGATCCTCGGCAGCCTTGCCGAACTTTCTGCCGCCCATACCGTTCGCGCCCTTCTTTGCTTCAAACTTGTGCTTATAGCGGAAATCGGCAAGCGTGGACAGGTTGGAATCGGCGACAAAAACGATATCGCCTCCCTTTCCCCCGTCGCCGCCGTCGGGACCGCCGGACGCAACGTATTTTTCACGGTGAAACGCTACGGCTCCGTCGCCGCCGTCACCAGCTTTGATCGTAATTTTCGCTTTATCTACAAACATCAATGATACCTCAGTATATATCGCGTCATTCCGAAAAGGGACGAAGTCCCGACATCCCCTTGTCGCTTGCAAAAGGTTGATGCAACAGAATGATCCATTTCCTCTTTGTGGGATTGCCACGCCCTAAAGGGCTCGCAATGACATATTCAACTAAACAAAAAGGGCGGTTTTGAACCGCCCCACAAGTCAATTACTGCTCAACAGGATAAACGCTGGCGCGCTTTCTGTCCTTGCCCATACGCTCGAAGCGTACGACGCCGTCTACCTTCGCGAAGAGAGAGTCATCGGAACCGCGGCCGACATTGTTGCCGGGGTGGATGTGAGTACCTCTCTGCTTGACGAGAATGTTGCCGGCTAAAACGAACTGACCGTCAGCGCGCTTGACGCCGAGACGCTTAGACTCGCTGTCGCGACCGTTCTTGGTCGAACCCATACCTTTTTTATGAGCGAACAACTGCAGATTTATTTTCAGCATTACCTTACACCTCCGAATTAGTTACTTTTAAATACTTGGGATATTGCTTCGCGATCTCGCGAAGATGAAGCTGCAGGCCGTCGAATAACACGCGGCACTGTTGCGCTTCCGATTCAGTCTTTACTTTCAGGTACAAATTGCCGTCCTTGATCAGCATAACAGGCTTCAGTCCGATCACATCGGTGACGGTGTTCGCCGTCATATACGCCGCGCTGCTGACCGAAGCGCACAGCACTTCAGGCCCCTCGGGATTCATGTCCGAATGTCCTTTGATGTGAAAGCCGTACAGCAGATCAGTACCGAAAAAAGCGACTTTGATCATCAGGCGTTGATCGCCTTGATTTCAACCTTAGTGTAAGGCTGACGGTGACCCATCTTTCTCTTCTCGCCCTTCTTGGGCTTGTAGGTGGATACATAGATCTTCTTCGCCTTATCGGTCTTGATGACCTCAGCACAGACCTTAGCGCCGTCAACATAAGGTGTGCCGGCTTTGATACCGTCGTCGGTAGAAACAGCAACAACGTCGAATTCTACGGTAGCGCCGTTCTCTGCGTCGAGCTTCTCGACAAAGATGACGTCGCCCTCAGAAACCTTGTACTGCTTACCGCCGGTCTCGATTACTGCGAACATTTTATCATTCCTTTTACATAGACTCGCTACTCGCGGGCGGCGGCATAATCGCTCAGACTGTTTACAGTATAAGCAAATTTACGCGCACTTAATAAACCCACAGTATGCGGCTTATATACTATATCATAAAGGCTTTTCGATGTCAAGAACTTTTTATTCCTGTTATTTGAAACCAGAACTCTAATCGTTAAAATCAACCGAATTTTGATGTGCGGTAATAGATCTGACAATCAAAACCATCAGGGGGACTGACGTCAAACTCCCTTGCAGGCGTTTCGGTAAAATCGGATTCAACAGCGGTTTCAACGAGTTCTAGCGTACCGGGCGCCGAATAGTAATCTAAAATGATCACATCACATTCGTTGAGCTGTTCGGCAAAACTTTGATAAAACCACGTGTTTTTACTGATGAAATTGACCGGATCCTGTACAAAGACCGGACCCTGCGGCGAATGCTTCGTCAAACCGAAAAATTTTTCATCTTCATTGAAACCGATAAACTGATAACGCTCCGCTCCGTAATAATCGAGCAGCAAATCCACATATTCCGCTTTCGTTTTCACCAAAGAAAAATCCTCGGTATGACTGTACTTGTAAGGTAATCCAATCTTCCGCGCAGAAGAAATCAAAATTAGCACCCCCAACAGTAACACCGACACGGTCACCGGTATCCTTTGGGGCTTGAATTGAAACAAAAAAGGACTTCCGATTATTACAAACGCACAATATACGGGAACGGCAAATACGTAATGATGATTAAAATACTGTCCGCCCAAGCCCACGCAGAACGACGCGATAAAAACAGCCGCGATGACTTTGACGACGTCAAAGACAAAGCCCGCCGTACTCTTTCGGTTAAGGAACATCCTCAGCAGCATGAGCGTCATCAATAAAAGAATCAGCACAAAGAGAAAATGACTGACTCGCCATAAATCCTTGAATACTTTTAATACGTTGAACGCTCTCAAGAATGCCGAAGAGCCCGACAGCCGTGTTTCAAACATCTGCTTGAAATAGATCGTAAAATACGGAACGAAGACGCCCGTTACAGCAAGAACCGCCGCAAAGAACGCTCCGCCGATCAGACACGGAAGCAGAATGTTTCTGAGAAAGCCTTTGAAGCTGTCGACAAAAAGCAGCGCGCCGAAAACAGAGATAAGCAAAAACGGCTCCTTAAACATCACGGCGCAGCAGACAGCCAACGCCGAGGATAAGGTCAGGATGACTCTTTTGGGGCGACTCTCGTCGTTTTTACGCTTTTTCACCAGACAAATAAACAGGATCGAAAAAGCCGCTCCGATCGCTTCTACCTGAAAGCCCCCCGACCGTTTTTCGCTGTAAAACGCGAGCATCAAGCCGGTAAATAATACAATCATATATCCGGAAGCACACATGACCGCCGCGTTATCGTTTTTCTCTGTGGTTTTACGATCACCGATGATCGCCGTCACAGGCAGAATCGCTGTCAAGAACACAGCAAGCACACTTACGATATTGCAGATGACCGTATCGTCAGTCAGCAGAAAGGATAGAGCGGAAACAAGGAATATCCCCAAAGGCTTGTTTTCATACATTTCCGCATACGGCTTCAGCCCGTTGATCATCCCCCGACCGACAGCCCAATAAAGCGGAGAATCCCAGTTATAAGCATGGTTCAGCTCAAAAGAAACAATGCTTTTGAAGACCAACGCAAAGATGACCGCTGCAGAAACGGTCATCAATAGCAGTATCAGCTTGGCTGCTATGCCCAGCTCTTTTATACGGGCGATCTTTTTCGCCGTATTGTTCTTTATCCTCTCAAGCATCTGTTATCCTCTGTGACATAAAGATCCGATTGAAATGATCTGTTTTTTTATCAGATTACATACAGATATTTCAAACAAGGTTATCGATGAAAATTCAGCGGTCATTCTGAATATGATATGCCTTTAACGTATTCTGCATCAGCATGGCGATGGTCATGGGGCCTACGCCGCCGGGAACGGGCGTGATGTAGGAACATTTTTCTTTTACAGAATCAAAATCGACGTCGCCGCAGAGCTTGCCGTTCTCGTCGCGGTTCATGCCGACGTCGATCACTACTGCACCCTCCCCTACCATATCGGCGGTGACGAACTTCGCTCTGCCGACAGCGGCGACCAGAATATCCGCGTTCTTGGTGATCTCTGCAAGGTTCTCGGTGCGGCTGTGGGTCACGGTCACGGTGCCGTTCTCATGCAGCAGGAGCATCGCCATCGGCTTGCCGACGATATTGCTTCTGCCGATCACGACGCAATTCTTACCCTCGACCGGGATATTGTAATAGTGCAGCATTTCCATTACGCCTGCGGGCGTGCAGGGCAGGAAATCATAGTCGCCGATCATGATCTTGCCGACGTTATAGGACGAGAACGCGTCGACGTCCTTGTCGACGGAGATCGCGGCGATGACCGCCTTGTCGTCGATGTGCTTCGGAACGGGCAGCTGACAGAGGATGCCGTTGACGTCGTCACGGGCGTTGAGTTCCTCGATCAGCGCGATCAGCTCCTCCTGCGTCGTCTCAGCGGGAAGCGCATACTCCAGCGAGCGGAAGCCGACATACTCGCATGCCTTCTTTTTATTATTGACATACACGCGCGAGGCGGGATCGTCGCCGACGATGATGACCGCAAGGGTGATTTCTTTTCCCTGCGCTTTCAGCACTGCGACTTCTTCTTTGATCCTGTCCTTCACGCTCTGCGATACTGATTTACCGTCAATGATCTGATACATATATATTACCCTCTTTTCTTGGATTTCTTATAGGTTTTCTCAAATTTTCTGCCCTTCATGCCGTCGTTCTTTTTGCGGTTGACGATCAGCAGGATGATTCCGGCGATCACGAGAACGGCAGACAGCGCCTGCGACACGCGGATATCATAGCCGAATACCTGAAACGGCAGATACAGGCTGTCTGTACGCAGCCCCTCCACAAAGGTGCGCTCCAAGCCGTACCAGACGAGATACAGATAGAACACCTGACCGTGATACTTCTGGAATTTGCGGTTGAAGAGGAAGAGGAACAAAAATCCCAGCGCGCACCAGACGGATTCGTACAAAAAGCAGGGATGCACCCCGACCCCGCCGGTATTCTCGCTGACCATGCGGAAGACGTTGTCCGTCGGCGTACCGAAGGCTTCCTGATTGAAAAAGTTGCCCCAGCGCCCGATTGCCTGACCGATCAGAAAGGAGGTCATCGTGATATCGAGGATGGGCAAAAACTTCATATGACGGATCTTCGCCATGATCAGACCGCCGACCAGCGCGCCGATGATCGCTCCGTAGATCGCGATGCCGCCGTCGCGGATGTCGATGATCTCGGACGGATGCGCGGAAAAGTAATCCCATTTAAAGATGACGTAATACGCGCGCGCACCGATGATCGCCGTCACGATGCCGACGATGACACAGTCGATCAGCTTGTTGCGGTCGACGTCATAACGATGCGCATTGAAATACGCGTACAGCACCGCCAGCAGCAGACCGATCGCGATCAGGATGCCGTACCAGTATACGTTGAACGAGCCTATCGAAAAGGCGACGCGGTTGACGGGCAGGTCGTTGATCCCTAAGCCCGGAAATGAAACATGAAACATTTGATCACCCGATAACATAAGGCATTACCGCATCATCGAGGTATGCGGAATGCAAAGTAAGACGAACGCCGCGAATCGTGCGGTGTTTCCGTCAGCTTTTTGTACAGATCCGAAAACAAACCATATCACAAAGACGATTCCGTTTCTTCCAAACGGAAATCACACCAGTCCGAGTAATCAGCCGACCCGCTTCCGATAATTGTGATACGGAGTTCCCGTGATCCGTCGAGATACAATACATCTTCCTTATCTTTATAGAACACACGAAAACCGACGAGCTTTCCGTCTTTGATCATCATGTCCTCTTCGGCGGGAGTATAAAAGGTTTTGAAAGAACGGTCGTAATAAACGCTGCACGATCCGATATCGTTGGTGTTATCCGCCCAATCCGTGATGTCCATATGGATACGAAATCTTTTTCTTTCCTCACGGAAGATATCCTCACGCTCTTTCTCAGATTCACTTTTGATATAGGAAAACTCGATATCGCTGCAGCCGGAAATCGCCATCCAATTCCATTTGAGCTTTTTGGGTATGATAATCCTTCTGAGGGCTGTACATTTTTCAAATGCAAAATTTCCGATCCTGCCGACGCTTTCGGGGATCCTGATTTCTGTCAAAGCAGTACAGCCGCCAAACGCTTTTTGTCCAATTGTTTTCAGACCGTCGGGAAAGGAAACGCGCTCAAGACTCACACATTGATAAAACGCCTTATCCTCGATTCGTTCCAATCCTTCCGGAATGATGAGTTCTTTCAGACCCGTGCAGTTCAGAAAAGCTTCTTCACCTATCAAACGCGGACCTTTCGGGAATGATACCGAGGTTAATCTCTCACAATGATCAAACGTCTCTTCCTCAATGGTATCCAGACTTTCGGGAAAGGATACGGACGTCAGGCTGCTGCAATAAGAGAACGCGGGGCTTTTGATACAGACGATCCCTTCAGGCAGCTCGACCGAAGACACAGGTTCACCGTTAATATGCAGATGTTTCGGAAAGGAATATGTATAAGAAAGGTTTTCGTAACTGATACCCAGCCATGTGCTGAAATCGGGGATATGAAATTCGATTTCCGGATGGCAATTATAAAACGCCAAGTCGCCGATCGATTTCAAACTTTTAGGAAGCCGCACTTTTCTGAGATGAGAACAACCGGAAAAAGCTAAACGCTCTATCCGTTCAAGCCCCTCCGGCAATACGACCTCTTCCAGAGAGGTACATCCGTTGAAAGCGCTCACACCCATTTTTTTGATCCCGTTCGGAAGAACGACCGACTTGAGATTGACGCAATCCAAAAAAGCCAAATTTTCAATTATTTCAAGTCCTTCCGGCAGGATGATTTCCTTCAGCCGGCAGCAATTACGGAAAGCATTTTCGCCTATCCATTTCAATCCGTTCGGAAAAGAAATCGACTGCAGATTTGAACAATCAGAGAACGCGTTTGAACCGATAACCGTCACTCCGGCGGGAACGGCCGCATCAGATTCGCATGAAAAAGCCTTTACTAATATCCCGTTAATAATATACGCTTCCATAAACAACCGTCCTTTCAAGTCCCGTCACTCGATCGTACAAGCAAATCAGGGAACGTCCGTATGGACGTTCCCTGATTTGTGGTGCGAGTGACGGGACTTGAACCCGTACGTCAAAGACACACGCCCCTCAAACGTGCCTGTCTGCCTATTCCAGCACACTCGCATATCGAACAGTAGAATTATAGCACTTAATTCATTAATTGTCAATATCTATTTTCAGCGTTTTCAAATGTTTTTCAAACTGTAAAAATAACGATTGAACTGAGTCGTAATATATGCTAATATAATATGAAAACATATTGTCAATGCAGCTCTTGCAAAACCAAAGAGCACCCACGGAAAGGAGGTAGTCATGAATCTCAAAAGAATCATCGACGTTGCGACAGGACGTGAAAAAGCCGACCTCGTCCTCAAGGGCGCCAGCGTACTGAATGTTTTCACCGAACAGCTCGAGCATAAAGACGTCGCGATCTGCGGCGGCATCATCGCGGGACTGGGACGATATGAAGGCAATAAGGAAGTCGACCTGAGCGGAAAAATCATCGTCCCGGGCTTTATCGACGCGCATATGCACCTCGAAAGCACCCTGCTGACTCCCGTCGAATTCGAACGCGGTTCTCTCCCCTGCGGCACCACGGCGGTCATGGCGGATCCGCATGAGATCGCTAACGTAGCGGGTGCCGAAGGGATCGGGTATATGATGAAGCTGTGTGAAAATCTGGATATGCACATCTACTTCAACCTTCCCTCCTGCGTCCCTGCGGCTCCCTTGGAGGAAAGCGGCGAAACACTGGAAGCCAAAGACCTCAAGCCGTATTACGCAAAAGAAAACGTACTCGGACTCGCCGAGGTCATGAACTCTGTCGGCGTATGCGAGGGCGACGCCGCCTTACTGGAGAAAATCGCCGACGCGAAAGCAAACGGCAGGATCATCGACGGACACGCGCCGTTCTTAGGCGGCAAAGACCTGTGCGCCTACACCGCGGCAGGCGTTCGATCCGACCACGAATGTACCGACAAGACAGAAGCGCTCGAAAAGCTGTCGCGCGGTCAGTGGATCATGATTCGCGAGGGCACCGCCGCCAAAAATCTCAACGCCCTCCTCCCCCTCTGCAAACCGCCGTATTGTTACAGAGAGATGTTCTGTACCGACGACCGTCATCCCGAAGATCTGCTGCACGAGGGTCACCTCGACGCCATCATCCGCAAAGCGGTCAGGCAGGGCGTCAGCGCCGTGCATGCGATACAGATGTGTACTTACAACACGGCGACCTACTTCGGTCTGAAGGATTACGGCGCTGTTGCGCCCGGCTATCACGCGGATATCGTCGTACTGAGCGATTTCATCGATTTCACGGTGGAGCAGGTATACATCGACGGTAAGCGCGTCGCGGAAAACGGCAAGGTGCTGAACAACAACCGTCAAACGCTGCCCGACAGCGACAGGATCCTGCACTCATTCCATATGCAGAAGGTCACGCCCGATCAACTGCGTTTCGACGAGATCAAAGACCGTCAGCGCGTGATCGGATTGAAGCGCCGTGAACTGCTGACGGATGAGATCATCATACAGCCGACTCCGGAAGGACGGCAGAACAACGGCATCGATATCAAACGCGACGTTCTGAAAGCGGCTGTCTTTGAACGTCATCACAACACCGGTCACATCGGCGTCGGTTTTCTTCAGGGTTACGGCATCCGGCGGGGCGCCGTCGCAACCAGCGTGGCGCACGACTCCCATAATCTGATCGTCGCGGGCTGCAGCGAAGAAGATATCGCCGCGGCGGCTAACGCGGTTCGTGAAATGGGCGGCGGTCTGGTTATCGTCGAAGACGGCAGGGTCACGGCTTCTCTCTCCCTGCCGATCGCGGGATTGATGAGTCCGCTGTCGATCGAAGAAGTCGTCGAACGTCTGAAAGAGCTGAAAGCAGCCGCCAAACGGCTGGGCGCGTCCGACGACATTGATCCCTTCATGACGCTCGCCTTTGTCAGCCTGCCGGTCATACCCATTCTGCGTCTTAACGGAAAAGGACTGATCAACGTCAACCGGCAGGAGATCGTCGAAGCGACGTTCTGATTTATAGGCCCCCTTTCCTAAGGGGGCTGTCACCGGACGCTTGCGTCACGGTGACCGGGGGTTGCCCAAAAGCATTGCGAAACAGGTAACAACCCTCCGGCGCTGCGCGCCACCTCCCTTAGGAAAGGGAGGCTTCATTACGATATACAGGAGAAATCATTATGAAATACGATATCATTATCATCGGCGCCGGCCCCGGCGGCATCTTCTCGGCATACGAATTCGCGACAAAGCGTCCGGATCTGAAGGTCGCCGTATTTGAAACAGGCAGCGCGCTTGAGAACCGCAAATGTCCTATCGACGGCGACAAGGTCAGATCCTGCATCAAATGCAAGACCTGCGCGATCATGTCCGGCTTCGGCGGAGCGGGAGCCTTCTCGGACGGCAAATATAACATCACCAACGATTTCGGCGGCACCATGCACGAGTACATGGGGCGCGACAAGGCGCTGGAGCTGATGCATTATGTGGACAGGATCAACGTCGAAAACGGCGGAGAGAATACAAAGCTCTATACCACCGCCGGCTCGGATTTCAAACGTATCTGCACCCAGAACAAGCTGCAGCTGCTGGACGCTTCCGTCCGTCATCTCGGCACCGACATCAACTATGTCGTGCTGAGCAACATCTATGAAAAGATCTCCAAAACCGTTGATTTCCACTTCAACACGCCGGTCGAACACATCGGGATCATCGACGGCGGCTACCGTATCCACCACAAAAACGGATATGACGACTGCACCCGCTGTATCGTTTCGGTCGGACGCTCCGGCTCCAAATGGATGGAGAGGATCTGTGACGAGCTGGGTATCAAAACCAAGTCGAACCGCGTGGATATCGGCGTGCGCGTAGAGCTGCCCGCGGTCATCTTCTCCCACCTGACCGACGAGCTGTATGAAAGCAAGATCGTCTACCGCACCGAAAAGTTCGAGGACAACGTCCGTACCTTCTGTATGAATCCGAACGGTATCGTCGTCAACGAGAATACCAACGGCATCGTGACCGTCAACGGTCACAGCTTTGAAGATCCCTCCAAAAAGACGGAGAATACCAATTTCGCCCTGCTGGTATCCAAGCACTTCTCGGAGCCGTTCGAGGACAGCAACGGCTACGGCGAAAGCATCGCGATGCTGAGCAATATGCTCGGCGGCGGCGTGATCGTCCAGCGCTTCGGCGACCTCGAGCGCGGCAGGCGCTCCAACCGTAAGCGTATCGAAGAAAGCACCGTCCGCCCGACCCTGCAGGCGACGCCCGGCGATCTGAGCCTGGTGCTGCCCAAGCGCATCCTCGACGACATCATCGAGATGATCTACGCGCTCGACAAGATCGCGCCCGGCACCGCGAACGACGACACCCTGCTCTACGGCGTGGAGGTCAAGTTCTATAACATGGAGGTAGCGCTCGACGAAGATCTGATGACCGAATACGAAGGCTTATACGTCATCGGCGACGGCTCCGGCGTCACCCATTCCCTCTCCCATGCCTCCGCCAGCGGCGTATACGTCGCCCAAAAGATCATGGAAAAAATGTAATCGAAACGATCTCAGCAGAAACCATCATGAAGAAAAGCAACCAATTAGGACTGTATTACTTTTTCATCCACTTTCTGTTGGAAGTCGCCTGCTTCTATGTGCTGACAAGCTATATCAAAAGCCCCCTGATCTGGGGCGTCAGTCTGCTGTATGACTTTGTGGCGTTCGTACCGCAGGGCTTCTTCGGCTTTCTGCGGGACAAGGGGATCCGCGTCGATTGGGCGCTGTCGGGCACGGCGCTCACCTCGCTGTCCCTGCTCCTGCTGTTTTTCGACGTCAACGCCTTTCTCGTCATAGCGATTTTATCCGTCGGCAACTGTATGGTGCATATCCAGGGCGCTGAGGCGACCCTGCGCTCCTCGCCGGGCAAGATCACGCCTGCCGCCGTATTCGTATCAGGCGGCGCCTTCGGTCTTGTCACCGGCAAGCTGCTTTCTCTGCACGGCGTTTCCGTTTGGTGGATCGTCGCGCTGAATGTTTTGGCTTTCGTCCTGATCCTCCTTGCAAAAAGGATCAAAACCGGCGACGGAGAAGAAAATCTCCGTCAATATGATTTTACTAACAAGAAGATCAACAGCGTCGCCGTGATCGCGCTCGCGACCTTTGTCGTCGCGGTGCGCGCCTATATGGGCTACGGGATCCCGACATCATGGAACAAAACGGAGCTGCAGACCGTCCTCCTCTACTGCTGTATGGGACTGGGCAAGGCGCTGGGCGGTATTCTCACCGATAAGATCGGTATTCGCCTGACGGCGGTCATCAGTACGGTCGGCGCGCTGCCGTTCATGATCTTCGGCGCAGACGTGATGGAGGTCTCGCTGATCGGCGTCACACTGTTCAGCATGACGATGGCGGTCTCGCTGGCGCTGATCGTATCGTGCCTGCAGGATTATCCGGGCGCCGCGTTCGGCTTCACCACGATCGGATTGTTCGCGGGGACGCTTCCGTTCTTCTTTTTCCGTATCCAAAATGTGCTGACAAACAGCATCCTCATCTCCGTACTGACCGTACCCTGCGTCGTCATCCTGTGGATCATCTGCGGGAAAAGGAGCGATAAAAAGTCTGTTCAAAATCAAATATAGATAAACTGAATCAGAAAGGACGTTGAATATGTTTTTCCATTGTTTTCCGAATCAGAAAGCCGACGTGGCAATGCCGCCCACGGTATCGATCTCGTTGATACTGCTGATCGCTATCCCTGTCCTGACCGCATTGATCACCGTCGTCATCATTCTGCTTGTAGAGCGAAATCGCAAAAAACGATCCTCAAATACCGCTGAGACCATGTACGACATAAACAGCGGCGATAAAGCGCACAGACAATAATAAGCCTGAAGGAAAGGATAAGAAATATGAATCTCACTGAATTGATCTATCTCCCGGCAGACGCGATCGTTCCTCCCGCGCCCGATAACAACCAGCCGCGTCAGGAGGAAAAAGAAGTCGAGATCATCGAAAACGTCGAGATAGATGTTTCCGTCCCGGAGCTTGAAACAGAAGCGCCCGTTACAGAAGCTCAGGAAGCGGCTGAGACAAAGGTCGAAACCGTCGCTGCCGCAACCGAGGCGCCGGCGGGATCTGTCGATTCCGGCTCATTGCTCCAGACGCTTTACGTCGTCATCCCCGTGCTTGTTGTCGCGATCATCACGCTGGTCGTTCTCTTGATCCTCGACAGAAAAAAGAAGAATAAAGCCTCCTCAGCGGCAGCCCCGTCGGGCAGCTTCGGCACACAGCCGAACGACCGTAATCGGAATCGCTGATGCAAAATATCCTGCTGTCCCTGCTCCTCGGTCTGATCCTGACGCTCGCGGTCGAATTAACGCTCGCATTCCTGCTGAAGATCAGACGCGGAAAAGATCTTTTCGTCATCGCGCTTGCCAATCTGCTGACGAATCCCGTCGTCAACTACTGCTATTACTGGGCGATCGCATGCTTTACGGCAAAGAGCGTCTATACCGTCCTGATCCTTACGGCGCTGGAGCTTGCGGCTGTCTTTATCGAGTTCCTGATCTACCGACGGCTGCTGTCCTTTGAGCGCTTCGGCAAGCTGAAGCTGTCGCTCCTGCTCAACGGCGCGTCGTTCCTGACGGGTCTGATTATCAGTATCATATCATATATCGTATCATAAACATTGGGTCTGCTGCACAACCGAGTGCAGCAGACCCTTATTTTATAACGATATTCATACTAATCCTTGATAAAAAGATTGAATAAGATATTAGAGATAAATTCTGCAGAGCGCGACGGACAACGCAGACAGGCTGGCGCCTGTCAAGGAGTCCAACAAAGCTATGCAGAATTTATCTCAATAGATGTTAAAGATTTTTATTAAGGAGTAGTATTAATAAACCAGAGAAGATGAACTGACCGGAAAGTTGAAATAAGTGGACGGGTACGGCTCATAGTTCAGCGTAAAATCCCACCATTCCGTCGCGCAGGGGCTGAAGCCGTTGTTCAGCATCGCGCTTCTGAGCGTCATGCGGTTTTGATACTGCTCCTGTGACACGCCCGTATAATCCGGATGTGAGACCGTGCTGAAATAGTCGAATCCGCCGCCCATATCCACCGGCTCGCCGGTATCGAGTTCGGCTAAGCTGATATCGACCTTGCTCCCCCGGCTGTGACCGGAATAGTAGGCGATATAGCCGTAATCGAACAGCAGCGACTTGTCGATATCGGGATAGAATTCCTCTTTCATTTTCGTATCTGAGCTGTCGGACGCCCACGATACAAAATGATCCACCGCCGAGCGGGGACGGTAAGCGTCGTAGACGACGAGCCTGTATCCCTCGTCCCGCAGCTCGTCAGCGGCGTTCTTCAACGCATAAGCCGCCTCCTCCGACAGCAGCGCGAGCGGCTCCTCGTAGCCGTCGATCCTCTTGCCGACAAAATTGTACTCCGAATAGTAGCGGATATCCATGATCGCGTCGGGGATCACGTCGCCTACCGATACAAAGCCGGTCGCGTCATAGGGATCGTTCGGATCGGAACGCTCCCGGCGAAAGGTGTATTCAGTCGGCGCCTGTGGAGCGGGAGGCTCGGTAGGCGGAGCCTCTGTCTGAGCAAGTGTTTCCGTCGGGGCGGCAGTCTCGTTCACGGTCACGGCTGTGCTCTCCGCGGTTTCGCCGACCCTGCCGGCTCCGCATGAAGCCGTACATGCGCACAGGACGAGCGCCGCGATCACGCTCAAAGCCTGAATCAGTCTGTTATTCATCTTATCAATACGGCTCGACATAACTCAGGCAGGTATCCTTGTATTCGCTTCCGGCGACGCTGACGATCGTGATCCTGACATACTCCGTCGCTACGGGAGAGCTGAATCGGATGTCCTGCGTGGATTTTCTCTTTTCGGTGCTGAAAACTTCCAGATCGACGTTGACGCTCCTGCCGTCGGAAAACTCGATCTTAATCTCTTCGGGCTTGCTGTTGGAGCTGTACTGCTTTGCGGTGCCGGCGTAGCCGTTGACGATCTTCAGACCGCTCAACAGCTGTTTTTCGGGGAGATCGAGCCTGATCCACTCGCCCTCGCCGTAATCCGACGCGCCCTCGCACCAGCAGGCGCCGTCGTTCTTCAGCACATTTTCGGCGGCGTAGCTGTGTCCCGCCTGATCTGCGAGGACGGAGCTCGCAGTCGCTCCGGAAAATGCGGATGCGCTGCTCAGCTCGATGATCTCTTCCTGTTTCTCCCCTACGGTCTCTTCCCGAGGCGCTGTCTGCTCCTGAACCGCCGCGGCCGTTTCCGCTATCGGCTCAACGACATTTTCGGTGATGTTGCGGGCTGACAGGGTGTAAACCAGAATGCCGACGGCAGCGATCAGCGCCGTGCCGAACACGGCGATCAAGACGATCAGAACCGTCGAAACGCCGGATCGGGGTCTTGGCGCGGCAGGCGTCGGCTGCGGCGTATTCCGCTCGAAGACAGGCTCCCGGCGGGTCGCCGCAACGGGAGAACCGCACTTAGGACAAAATCTTGCATTTTCTTTCAACTGAGTTCCGCACTTGTTACAAAACATCTTCAATCCCCCAAGCTCATGATCTCATCTGTTATTCTATCATAATCTTCGTTTGCGTTCAATCCCAAAATCACCTTTCACGGTAAAAGGACGATCACCGACCGCTATCCACTGATCGCTTAACCGCAAAAAGGGGTTGTCGCAATACTAAAAAGATGTCATTCCGAACGCAGTGAAGGATCTTAATGTGCTGACTCTTCCGTGACAGCATACCTATCAGGTATGATTTGTTTGGATAAATTGCACGATAAGATCCCTCGCTTAACGCTCGGGATGACACGACTGAGGGGCTGTCGCGCACATGCGACAGCCCCCCTATTGTTAATCTCTGTATCTGCGTCTTGCTCTCTGCGCTCTCTCACGGGCGCGCTTTTTCTTCTGCGCCTTGGATACGGCGACAAGCAGGATGATCAGTAAAATGATCACGACAGTGCCGATGATGACAAAGATCAGATTCTTTTTGAACCAGACCTTCACCTGATCCATGCGATACTTCACCTTATCCAGCTCGATCGCCTTATTGGCGACGATATCGGTCGAGCCGACCAGCATATCTTCATAATAGACGGTCGCCTTGCCGATGACCTGATCCTGTGACACGGGCGCGTCAACATCGTCAGGACACTCCATTTCGACCCTGATCTTGGACTGATCGTATTGATTCGGCAGCAGAGCGGTCAGCTCGCCGTCCGGAACCAGACTCAGCTTATCCTCGCCCTTGCCGAAATTGACGTCGATGGTCTTGACGACCTCGGAGGAGCTGTAGACCGTCTGAAAGCCAAGATTGGTAAAAGCCCAGTCATAGAGCGCGGATGTATCGATCATCGCGTAATTGACGTCGTCCTCAAAGGAATAATCGGCGCCCAGCGCGACGCAAAGGTAATGGAAGCCGTCCTGCTCGCCGGTCGTGACGAGGCACTTGCCCGCTTCATCCAGATAACCTGTTTTGATACCCTTGACACGCGGATCGTAATACTGTCCGCCGTGTTCGGTCTTACTGAGCATATAATTCGTGTTGGTGATCGGCTGAGTAAAGCGCGCGGGCGTATAGCTCACGGTATTGGTGATCTCCATAAAGCCCGGCATGGTAGCGGCGTATTTCGCGATCGCCGCCATATCCTTTGCCGTGGTATAATGGTCGGGATCATATAAGCCGTGGGGGTTGACAAAATGCGTATCGGCGCAGCCGAGCTCGGTCGCTTTCGCGTTCATCTTTTCGACAAACGCCGGGATGCTTCCCTCTCCGACGTAATCCGCCAGCACCAGCGCCGCGTCGTTGCCGGACGGCAGCATCATGCCGTACAGTAAGTCACGAACGGAATACTGCTCGCCGATATGATCCTTCAAGCCCATGACGGTGCTTTCGGGATCGATATCCGCAAAGACTTCTTCCTTGATCGTCACCATCGTGCCGTCAAGATCGGATACGTTATCGGCAGTGACAACATAGGTCATGATCTTTGTCGTAGAAGCGGGATACATTCTTTCTCCCGCGCTCTTTTCAAATACCACGGCGCCGGTGTCGAGATTTTCCAGATACACCGCTTTGGATACCGTGCTGATGTCGCAGCCGTAATCCACCGCCGAGGCGGACACACAGGTCGCGCATATAACGATCAGAACCAGTAATGTGCAGATGATACGTTTCATAGTCAGTCCTCTATCTTTATTTTTTCGCTTTGATGCGCTTTTCTTCTCCGTTGAAAAGCCGCTTGAGGTTTTCGTTATGCATAATGATCACGATGGCTCCGACAATGAAAGCGCAGCCGGTAGAGATCAGCACAAAGCGGAACCGCAGTTCATTCGGCGTGCCGAGGTTCGGCAGATAATCGCAGAAATACGTGATCACCAGAGTATACACAGGGTACAGCGCCGCACAGGCGATGGATCCCAGAGAAATGATCTTCGTGATAAAGAAAATGATCAAAAAGGTTCCGAGGATCATCAGGAACACACGCCAGTCGACGACCAGCATCAAGGCATTTGCGGTGACGACGCCCTTGCCGCCCTTGAAGCCGAAGTAGATCGGAAACGCGTGACCGATGATGACGCACACGCCGGCAAGATATCTGCCGTACTTCACATATTCAACAGGCGAGACGTCGTTTGTCACCGTCAGCGCGGAAAAGATCCACCAGCCGATCGCTACCGCTAAAATACCTTTGATATAATCGCAGGCGATGGTCGCGATCGCGGGGCCCTTGCCGACGGATCGCAGCACATTGGTGAAGCCCGCGTTGCCGGAGCCCATCGTGCGGATATCTTTACCGGTCACGATACGCGTGATCAGGATCGCGGGGTTGATGCTGCCGATCAGATACGCGATGATCATGGTAGCCAAGGTTCGGATAATCAGTTCAATCGTCACTTGTTATTCCTCTCCCTTATGATAAATCTGATGGGCGTTCCGCTGAAATCGAACGCCTCGCGAAGTCTGTTCTCCAGATATCGCTGATAGGAAAAGTGAAACAGCTCGGCATTATTGCAGAAAAAGATGAAGGTCGGAGGTTTCACGGAGGTCTGCGTCATATAATAGATCTTCAGTCGGCGGCCTTTATCGGTCGGCGGCTGAACGCGCGCCGTCGCATTGGCAAGCACATCGTTGAGCAGCCCCGTGGTGATGCGCGTCGCGGCGGTATTGGTGACATGGACGATATTTTCGAAAAGATTGTCGAGCCGCTGACCGGTTTTCGCAGAGATAAACACCGTCGGCGCATAACTCATAAAGGCGAAGTCGCGTTCGATATCCTTACGGAAATTCTGCATCGTCTTATCGTCCTTTTCGATCGCGTCCCATTTATTGACGGCGATCACACAGGCTTTTCCCGCCTCCAGCGCCAGACCCGCGACCTTGGTATCCTGCTCGGTGATGCCGGTCTGAGCGTCGAGCATGATCACGCATACGTCGCAGCGTTCGATCGCCATTTTCGCGCGCAGGATGGAGTAGCGCTCGATCTGGTCGGTCACCTTGCTTTTGCGGCGCATACCGGCGGTATCGATCAAGTTGAAGATCCCGTGCTTGTTTTCGATCATGGTGTCGATGCTGTCGCGGGTGGTGCCCGCGATATCGGACACGATACAGCGATTCTCGCCGGTGATCTTGTTGATCAGCGAGGATTTGCCGACGTTCGGTCTGCCGATAACGGCGACCGAGATCACCTCGGGAGCGGCTTCTTCTTCCGAATAATCGTCAAGCTCCTGAAAAACGGCGTCCAGCAGGTCACCGGTACCGTGACCGTGTACGGAGGATACGGCGATCGGCTCGAGCGGGAGCTTGTAGAATTCATAGAACTCAGGCGGCGGATCGCCGACGGAGTCGCATTTATTGACGCACAGCACCAGCGGCTTACTGCTCTTCAACAGCATATGCGCTACCTCCTCGTCGGTAGCGACCAGCCCGGAGCGCACATCCGTCACCATGATGATGACGTCCGCGGTATCGATGGCGAGCTGCGCCTGCTCGCGCATCTGAGAAAGAATAATGTCGTCGGAAAACGGCTCGATACCGCCGGTATCAATGAGAAGGGCGCTCCTGCCGCCCCATTCCACGTCGCCGTAGATACGGTCGCGGGTCACGCCGGGGGTATCGTCCACGATAGAGATGCGCTCGCCGACGAGCTTATTGAACAAGGTGCTTTTGCCGACGTTCGGTCTGCCGACGATCGCGATCACAGGTTTAGACATCTTTCTTCCTCCTTTCAGTCAGTTTCAAGTGTTTGTTGATAGTTAAGAAACAAAAAAACTCGAAACTAAAAACTATTGACTCTCTCCCAATACAGCGTCCAGCAGCATGACGCCGTCGTTGTTGATCGGTAATACTTCTGTATTCAGCCTCCTCCTGACGTCGTCGATATGGACGTCGTCGAGGAACAGGTCGTTCTCAAATCTTAACATCGCCGAGGAGATCAGCAAAGCGTCCCCCAGCGGTTTATTCTTTAACTGTTTGATAAGATCGCGCCCGACGATCAGTCCGCTGACGTTGATCTGTTCGCCGAAAAATTCGTTGACGATCGGATAGACGTTGACTTTCACGCCGGTGAACTTTTGCTCGACCTCGTCCATCAGCTCTCTGAGGTACGGCGCGGCGGAAACGCCGCAGGCGATCGAAACCGTCCTGCGGATCGAATCATCCGCTTCTCTCCATTTAAGCTCGTCGCGCAGATCCTCTCTGAGCTGTGCGATCAGACCGATACCGTTCTCGATCGCTTCAAAGTCGCCGTAAAAGGACGCGTCGGGGATCTCATAGCCCGCCTTGATATACAGCTCGTCGGCAGCGTAGGCGATCCGCTTGCCGCGGGTCTGCAGACACATCCCGCCGAACGCTTCGAGGATATCCACTGTTTCACGCGCCTTTTCTGCGGTAAAGGGCTGTATCTCCTCCAAGCCCTCGCGGTACTTCGTCAAGCCGACAGGCACCACGCCGATCAGGTTGACGTTCATATCATAGAGGTCTTGCAAGGTGCGCTTCAGCTCCTCGCCGTCGTTCCGCCCGGGACAGCAGACGATCTGCGTATTCAGCACGATATCATGCTCGGACAGGCGCTTGAGGATCTTCAATGAGTCGCCCGCAAAGCGGTTCTTCATCATCCTGACGCGCAGCTCGGGGTTGGTGGTATGGACGCTGACGTTCACGGGGCTGATATGCATTTTGATGATGCGGCTGATCTCATGCTCCGTCAGATTCGTCAGCGTGATATAATTGCCGAACAAAAAGGACAGGCGGCTGTCGTCGTCCTTGAAGTACAGGCTTTCACGCATACCCTCGGGGAGCTGATCGATAAAGCAGAAGATGCACTTGTTGCGGCAGGACTTCTCCTTATCCATCAGATAGGTGTCGAATTCAAGACCCAGCTCTTCATACTCGGGCTTTCTGATCCTGACGGTATGGACGACGCCTTTTCTGTCACGTATTTTTAATTCTAAATCAGAATCAAGCTGATAAAAGCGATAATCCAGTACGTCGACGATCTCGTTCCCGTTGATCGACAGCAGGGTATCCCCCGCCTCACAGCCCGCACGATCGGCATAGCTGTTACGGTAAACGTCTTTGATTATAACAGCCATACTTACCTCCGGGTCATCAAATTAGGAATTAGGAAGTAGGAATTAGGAATTGCGGAAAAAGCTGACGCGTTTTGATTGAAATATCAACTGCAAAAATAAAGAATAAATTCTTTGAAGTATTATACGCTGTTTTACTGAAAATGAAACGTTTTTTCAAAAGCACAGGAATCGGGCGCGGGCAGAGCCCGCCGATAATTCCTCATTCCTCATTGCTAATTCCTAATTAAAACAAAATGGCGGTCAGTACGATGCCCGCCGCCGTTTGTTCATCTCAAAAGATACTATTAATCCTCGTCCTTGGCGATGACCTGTCTGCCGCGGTACATACCGCAGTTCGGGCATACCTTATGGGGAGCCTTATACTCACCGCACTCGGGGCATACAGACAGAGCAGGAGCCTGGAGCTTCCATACGTTGGATCTTCTCTTCATTTTACGAGCATGTGAATGTTTTCTTGCCGGAACAGCCATGAAAAACCCTCCTTACCAATTATATGATTTCATTCATTTAATAACGCTTTCAACGCCTCAAGCCGCGGATCGATCTCCTTGTTGTCACAGCCGCAGTCGCCCAAGTTAAGATTATGTCCACATTTTTGACAGAGACCTTGACAGTCTCCCCTGCAAAGGAACTTGGTCGGCAGCTCAAGCAGAATATCCGATGAAGCAAGCTCATCGAGATCCACCGTGAGGTCGGGCGCTTCGATGTAGTCGTCGTTGAAATCCTCCTCCAGACTCTCTATGAGTTTATGAGAGAAGTGATAATCAAAACGACGCTCTATCGGAACAAGACAGCGGTCGCAGGACGTATGATACATAAAGGATGCATCGATATCCAGCGAGACCATACCCGCCTTATTCTCGGCGCGGGCGCGGATCCCGACCGGTGAAGTGAATGGATGTTCACCGCCGATCTCCACATCGCTGAGCGAGAGCGTATAACTGACGTCTTTGAAGGAACCGTCGGAAACGAAAATATCTTTCAAATCTAACAGCATATGACCTCCGAATAATACACGCAGTTATCTACAATAAAACGCTACCATGTATTATAATAAAACAGATAGTTTTTGTCAAGTAAAAAAATTGTAAATTGCGAGGTTTTTTCTGACTTTTTGATAATCAGCAAAACAAAAGAACAGCCGCCCCTTTCGGAGCGGCGCAGTGTATCAAAAAACCACTGTCATTGCGAGGAAGTTTACGACCGTGACAATCCCACTGACGTTAATACCGTTTGATGTGAGAGAAAAGTACAGTCCCTTTTTGTGGGATTGCCACGCCCATGAGGGCTCGCAATGACATTAATTCTTTTTCGACACGCTCAGCCGCCCCTTACGGAGCGGCTGCATTCATATATGTAATCAGATCTCCTCGCAGACAGCCTTGAGACCGGAGGGAAGCTCCGCCTCGTCGGAGGACACCAGAAGGGTGATGTGCGCTTCGCTCTCTTTACTGAGCGCATCCAGCTTGGTGATGAACGGCTCGATGCCGTCCACAGCCTCGGGACAGATCTTGAAGGTGCAGTCAACAAAGATATCGGTAACGTCATAGTTGCCGGCGCAGATACCGCTGATGAAGCCGAGAAGCATATCATAACCCTTGATGCCGTAAACGTCGGTGTCGATCAGACGGGCTCTGTGGGTCACGTCATAGGTAAGCCCCGCGCCCTTTTCGATAACGACGACGTTGCCGCTGGACTTCTCAACCGCCTCGTTCGCGAGCTGAATGAGCTTCTTGGTCTTACCGGAACCCTTTTTGCCAATAATTAATGTAACCATTTTTAATTCCTCCAGTGCAATATTTTATAGGATAAGATATTGTTGATGATTTGAGGAGCGCCGAGATGCTTCAGCGTCCAAATGAAGATCACTGCAGTCTCGCTTCGAGAGCCGCCTTCTGATCCTCATAACCGGGCTTGCCTAAGAGAGCGAACATGTTCGTCTTATCGCTCTCACCGCCGGGCTGGTTGAAGGGATTCACGCCGAGGATGTAGCCGGAGATCGCGCAAGCCTTCTCAAAGAAGTAGATCAGATAACCTAAGTTATACTCGTCCATCTTATCGACGTTCAGTACAATGTTGGGAACGCCGCCGTCGTTATGCGCGAGGACGGTGCCCTCGAACGCCTTGCGGTTGACGAATTCCATCGTCTTGCCGGACAGGAAGTTCAAGCCGTCCAGATCGTCGGGATCGGTGCCGATCGTGATCTCTCTCTGAACATCGTCAAACAGCACGACGGTCTCAAACAGGTTGCGTCTGCCGTCCTGGATGAACTGACCCATAGAGTGCAGGTCGGTCGAGAAGATCACGGAAGCCGGGAAGATGCCCTTCTGATCCTTGCCCTCAGATTCACCGTAGAGCTGCTTGAACCACTCGTTCATCAAGGTGAAAGCCGGCTCGTAAGAAACGAGGATCTCGGTGGTCTTGCCCTTATTATAGAGCAGGTTGCGGATCGCCGCATACTTATAGCAGTCGTTCTTCTCGAGGTCGGGATCGACGAACTTGTCCTGCGCGTCCTTGGCGCCCTGCATCAAAGCGTCGATATCCGCTCCGGATACGGCGATCGGAAGCAGACCGACAGCGGTCAGAACACTGTAGCGGCCGCCGACGTCATCCGGAACGACAAAGGTCTCATACCCTTCGTCGGTCGCGAGCTTCTTCAAGGTGCCGCGCGCCTTGTCGGTCGTGCAGAAGATGCGCTCCTTCGCGCCTTCCTTGCCGTACTTTTTCTCGAGCATCTCGCGGAATACGCGGAACGCGATCGCGGGCTCGGTGGTGGTGCCGGACTTAGTGATCATGTTGATCGAAACGTCCTTGCCCTCACAGATCTCGAGCAGCTCGCTGAGCGCGTTGGAGCTGATGGAGTTGCCGGTATAATAGATCTGCGGCGTATCCTTGCACAGCGCGTTGTAGTTCGGAGACTTGATGAATTCGATCGCGGCGCGGGCGCCCAGATAAGAGCCGCCGATACCGATCACGACCAGAATGTCGGAATTCGACTGGATCTTCTTGGCGGCAGCCTTGATGCGCGCGAATTCCTCCTTATCATAATTGGTGGGCAGGTTCAGCCAGCCGATAAAGTCGCTGCCCAGACCTTTTCCGGAATGGAGCGCGTCGTGAGCGGCTTTGACGGCGGGAGCGATACCGACATATTCATCGGCGCCCAAAAAGCCTTTTAAATGCTTATCACTAAGAGTTGTAGCCATATAAACCCTCCTTATAATTCCAAAGAAGAAGCAAACAACAAGCATATTTCCCGGTCGGAAAAATATACACTTCTTCTTATATGATTAACAGCATTATACTATATTTCAGGCCGCTTTGCAACATTTTTATCCGAATAATTGTGAATGAATTGGAAATTTCATTAGTCGGGACAAAAAGCAGAAAACGCACAATTGTGGTCTTTTGTGACAAAAGGCACTAAGAAAAAGATAAAGAAAAAGAAAAATATAAAAGACAAAGACAATGACAATGATAATGACAAACGCCGCAAACGCGGCGCTCATCTCATCTCATCTCATATCACTTCATGGTTTTCTGCCGTTACATTTTTACCAGCGAATACAGCAGCAGCCTCATGATGCTGCCGAAGCTCTTTTCCTCAACGTCGTCATCCGCGACGATATCAAAAGAAGCGAGTTCCTCACCGTTGAGCAAAAACGTCAGTTGACCGATCAAATCGCCTTTTGTAACAGGCGCGGGGATACTCTCGGGGATATCAAGCGTTTTTTCGATCCCCTCTCCCTCGCCCTTGGGTACGGTCAGCGAGGTCGAGTCCTCACAGCTGATACTCACCGAATCCTCCATGCCGCCTTCGACCGTGATCGGGGACAGCTCGTCGTTCAGACTCAGCTCCCTGCTTTCATAATTCGCGAAGCCGTAATCGAGCAGCGCCGCCGCGTCGCGGAAGCGCTCCTTGCCGCTGTCAGCGCCGAGGACGACGGCGATCAGACTCAGCCCGTCGCGCTGCGCGGTCGCGGTGATACAGGAGCCGGCGTCGCCGGTGGTGCCGGTCTTTAATCCCGTGATACCGTCATATGAGCGCAGCAGCTTATTGGTGTTGACGATCTGCGTCTCTCCCCCGCGCAGACTGTCCAGCCAGATCGTCGTGTAATCATAGATTTTCTCATGCCGGATCAGCTCGCGGGACATCAGCGCAACATCGTATGCCGAGGTGATGTGACCCTCTTCATCCAAGCCGTTGCAGTTCTTGAAGGTCGTATCCTCCATACCAAGCTGTGCGGCTTTCTCATTCATCGCGGCGACAAAGTCATCCTCGCTGCCGCAGACGAATTCCGCTAAAGCGACCGCGGCGTCATTGGCGGACGCGACGGCGGTCGCCTTGATCATTTCGTCCACCGTCATCTGTTCGCCTTCCTCCAGCCAGATATCGGAGCCGCCCATCGACGCGGCGTGCGCCGACGCGGTCACGACGTCGTCCATATGGATCTTGCCGCTGTCGACCGCCTCCATCACCAGCGTCAGGGTCATGACCTTCGTGATGGACGCACAGGCGCGCTGTTCATGCGCATTTTTCTCAAAAAGAATTTTCCCCGATTCCGCGTCCATCAATACCGCCGACGGCGAAGAGATATCGTCCTCGCTCAAAGCGCAGACCGAAAGCGAAGAGACAAACAACAGCGATACACATAATAATATTGCAAAAATCCGTTTCACCATAAAAAGCACCTCTCTCGATAAATGTATGAGAGAGGCAAAGTGATTATGAATAATGAGGAAGCAGAAACAATTAGGAAATAGGAAATAGGAAATAGGAAGTAGGAATTAGGAATGAATGGCGGGCTCCGCCCGCACCCGATTAATATAGTATTTCTCAAAACAAATTCTTAACAAACAAACGCTCATGGCTATTTCAAAGAGTCATG
>JAFRBD010000069.1 GCA_017405065.1 Ruminococcus sp. | reverse complement strand
TGATCCTGGGCGCGGTTTTTGCCGGTATGGTCTATGTCGTTATCGCCGCTATCGTCAAGTTCGCGGGCGTCAAGTGGATCTACTAGCTCATGCCCGCCGTTGTGATCGGCCCGACCGTTGCGATCATCGGTCTTTCTCTTGCCGGTAACGCGATCGGCGATCTCGGCGCTACCGCCGCGAACTTTGAGGCTGCCGAGACTCCCGTCAACGTATACATCAAGATCATCTGCGGTCTGGTAACGCTGGTCGTCACCATGCTCTGCTCCGTATACGGCAAGAAGATGGGCAGACTGATCCCGTTCATCATCGGTATCCTCGCCGGTTATCTGACCGCTACCTGCTTCTACTTTATCGGAAACGCGACCGGCAACGATGCGCTGAAGGTCATCGACTATACCGCTCTGACCTCTCTGTTCAATGAGATCAGCTTCAACAGCTTCATCGCTGTGCCCGATTTCACCTTCCTGACCGCTTTCGGCGGTTTCGGCGAGCTTAACGGCGCTTATATCGGCACCATCGCGGTCGCGTATATCCCGGTCGCCTTCGTCGTATTTGCCGAGCATATCGCCGATCATAAGAACCTCAGCTCCATTATCGAGCATGACCTGCTCGAGGATCCGGGTCTGTCCCGCACCCTGCTGGGCGACGGCGTAGGCTCCATGGTAGGCGCGTTCTTCGGCGGCTGCCCCAACACCACCTACGGCGAGTCCGTGGGCTGTGTCGCGATCACCAAGAACGCTTCTGTCAGAACCATCATCGTGACTGCCTTTGAGGCGATGCTGATCGCGTTTATCGCGCCGTTCGTCGGCTTCCTCTCCACTATCCCGAGCTGTGTCATGGGCGGCGTTTGCGTTGCGCTGTACGGCTTTATCGCGGTATCCGGTCTGAAGATGCTGCAGAAGGTCGACCTCGACGACAACCGCAACCTCTTCACCGCTTCCGTGATCCTGATCGAGGGCGTCGGCGGTATGATCCTGAAGTTCGGCAACGTCACCATCACCGAGGTTGCCTGCGCGCTGATCCTCGGCATCCTGACCAACATCATCCTCGGCAAAAAGAAAAAGAAAAGCAAATGATCCGTACGGATCATCGTTCGGAAGGCCGTCTCGCAGAGGCGGTCTTTTTCTGTTGAAATTTTACAGAATTATTCAATCACTTGTGTGAGGTTTTGCGATTGAAATTATGAAAAAACATTGTTAAAATAATAATATAGAGTATCATTGATCATCTGTGATAATACTGATTGATTTTGGATGTTTTTGTAGGTGAGGATATGAAAATAACGGTTGTATGCGATGCGCTCGGTTCGCTTGATAACGGAACAGCTATCGCTGCGACGGCTCTTGTCCGCGCGATGAAAAAGCGCGGTCACGAGGTTGTGGTTGTCTGTTCCGATGAAGCAAAGGCGGGAAAGGAAGGATATGTGGTGATATCCCGCCGCGGCAACGGGTTCGGAAAACACTTTTTGGATAAAGAAACATTGGAGGCTGCTGTCTGGGACAGCGACGCGGTGCATATCATGACGCCGTTTGCGCCGGGCGGCGCCGCCGTCAGGCTGTGTAAACAGCACCTGATCCCCGTCAGCGCGGACTTTTACGCTCAGACAGACGGTTTGACCGCGCGTTTTGGGCTGCATCATGTCAAAGCGGCGAATGAGATGAGGATTCGTCGTGACAATTTGAATTTGTATCGGTACGCGGACGCGGTGCGGTTTCCGTCAGAGCTGAGCCGCAGGCTGTTTGAGAAAGCGGTCGGTCACAAGACCGAGGCGTATATCATCCCGAACGGCGTCGATAAGAGGTTCTGTCCGAACGGCGCGCAAAAGCCGCAGGCGTTCCGCGACAGATTTGTCATATTGTACCGCGCTCCGTACAGCAGGGAGAAAAACCACCGTATTCTGATCGACGCGGCGACTTTGTCAAAGCACAGCGACAAGATACAATTGATCTTTGCGGGCAGCGGCCCGATGAAAAGCGCGCTGAAGAAGCAGGGGATGAAGCTGAAGAATCAGCCCGTCCTGACGGCTTATCCGTACAGTCTGCTTCCCAATCTGTATCATTACGCCGATCTGTACGTCCATCCCGCCCTTGTTGATTTGGACGGCGTTTCCTGTATGGAGGCGATAGCATGCGGAAAGGTCGCGCTGATCGCCGATTCTCCGTACAGCGCGGCAAAGGAGTGGGCGCCGGACAAGGATCTTCTGTTCGACGGCCGCAGCGCGCAGGCGTTAGCCGAAAGGATCGATCGCGTCATCGAGCATCCTGAAGAATCGGACGCATTACGTGAACGATACAGCGATTTCATCAATGCGTTGTCTGAGGACGCGTGCATGGATCGTGTGGAAGAGATGCTGTATGATATTCGCTGACGGATGATCGTTCTGAAAAAAACCATTCACACAAGGATAAAACCGCTTCTAACCTCAGGTGGGAAGCGGTTTTTGTTCGTTTGCACAAATAAACAGAGCGCTTTTTGGCTGTTTTGTCAGAGGGAGCGATTTGACATACGCGTCCGTTTGGCGTATAATTACTCTGTGTTTTTATCATTATTATGATTATTGCGGAAAGCGGGTCCCTTATTGCCGCCGCTTTTCCGGATGGTGAATGTATGAAGAAGATCAAGAAAACCATATGGATCATCCTGTTATGTATCAGTGTCGCCGTGATTCTGGGCGCTGCGTTTTTTCTGTTCCGTTATCTGACGCAGGAGGATATCAGCAGAGAGGATTTTACGCCGACAACGGTCGGTGAAACTGCCGCTGAGATACAGGCGACGCAGACAGAAACACAACAGCCGGCAACGGAGAAACCGCCGGTCGTCGCGTGGGGCTATCGACCTGCGGATCCGGTCGATCTTGAAGTGAGCTTTGACGAATTGATGGAGATCAATCCCGATATCTATGCGTGGATCTATATTCCGAATACCAACGTCGATTATCCTGTCGCTCGCAGCACGAGCGACGGCGACGACAGCTTTTATCTGGAGCACAACGTATACCGTCAGTACCAGTTTTCGGGAACGATCTATTCCGAGATCAAGAATCAGCCTGATTTTCATGACAGGGTAACGGTGCTTTACGGACATAACATGCTCAACGGCTCGATGTTTGCGTCCCTGCATTATTTTGAGGATGAGGATTTTTTCAACGAGAACAATACCATTTTTGTCCTGACAAAGGATAAAACGCTGACGTATCTTGTCTATTCGGCTTATACTTATGACGACAGGCATATCCTGAACTCCTTCAACTTTAATGATGACGCGGTCTTTCAGGAATATATTGATTTTACCCTTGATCCTCATTCCGTTTATGCGAATGTACGCGAGGGCGTTGCGCCGACGATCGAGGATCATATATTAACGCTGAGCACTTGTACAAGCGGCCCGGCGGATACCCGATATTTGGTACAGGGGGTGTTGATCGATGAAAGCGACAGAGGATAATCACAATCACCCGCGCCGGTTTCGGGCGGAGGTCAAGCGCGTGAACAATAAAACGCGACCTGAAAACCGCCCGGAGCGCTATCGCGAGGAAGATACCGGCGTTGCGAAAGCTGAGGAAAAAGCAGCGGATACGCAGCCGGATACGGCTGATGAACAGACGGAGCATCTTGCTGACGCCGCTTCGCAGGAACAAACGGCGCAGGCGGTACCGGTCCAGGAACTCGGTCAGGGAGAAGACGCTGAAGCAAACAGCTCCTTTGATATTCAGGAGGACGACGAGGAATACGTCGACAAGACGCGCGTCATGCCGAGGGAAGACTTCGAGTATGTCGTTCCGAAGGAGTCCTTCAAGGAGCATGCGAGACGCAGACACAGGAGCAGTACAGAGCACACCGGCAGCACCAAAAAAGCCACCGAGGAAGAGATGAAGGAAGCGGAAGAGGGCTTTGTATTTCTGTCGCCGCGCAGGCGCAGAAAGCACAAGCACCACGGACACCGCCATCGCAAATTCAGACATATGGCGCTTTGGAAACGGATCCTGATCATCCTGGCAGCCGTGCTGCTGATCGTCGTGATCCTGCTGGGAAGTACTTTCCTGATCCTGCACGAGATCGGACGGCGCGGGATGCATACCTATGAAAACGCCGAGGTCGTGACGCCCGCGAAAGACGAATCGGGCGACGATATCATTATGGTCGATCAAAAGGGACGTGTGATCACCTATGACGGCGTTACCTATGAGCTTAACGAGGATCTGATCAGCGTGACCTTTATCGGTGCGGACGAAGGTACCGGAGAAAACGCCGATCTGCAGATGTCGGACGCGATCTATATCCTGACCGCCGATACGAACACCGGAAAAGTGAAGATCCTCGGTATTTCCAGAGATACGATGGCGGACGTCGATCTGTATTCTAAGGAAGGCAGTTTCATCGATACCGAGCGCAGGCAGATCGCTTTTTCCTATGCTTACGGCAATGATACGGTGACCGGCGGCAAAAATACGACCACTTCCTTGGGCAGGCTGTTTTACGGACTGCCGTTCGATAACTATTTCGCGATCAATATGAAGGCGCTGATCACCCTCAACGATACGATCGGCGGCGTGACGCTGACGTCGTCAATGACCTTTACATCTCCGATCGACGGACGCACCATCAGCGAGGGAGAGACCGTGACGCTCCACGGAAAAGAAGCGGACTACTACGTCAGATACCGCGATACGGAGAAGCTGGATTCCAACAATGATCGTATGCGGCGTCAGCAGGAGTATATCCGCGCGTTTTTGAATTCGATCATCCCCGCGGCGAAAAAGGATATTTCCATCATTTCTAAGCTGTATGACGAGATACAGGTCAATTCCGATACGACCCTCGATCTGTCCAAGATGACCTATATCGCGTCTACCGCGCTCACAAAGCTCAGGAGCGCGTCGGATATCGAGTATGTCGCGCTGCCCGGCGTCATCACCGAGGGTGAATACGCCGAGCTGAACCCGACTAACGAGGATACCATGCGTACGATGCTGGACGTCTTCTATACGCCGCTTGCCGAAGTTCCGGAGAATACGCAATGATCCGTTCTTCAACAGAAAGCGGAATAATCTTTCAATCTTGTTACTTTACGGCTCTTTCGCGATGCGGAGGAGCCGTTTTGCTTCGTCAATTATTACACTTTGGCAACAATTCTTGAAAACAGCTATATATTGTGGTAAAATACAAACTGTCATAATATATCTGGTTTTTACCCTATGTGAAATCGATTCTGAGCGTTATGGTTTTGTCATGATAACAAAATCGTTGGTATCATGTCACGCATCCCGAGCAGGGGGTAAAGGAGGATTAACATGAAAAAGTTTGTGATTGTTTCCATCGTCCTGATTCTGATAGCGGGCGGGCTTTTCGGCTATTCGCTGTATCACTTTATGCAGGTCAACGATATTTTCAAGAAGGAAGAGCCTGTCGCGACCGAAGCGGTCACCGAGGCGGAAAGCGCGGAGGAGGAAGCTGCCGAAGCGCCCAAGGTGAAGCGCGACGACAGTATCGTTGATACAAAGAATATATTTGAGGACGGCGCCGGTAAAGCCGCCTCGGCGCTGGAGGATATGACGCAGGAGGAGATGGTCGGTCAGATGCTGCTGGGTATTTGTTCCGACGCTTCCGCGGCTTCGGCTGAGATGCAGAAGTATTCGCTGGCGGGCATGCTGTTTACGCAGGATAATTTCCAAGGCATGTCGAAGGAGGACGTCACCAATACGCTCAAGGCGGCAGGCGCGGACGCAAAGGTGAAGCCGATCCTCGCCGCGCAGGAGGAAGGCGGCAGCTATACGACGATCTCGGATCTGCCGGCGTTCTCCGAATACGACTTCAACGCCCCGCGCACAGAGTTTGAGAACGGCGGTCTGCAGGGCGTGCAGAAAGCCGAGGACAACAAAACGACCATGCTCAAAAGCGCGGGCTTCAATATGAATATCGCGCCGGTGACCGATCTGGCTTCTTCCGGCGATCAGATGATGTATTCGCGTTCGATCAGCGACGACGTCGAGACCGTATCCTCCTTTGCGGAGTATGCGGCGAAGTTCGATCAGGCGAAGGGCGTGTCCATCGTGCTCAGCCACTTCCCGGGCTACGGTACCATCCCCGACAGCGCCTACACCGGCGTGGGAGCGGTGGAGGACGACCGTCCCGCCGAGACGATCCGAAGTACGGATTATACGCCGTTCAAGAAGGGCGCCGCTACAGGCGCGCACTGCATCATGATGTCGAACGTCTTGGTCAAGAATCTGGACGCCGCCCATACCGCGGCGCTGTCGCCGTCGATCCACACCGAGCTGCGCACGAACGTGGGCTTCTCGGGACTGATCATGACCGATGTGCTGGACGACGCGGATTATTCGGCGTACGCCGAGGGTAAGAAGCCTGCCGTGCAGGCGGTGCTCGCGGGCAACGACCTGATCTTAGTGAAGGATTACGCGACCGCGTACAACGATATCTTAGCGGCGGTCAAGGACGGCACGATCAGCGAGACGCAGCTCAAGGACGCTGTGACCCGCGTGCTTTCGTATAAGTATACCGTGGGTATCATGAAGTAAATAACGAATGAAAAGTAATCGCGGCGTCGGGGTGACGCCGCGATATTTTGCGCCCGAAACCGTTGATTGACTGTTGTTCTCCCAAATTCGTAAAATCACGAAAAGCGTGCCGTTTCGCTTGATTTTCCCGAAATAAAGTACTATAATGGTAACGATTTCGCACGGTGATGATCGATACGGATATCTGTTCAGTCGATAAACAGATATGTTTCGTGTTAATCATGTATCGGTATTGCCGTGCTGCCGAAACATCGGAGGTGAGAGTTATGCAGGATATGATCAAGAGGATCGTAGAGGCGGATCATGAGGCAAGAGCGCTGGAAGAGGATAATCAGATCGCCGCCGAAAAGGAAAAAGCGAAGATCGAGGAACAGGTTCAGGCGATCCGAAAAAAGTATATGGATCAGGCGGACGAAGAGATCCGCAAGAACGAAGCATATCTCGAAAAGTTTTATGAAAGAAAGCTCAGCGAGGAAGAAGCGAAGCAGCAATCCGCGCTGATCAAGCTGAGAGCCGATTTTGAGGAAAACCGCGACAGCTGGGTCGACGAGATCGTCCGCCGCGTGATCGGCTGACGGGGAGGTGAACGCTACGTCTACCACATCCTATGCCGTCTTGGCGAAAGCGAGGGCGAAATACGGAAGATTCCTGTCGGAGCAGGATTACAGCGGCATCCTCGCCTGTCAGAGCGTCGCCGAGGTGATGGTGTATCTGAAAACATACACGCACTTTGCGCCTGCTCTCTCGGGGGTGGATGAACGCGAGGTACACCGCGGCAGGCTTGAGGCGCTGCTGCGGCAGTATCAGTTCAATGAGTTCGACTCCCTGTGCCGGTATGATTCGAGCCTCAGCGAGGGATTTTCGCGCTATATCATTGAAAAATCCGAGGTCGAACAGCTCATGCACTTTATCGTACTGCTCAACGCGCGTTCCGCCGACCGGTTTTTCTTCCGCTTTCCCGCTTTTCTGGCAAAGCACTCGGAGCTGGATTTTGAACGGCTGGCGACCGTGCATGATTACGCCGGCTTTCTGGACGCGACGTCGCACACATCATATTATCCTGTGCTCAGGCAGTTCTGTCCCGATGAAAAGGGGAGGCTGCCGGCAGCGGCGATCGAAAACAAGCTCTATGAACTGGTGCTGGAGCATATGATCGCGTTTATCGGCAAAAAAACCAAGGGCAGCGAGCGGCAGGAGCTGACGGATATCTTTAAAAAGCTCAATGATTACCGCATGATCTCGCGGATCATCCGCCTGAAGCGATATTATCATATGACGCCGGAACAGATCAAGGCGACCGTCAACCCGCAGATAAGCGGGCTGAGTCCGAAGCTGATCGATCTCATGTGCGAGGCGGATACCGCCGAGGACGTATACCGTATCGTGAACGATACCAAATACGGCAGACTGATCAGCCGCGCCGGCTCTGATTATCAGGGCGATATCGGCCCGCGCGTACAATATAAGATCGCAAAACAAAAACTGCATTTTTCCAACAATCCATCGGTCGTCATGATCTCGTTTATGTTCCTGTCGGAAACAGAGCTGATGAATGTCATCTGTCTGATAGAGGGCGTGCGATATCAGGTCGACCCCAAAACCATCCGGTCAATGCTCATTCGCTGACCGAAATAAAGAGGTGAATCATACTTGGCTGTATTACCTATGCATGCCGTGAATATCATCGGACTGGTGAAGTATATCGATGAAGTCGTCACGGTCCTCGGTGAATCGGGCGTGTTCCACCCTGACGAGGTATCCAATTTCTATACCGAGCTGCAGGAATTCACGCATGTGCCGACAAACAATACGTATGCCGAGCTGTTGACAAATCTGAAGTCCGCCCTGAACAGGACGATGTACCGATACCGCATCAGGGAAGCGGACGACTACGATCCTTCCGCAGAAGAACTGGAGAACATCACCGAAACCATCGTGGCGGATATCGATTCGCTGTGTGATGAAAAAGAAGCCGCTGCAGCGCAGCTGCGTCAGGAAAGACACGATTACAGCGTCGCGCAGCATTTTTCGGGGCTGGACGTCGAGATCGGCGAGGTTCTCAAGCTGAAATACATGAAAGCGCGTTTCGGCAAGCTGCCGAAGGAGAATATGCCAAAGCTCGCATTATACAAGAAGAATAACAAGTATGTCGATTTTATGGTGTGTACGGAGGACAGGACGCACTGCTGGGGCGTATATTTTGCGCCGGTCGATCAGGCGGATAAGATCGACAGGATCTTTGAAGGGCTGTATTTTGAGCAGACTGAGCTGGTGGGCGGCAACGAAACGCCCGGCGAAAGGATCGAGATCTATAAAAGGGAGATCCCGGCTCTGGAACGGCAGCTCGAGGACGTGCAGAAGAAGATCGATCGTTATCTCAAGGATAACGACGAGACGATCACCCGCTGTCTGTCAAAGCTCGAGGAGCTGGCGCTCTATATGGGCATCCGCTCAAAGGCGCTGCAGCACGGCAACAGCTTCATCATCGTCGGCTGGGTGCCCTCGGAGAACGCGGGTGAGATAAAGAAGCGCCTGAAAAAGATCAGGAGCGTTGAGCTGGATTTCTCCGACGCGAAGGAGGAGCTCGATAAGCGGCCGACTGTCAAGCTGAAAAAAGCGTTCTTCGCAAAGCCGTTCGAGTTTTTTACCGAGATGTACGGCGTGCCGAAGGATAACGAGCTCGACCCGACGACCATTGTCGCGATCACTTACATCATCATTTTCGGCATCATGTTCGCCGACCTCGGACAGGGCTTTGTCCTGATGATCGCCGGCTGGCTGATGTGGAAGCTCAAAAAG
>JAFRBD010000068.1 GCA_017405065.1 Ruminococcus sp. | reverse complement strand
TTTTGTGCTGTAGGATCGGACTTGATGAAAAGCGGGGACCCCGACGAGATGAAATCTCGGTGGGGAGAGGAGGAGTCGCGGCGCGAGTACGATGGTGGTCACACTTGACCGCCATCAGCGAGTACAGCGAATGACGACGAGTCAGGATTTGATGATCCGAAGACGAGAAAATACTTTACCGAAATATCAAGCGCTCTCCCGCAGCACCATATACGGGTTGGCAGAGCGTAGTTGGTATCGCCCCTGACTGTAAATCAGATTCTGAAAAGACGGCGTTGGTTCAAGTCCGGCCCTGCCCACCACAAAGGCACTGATACTGCGATCGGCAGTCTCGGCGCCTTTTTATTTTTGCCGGCAAAAGGCGCGGATTTTTCTCATAACTATGGAATAACTCGATCATGTGTGATACAATCAAATAAACATTTAGAACCGGCGAGCGGGGATAGGGGATTTGACGGGAGGAAAAGGTATGTTTATCATTTTTATGATCAAAGCTTTGTTCAAAATTATGATTGCGATCATAAACGGGAGACTGGTGAAAAATCGCGGGTCGGACGAGCATGTGGTGATTCCGGATAGGGTGAAGAAAATCGGATGTTACGCGTTCTTGACAAATTTAAGCCTAACGTCGATCGTGATCCCGGACAGTGTAAAGAAAATCGGAAGAAGCGCGTTCGAGGATTGTTCGAGTCTGACGTCGATCGTGATCCCGGACAGTGTAACGAAAATCGGACGCAGCGCGTTCAGGAATTGTTCAAGCCTGACGTCGGTCGTCATATCTGACAGTGTGACAAAAGTCAAATCGGACACGTTCAGCGGCTGTAAAAACCTGACGTCGGTCGTGATCCCGAACGGTGTAACGGAAATCGGAAAGAGCGCGTTCGAGGATTGTTCGAGTCTGACGTCGGTCGTGATCCCGAACGGTGTAACGGAAATCGGAAGAAGCGTGTTCGAAGGCTGTACAAGCCTGACGTCGATCACTATACCCGACAGTGTGACGACAATCGGAGATAGCGCATTCAGAGGCTGTTCAAGCCTGACGTCGATCGACATACCGGACAGTGTAACGGAAATCGGAAGAAGCGCGTTCAAGAATTGTTCAAGCCTGACGTCGATCGACATACCGGACGGTGTAACGGAAATCGGAGAGTGCGCGTTCGAAGGCTGTTCAAGCCTGACTTCGATCGTTATTCCGAATAAAGTGACGATACTCAGAAACAAGCTGTTTTCTCAATGTGTAAGGCTTTCTTCGGTGAATATCCCCGATGGGGTAACGAGAATTGAGAAAGCTGCTTTCGAAAGCTGTCACGCCCTGAAGTCTATCAGGATACCGGACAGTGTACGAACGATCGCAGGGGGTTTTAATGAAGGCGCGTTTTTTGATGCAGGTCTTACTTCCGTTACTCTTTCGAACGGCGTAAAAACAATTGAAAACTATGTATTTGCAGACTGTAAAGATCTGACTGTTGTCCATATTCCCGAGGGTGTTAAAAAAATCAAAACTGACGCTTTTGAACACCGCCTGAAATATACGATCGTTTGCCGTGAAGGCTCCTATGCGCATCGATATAGCGTCAAGAAACATATTAGTTATATTTTTGATTATCAGTACGAAGCCTATCACGGAGTTCTCCCTCCGGGGATCGAAAAGCTGCAGTCACCCTTCCTTGCCGATGAAGAAAAGCCGTATATCTTTATCAGCTATTCGCACAAGGACAGAGATCGGGTGCTGCCGATCCTGAAAACGCTCTACGAATCCGGATGGAAGATATGGTACGACGAGGGTCTGACCATCGGCGACAGATATGACGAAACGCTGGAGGAACACGTCAGGAATTGCGCGGCGTTTTTGCTGTTCGTGACAGAATGTTCTGTCAATAGCTCTTATATCAGAAATAACGAGATCCCATGGGCGGAAAAATATGAAAAGCAGGTCATCAAGTGTATACTCGACGAAGGAACGGATATCGCGGTAAAAGAGGAATCGGTCGCCGCGATCGTTGGGCGCGGGGATATCGAGCCGGCTCTGAAAAAAATCAAAGAACTGACGCAGGGCGAAAGGCGCGAGGCGAAAGGCGTATCGGTCATCGTCGATCCCGCCAACAGAAGCAATGCGGCAAACGGCAACAGCTTTGCCTACTGCCTGTACGCAAAAGAAAGCGCCGCGACCGCCAAGGCGATTTTGCTGGAAGCGAAAAACAGCGGATGTAAACTATACGATTCCGTCGAAAGCGGCGAGGATGATGAAAAGCTGCAAAGCGCCGCCTGCCTGATCGTTTTCCTTGATAAAGCGTTTTTATCAGATAAATCTTTGACAAAACTCCTGACAGAAGCATATCAGGCAGGGAGAGATATCGTCGTCTGTCGTTTGGAAGACGTTGACGCCGGAGATTATCCGCAGGAATTGAGCGAACTCGACAAAATGCACGCGCTGAATTTCGTCTACGGGATCACGCCCGACATGAACAAAAACCTCGCGCGGCACCTTCAGGAGCGAGGCTGCAGAAACACCGCCGTCCTGCCCGGATTGAAATATAAAGTATCATTTAATAGGATCATCATCCAAAGATACACGGGGGCAGAAAAGGAACCGAGGTTAGAGAGCGAATACGGCGGAGTCCCTGTTGAGAGAATCGACAGACGGGCATTTCAAAATTGTATTCATTTAGAGAAGCTCGTGATCCCCGACGGTATCAAGGAGATCGGAGATAACGCTTTTGAGGGCTGTATAAGCCTGACGTCGATCGACATACCGGACAGCGTTACAACAATCAGATGGAGCGCGTTCAGCGGCTGTACAAGCCTGACGTCGATCACTATACCCGACAGTGTAACGGAAATCGGAGAGTGCGCGTTCTGGGGATGTACAAGCCTGACTTCGATCGTCATCCCGGACAGTGTAAAGAAAATCGGATATGGCATATTCAATGGTTGTTCAAGCCTGACGTCGGTCGTCATACCGAACAAAGTAACGGAAATCGCAGCGATCGTGTTCAGCGGCTGTTCAAGCCTGACGTCGATCGTCATCCCGGACAGCGTTACAAGAATCGGATGGGGCGCGTTCGAAAACTGTTCGAGCCTGACGTCGATCGTCAACCATGACAGTGTGACTATAATCGAACAGCGTGCGTTCGCAGGCTATTCAAGCCTGACGCCGAACGTGACCCCGGACAGTGCAGCGAAAATCGAACAGAGCGCGTTCGAAGGCTATTCAAGCCTGACGCCGAACCTGATTCCGGACAGTGTAACGACAATCGGAGACAGCGCGTTCGCAGGCTGTAAAAGCCTGACTTCGATCGTTATCCCGGACAGTGTAACGACAATCGGAGAGCGCGCGTTCGCAGGCTGTAAAAGCCTGACGTCGATCGTTATCCCTAAAAGTGTGACAAAAATCGCAGAAAATGCATTTAGTAACTGTGACCATCTCACCGTGATCTGTTCGCCCGGTTCCTACGCGCGGCGATACTGTAAGAGGAACGATATACCGTTCAAGGCGCCGGATTAAAAGGTATCCGATCCGGTCGGAACGCTGAACCCTGTCGAGGAGAAGGCGACGGAACCCGAGGATATAAAATCAAAACGCCCCGGATTATTCCGCCGATTGTTCGGCAAAAAGAAAGGGTGATCGACCGCCGCCGGGCAATCATCGGATTTTGCACAAAATTTCTCTGCAAAAAACGGGATTTCTTATTCTAAAAATGTATGGAAATTTTGATATCGACCTGATAAAATATCAGTATTAAAGACAAAAGATTCAGCATTTCCCCTACTATTCTTTTAGGAGTTGAGCGAATGGTTCGAAACGTCATTTTTGATCTTTACGGCACACTGGTAGATATCCGCACCGACGAGTTTTCGCTCGATTTCTGGCGCAAGGCGGTCATGGTTTTTGCGTCGAACGGCGCGTCGTTCAGCCCGGGCGAGCTGCGTACCGCCTATACCAAGTACGTCAAGCGCGCGCTGCGCCGCGAACGGCTGAAGCATCCGACCTGCAAGCATGTGGATATCGATCTGCTGCAGGTGTTCAGAAGGCTGTACGCCGACAAAGGGATCAATGCCGATATGACGCTGCTGCGCAGTACCGCGCAGCGGTTCCGCAAGGAATCCACCCTGATGATCAAGCTGTACGACGGCGTGATCGAGCTGCTGGACGGCTTGAAGGACGCGGGGAAGAGGATCTATCTGCTGTCTAACGCGCAGGAGAGCTTTACCATCCCCGAGATGGACGAGCTGGGGCTCCTCGGCTACTTCGACGGTATCATGATCAGCTCCGAGGAGCGCGTCTGCAAGCCGCAGAGGCAGTTTTTTGAAAAGCTGCTGGCAAAGTATCAGCTCGAGCCGTCGGAATGTCTGATGGTGGGCAACGATAAGAATTCCGATATGCTGGGCGCGAAGGGCGTCGGCATCGACGGGGTGTATATCCATCAGGAGATCAGCCCCGAGGTGAAGGACGAAAGCGAGATCGCAGCCCGCTGGAAGATCATGGACGGCGATGTGCATAAGATCCTGCCCTGCATACTGGAGGCGTAAGTTGAAGAATCAATCTATTATTATCAAAATTGCTGTCGGCGTGTCTGCCGCAGCGTCGCTGTTTTCACTGGTGACGCTGATACGTGCAGCTGTTATCGGAAGCAACATTGTCTTTCCTGTCATCCAGGTCATCGGCTCCGCGGCGATTTTTGCGGTGTGCTTGATTTTGTTCCGCGCTCTTTCCGCCGCCAAGGAGGAAGACGCACAGGAAACGGATGACGGCGGCACAGAGGCGGAGGATGACCGTGACGACGAAGGCTCAGACGGCGCGGACCAGGCGGCGGATGAGCTGTATGAAAAGTATCATCTGTCTGATTTTGAGAATAAGAATCAAGAATAAACGAAAAGGCGCAGTCGGGTGACTGCGCCTTTTGTGTTGACAATATCTTTTTTGATGATTCAGGAAAGCTCGGATTCGGAAGCGAAGAGCCATTCGCCGATCTGTGTATCGGTAGCGATACCCGCCTTGCAGCGGAGGATGTTCAAGGCGTCGCGGAGATCGACGCTGCCGCTGTTGTCAACGTCCGCGCTGACGGCATGATAGGCGGCGTCGACGCCGGCGGTCAGACGCTGGATGAAGGTGGCGTCCATGACCGTGAGGTTATAGTCGCCGTCAGCGTCGCCGACCAAACCGATCGACGGCTCGACAGTCGGGATGATATACGGGATCGGATCAAGCTGGTTGTTGGGCTTGTTGTGATAGATCAGGTTGACGCTTTTATTGTTGACGCGGGTATATAGCACCTTGGCGTCGTGCGAGATATCGACGGTGCCTGCCTTGATCGCTTTGAAACGAACCTTGAAAAAGTGGTCTGCTTCCGTGAAAGCGCCGACGCCGCTGATCTTTGAAAAATTATACAGGATCTCGTCGTCCTGACCGAAGAAGTTGGTGATGAGATTGGTGTTGCGCAGACGCTGGGGGAAGCTGTACGCGGTCATGTTGACGGTTCCGTCGTTTCTGACAGCACCGTGCTCGACGAGCTGTACGTACTCGGAGTTGAAGTAGATCGAACCTTCGCCTGCCAGGACGGAATTTCCGCCGCTGTTGAAAGCGACGTTATAAATAAATTCGTTGCCGACTTCGACCTCGCCGAGAACCTCGCCCTTTGAGGTGACGGTCAGCTTGCCGCCCGCGGCGGAGGCGCTCAGCGAAAACGCCGCCAATGATGAAGCGGCTACGGCGACGGTCAATAAAATACAGAGTAACTTTTTCATATGATCCTCCCGTTCGGATGGGTTACATCATGATCTATGATCTATTGTAATCGAAAGCGCGGAGAAAAGCAAGTCTTTTCATCAGATAATACCGCTCCCGATACGAATATTGTATCAGGAGCGGCTTTTGAGTTGGTGAATAGGTTGTAAATTATGATCCCGATTTTAATAAAATCAGATAGGGATTGCTGATCCTGACGAGCGCGCGCTGGATAATGGTAGCGTCGAGGATCGTGACCTCGCCGTCTTTATCGACGTCGGCGGCTTTCTTCCGGGGATTGTCCAGAGAGAGCATACCGACAAGAGAACGCTGGATAACGGTAGCGTCGATGATCGTGACCCCGCCGCTGTTGTCGGCGTCGCCTAAGATGAAGTCGTCTGCAGGCGGTTCGGTAGGCGCTTGGGTCGGCTTTTCGGTAGGCGCGGGAGGATCGGTCGGAGCGTCTGTGGGTGGCTCAGTCGGAGCGTCTGTGGGCGGCTCGGTCGGAGCGGCGGGGACATAATCCGCGATGTACCGGTCGCTGATCCACGCGGCGCGGGAGTTCAGCCAATCCATCATATAGTCGAACTGACCGTCGAAGGTGTATTGGTCATAGCGGGTGGCGGCGTTGTCCTGTGTGAGGTTCACGCCGGTGACCTGACCGTATTGGTTTTTGGTGTAGGTCGCGCGGTACTGTTTGACGGAGCTGTGGTCGGCGATCCAGGAGGAGTTGGTGACCAGCTTCCAGATCTTGTAGTTCATCGCGGCGGAATCGCGCAGGATGCTGGCGTAGACGTCGGAGGAATAGATCTCGCCGCTGCTGCTGCCGGAGGTGTTGAGCTGATCGAGCGCGGGGAGGAAGTCCTCGAACCATACGCGGCGCACCTCAGCCATGAGCAGCGGATTTTGGACGGATTCGGCGAGGACGTTGGGACCGTTGTAGCCGTTCTTCTTGGACGCGAACCAGCCGGAGGGCAGGGTGTAGTCGCTGATCCCCATGTTTCTGAGATCGCGCGCGACGCCGTTGGCATTGCCCAGCGAGTTATCGTAGTCCCAAACGGGGGAGGCAAAGAATTTGTAATGACCGTCTTTGTCGGGTCGATAGGTGAAATAGAAGGACGAGGCGCCGCTGTCCCAGTTTTTGCCCAGCTCGTTGATGAGATAGACCTTTGCCATAGAGGTGAGATCCAGATAATCGCCGATGCTGCTTCTTTGCAGGTTGTTGTACATGGCGTTGTACTTTTCGTAAATATAGGAGCTGACGGCGTAGTAGCAGGGATTGTCGATCGTGAGCTCGGGCGCTTTCATCGTCAGGTTGTTGCCGTTGCGGGCGCTGACGGTGAAATCGTCGTCAGCGGGGCTGGAGTCGATCTCGGCGACAAAGCAGAAATCGTCCTTGACGCCGCCTGTCGCGGTATCGAGATAGTCGTCCGCGGAAAAATCGCCGATAAGGGCGTTCTTGCCTACTTCGATCTTCTGACAGATCTGATACGTGCCCTGATACACGCCGTTGGTGTACAGGTCGACAAAGCGGCTGTCGGAGGAGTAGGGGACGCCTACCTCGTCCGCAAGGTCAAAGAGGATGCGGTTGCGCGCCATCGCGGCATCCTGGAAATTGGATACCAGCGAAAATTTCTTGCACTTGTCCATGCCTGCGAGCCGGAACGCGCTCTCAAAGGTGATATTGAAGCCCTTTTTGTCGGCGTTCCACGAGGTATTGCCGCGTCCCTTCATCTTTTTGACGGGTGTTTGTGTGATGACGCCGTCGGGGGTGGAGACGGCGCCGGAGGCAGAAACAGCGTTTTCCTTGCTCGCCTGCAGATAGCGCAGGAAGTCGCCGTATCCGTCAAAGGAATCGGTATTGTTGACCCAGAGAGCGGCTTCGGCGGAGGAGAACATAAACTGTACTCTGACGGCGAGATCGAGGGGTTCGATAGAGGAATTGTAGGTTTTGTCAGCCTCGGGACGGAAGACGGCGATACCCATTGAGGGGATCGGAGTGCCGCCCACGATGACGCTGTCGGGATAGGTGTTATACAGCTCGACCGTATCATAGGCTTTTGCCGAAGACGGCATGAAAAAGTAATGGATATCGTCGACCTGACGCCATTTGACCCACGCTTCTTTATCGTCAGCGCCGCTCGCGGCGTGCGCGTAAACATTGTTGGGAGAGAAGGCGGTGACAGGGGAATCGATGATCGTCGGTTCGGTCGGCTTAACGGGCGGCTCGGTAGGAGCGGGAACGACGCTGCCGGAGGACTCGAGCCTGCCGGTGTTCGACCAGTCGGCGACCACGGCGGTATCCCTGCCCGCGGCAAGGTCGGCGGCGGTGATCGCGACGGATTCGTTCCACAGCTTTTCGGCGCTGCCGCGCCAGAAGCGCATGACGCTCCTGCCCGCGTCGGCGGCGGTGACGGTGTATCTGTACAGACCCTTTTCGGCGTTATAGGTCACGCCGGTGGTAGGAGCATAGCGGGTCTTGTCCGCTTCGGCGATCACGATGGATTTGTTGTCGTTTTCTTCACGGGTCGCGTCGGTAAAGTTGACGTACAGGACGACGCCCTGCGGCTCGGTTGCCCAATTTGCCGGAGCTTCGACCCTGAGATACAGCACGTCGCCTTCACGGAACACTTCATCTCCCGCCGCGCTGAACGGAGCTGCGGCAAGAGCGCTGAGAAGCATGACGAGAACAAGGATCAGAGAAAACGGTTTTTTCATGTCGGTTTCCCTCTTTTCTTGATATGGATATACATGTTTATTATAGTATAAATAAAAATAAAAAGCCAGAATGTTTATAAAAGAAAAAAAGCGGAAATTTTTGGTGATAGTAACCGAAAAAAACGGCAAAAAATCTGCAAAAAGAATCGAACAAATATTTGCATTTTTGAAAAAGATGTGGTATAGTATATATGTGCTATTATCAACTGCCGAATGGCAGGGAAGGGTGATTGTATGAAGCCTTTGACTTCCGGTCAACAAAAAGTATATGATTATATCCTCGAATGCTCCGAAAACGGACGTATCCCGTCGGTGCGGGAGCTGTGCGACGCAACAGGATTCAAGTCGACCTCTACCGTCGCTTATCACCTCAAGGCGCTGGAGCAGCGCGGGCTGATCGAGCGCGAGGAGGGACTCAACCGCTGTATCCGTCTGAAGAACGAACAGCCGACCTCCAAGGTGCCGCTGATGGGCCGCGTGACCGCCGGTCAGCCGATCTTAGCGGTGCAGGATATCGAGACCTATATTCCCGTCCCGAAGGATATCAGCAAGGGCAGGGAGCTTTTCGCGCTGCGCGTCGTGGGCGAAAGCATGATCAACGCGGGCATCTTTGACGGCGATATCATTATCATCCATCATACCCCCGCCGCCGATAACGGCGATATCGTGGTCGCGATGGTGGAGGACGAGGCGAGCGGCGAGTGCAGCGCGACCGTCAAGCGCTTCTTTAAGGAAAAGGGTCATATCCGCCTGCAGCCGGAGAACGACGCCTATGAGCCGATCATCGTGGACAAGGCGGTGCTGCTGGGCAGAGTGATCACGCTGATCAGGAATTATGAGTGAGTCATTGACAGCTTTGCCTCGAGGGGAAGGTGTTGAAAACCGTCGCCTCAGCTTTCTTTCAATCGTTTGAAAATTGTTCAACCTGCGTTAATAGACCGTTAACAACTTTTGAGCGATCCGGGCTATAATAGAATCATGCAAGCGAGATACCGCAACTCCTTGTATGTTCTACCCTCCTCATACGAACCGCTCGGGTTCGTATCAAGCTAATATGTTCAGTATTAGCAAAAACCCTCATTTTATTTGGATTTTTCCCCAAAGAGAAAGCGTGCACCCCCTGTGCACGCTTTTCTCGTTCAGAATAGTGATTAGTGGATAGTGATTGGTGGGCTGCGCCCGCACCCGTATGCAGTGGTTAGTTGTCAGTTGTTAGTTGGAAGTAGTTGTGTTTATTCGAAATTCATGAAATCATCATCGTCGATATCGTCAACGGGTTCGGCTTCGTCGTTCGACTCATCGTCATCGATATTATATACTTTGGTGTCGCGTTGACGGGGGCGGTATTCGCGGTAGCGCTGTTCCTGATCTTTGGATCTGCGTTCGCGCTCACGGCGCGCCTGCCGTCTGCCGTCGGAGGCGGTATAGGCGGCGGTGGAAAAAACGACGCCGAGAAAGACCGCGACAACGATGAAGAACGCGATGATGCACAGAATCCACCACGCGACATTGACAAGCACGAGAGTGACGCACGCCAGCACCACAACGGCGACGCAGACGGCGCCTGCCGTCAGATAGGACGTCATCCCGTCCGTCAGCTTATCGTAGAAGCTGAAAAGCCTGCTGAGCGCGACGAGCAGCATCGCGACGACGGAGATCAGGCATCCGACGACGACGGATATCTCATGATAGATCGCCATGTCGAGCAGCATCGGGATACAAAGGATCAGCGCGGGAACGACGACATGCTCCCGATCGAATCTGCGCCAGACGAGCATCAGATAGACGCTGGCGACACAGCCGAAGATCGCCGTGCCGACAAAGCCGTGGAGCAGCGGAGCAAAGAAAAGCACGATGAAATCGATGATAGCCAATATCGCCAGCCGCGAACCGGTTTTGGTGCGCAGGAACGGGCGGATATCCTTTGCTTTTTCCAGATAGTTGTTCCATAATCGACCCATAGCGTCCTCCTTATCGGAGCATGAAATAGTTTATATGGTAATTATACCATATATCGGTAAATTTTGCAACCGATGGAAAAAGCGTCTTTGCTTCTTGCTATTTCAGGCAGATATGGTATAATAAGCGATAGCTTGAGAATATGGAATCGGTTGAGATCACCGCAGCCTGCGAGCTGTGAAGGATAATGGGGGAGGGAGCTATGGACAGAGGCTACCCGCGTGTGACGGTCAGCAAAAAATGCGAGCGCTTTATCAAGGGCGGTCACGTATGGGTGTATCATGATGAGATACGCGCCGTCGACGGCAGGTATGAAAACGGCGATATCGTCGACGTCCTGACCGAAAAGGGCAGATACCTCGGCTCGGGAACCATCAATGACAACTCCAAGATCCGCGTCAGGATCCTGTCGAAGAACGCGAACGATCGATTTGACGAGGCGTTTTACCGCCGCCGTATCGACTACGCGATCGACTACCGTATGACGGTGATGGGGGAGGATTTTTCCTCCTGCCGGCTGATCTTCGGCGAGGCGGACGGCTTTCCGGGGCTGACGGTCGACAAGTTTGAAAACGTACTGGTCGCGCAGGTGCTGTCGCTCGGGATCGACCGCGTCAAAGGGGTGCTGTTCCGTCAGCTGGTCGATTCCTTGAAAGAGCGCGGTTATGAGATCGAGGCGATCTATGAGCGCAACGACGTCAAGATCAGAGAACTGGAAGGGCTGAGCTGCTATAAGGGCTTTTATCCGCTCGAGGGGCTGCGGTCGGATCTGAACGGCGAGGTCATCATCACCGAAAACGGGATCCGCTACACGGTCGACTATATCGAGGGGCAGAAAACAGGCTTTTTCCTCGACCAGAAATACAACCGCCGCGCTGTCGCGAAGATCGCGGCAGGAAAGCGGGTGCTGGACTGCTTTACGCACACGGGCGCTTTCGCGCTGAACGCGGCGCGCACGGCAGAGCATGTCACCGCCGTGGACGTTTCGCAGACGGCGGTCGATAGGGCGAAGAGCAACGCGGAATTGAACGGGATCACGAACGTAGACTTTGTGACCGCGAATGTTTTCGAGCTGCTGACGCAGGCGGAGAATGAACGCCGACACGACTGGGAATTGATCATCCTCGACCCGCCGGCATTTACCAAATCCCGCTCTACCGCCCGCTCCGCCGAACGGGGGTATAAGGAGATCAATCTCAAAGCGATGAAGCTGCTCCCGCGCGGAGGATATCTCGCGACCTGCAGCTGTTCGCACTTCATGCCGGACGCGCAGTTCCGGAAAATGCTGTTTTCCGCCGCCGCTGACGCAAACGTCAGCCTCAGACAGACAGAATGCAGACAGCAGAGTCCCGATCACCCGATCCTTTGGGGCGTCGAGGAAACTGACTATCTGAAATTTTATATATTCCAAGTTGTATAAGGAGAATGAATATGAAAAAGATTTTAGTGATTCTTGCTGCTGTATTGATGCTGACGTCTGTGCTGACAGCATGCGGCGAAAAAAAGGAAGAAGCAACCCCCGACAGCGCGACCGCTGACAGCGTTGTAAAAGACAGTACCGAAGCCGCAGAGCCGGAACAGCTGAAGCTGATCGAGAAGACCGACGACGGTACGGTCGAAGAGGACAAAGAAGGCAACGTCCTTACGATCGACAAGGATAACGAGATCGTTTCGATCAAAGATAAAGACGGTAACGATGTATCCGTAAGAGAATATGTCACGACCCACTATATCATTTCTTCCGGCGGTACGACCTACGGCGAACCGGACAATGTTTCCGGTTCTTCAAGCGGAAGCTCTTCAAAGACGAACAGCTCCTCCAAGGCGGAAGGCAGTTCGTCAAAATCGGAGGGCAGCTCCTCAAAATCAGAGGGCAGCAGCTCTTCTAAAGCGAGCAGTCAGAGCGCGTCGTCAAGCGCAGGGGAGGATAAGCCTGCGGCGTCTTCTTCGGAAGAAGCGGTCGAGGAAGAGATCCCCACCATCATTGTTGAGATCCCGGATGATATGGACGAATATGAGCTGCCGATCCTGTAAGGTCAGCGGTCAGTCGCTTTAGTTTATCGGATCGCTGCGTTTCGCTTAATATATTCTAAGAAAAAGGCTGCCCCCATGCTTTGAAGCATGGGGGCAGATGCTTTATGGGATTTTTTCAAGAGTCGGATAAACGGAATCTGATTCGGATCCGATGATCCTGATCGGATCAAGGGGATCAGAACTTTGATCCGCCGCCGCTGTAGGAACCGCCGCCGGAGCTGTGGCTGGAGCCGGAGCTGTTGTTCTTGGGACGGGCGGTACGGGTGGTGGTGCTGTACAGATAGGTGTCGCGCGCCGCGGTGACGTTCATGCTGCCGGGACGGACATAGTTGACCGCGCCGCGCTGCATGGCAACGCTTTTGAGCTGCTTTTTCAGGATCATCATGATGATCATGGCGATCGCAAAGCCGATCAGGAGGGAGCCGGGGATCCAGTACCACTTGACATGCGGGGGAACCGCTTCACCTACTCCGACAGCGATGGCGTTGAAGAAATCATAATAGCCGTTGCGGTCGGGGCTGTGATTGGAGATCGCGTTGTTGCGGATCTCTTCGCTTTCGCTGTCGGTCAGCTTTTTGACGCATTTGCCGGAGCCGTACAGCAGAACCTGGCGGTCGCCGTCTTCATCGCTGAGGATCAGACCGCAGACGACGCCGTCGGTATTGACGCCGCAGCAGGTTTCATAATAGCGCTGGGTATAATCCTGCGCCGTGCCCGTATGGGAGAAGTTCGCTCCGTTCAGATTGTCGGCTGTAAAGAAGACGATGTTGCACTGGCACTTGGCGCAAATGTCGTACAGGGTGGCGTTGAGCGCCTGTTCCTCTGCGTCGGTCAGCAGATCGGCGTTATCGTCGAAGCGATAGGAATAGACGGCCGGCTCTTCTGCGGCGGAAGCGGGAAGCAGCGCGACAGAAAGGATCAGGACGAGTGCGAACAGGATCGCGGTCATTCGTTTCATCATGTCGGCACCTCCTTACAGCAGCTGCGCTAACCACATGCCGCCGTAGATCACGGCGCCTGCGATCACGGTGAACAGAGCGGCAAATTTCCAGAATTTACCTTTATCGGTGGGCAGATTGCCGACGAATTTGCCGGTCTGGCCGTTCATGGCGAAGGTGAATTTTTCATCCTTATACGTGGTGTTGAGCAGCCATACGGGGTAGAAGGCATATTTCGTCTTGCCGTCGTGCAGACGGACGGAGGAATACTCGGGGGTGACGGTCGCGTAGCCCTTGACGGTATCACGGAACGCGTCCTCGGTGGAGGTTTTGATGCGCTCGTTGGCTCTGCCGATGGACTGTTCGGCGGTGACGTCGTATTTGTCCGCAAAGTAGCCGGACAGATAGGCGGTCTGGAAATCGACCGCATCGGCAAAGTTGAAGGGCTCGACGCTCTCCATCAGATCGTCTGCCATACGGGTGGAGCCGTCGACCGGAACATGGTCAAAGCCGATGTAGCCCGCGCGGTAAACGGAAAAGTAGGAGGTCTGGGTGTAGTTATAGTTGGAATCGGACCAGGTGCGGACGCGGGTCGCGCGGAAGCGGATATCCGCGTCGGCGTTTGAATCGAACAGCCAGAAGGGGACGTAGATGCCCTTGATCTCGTCGATGTGATTCTCGTCCTTGAACACCTTGGGAAGCAGGAACTTGCCCTTGAGGTGCTTGACATACTCCGCCTTTGCGGCTTCCTTGTTGAGCTTGAAGGGGATGACATAATCGGGCTTTAAGGCGCCGGAGAACTGCTGCATGATGATGGCGTGGTTGCCGCAGAAGGGACATTCGGTCGCGGCGGTGTTAGCGTCGCCGACGATCTCGCCGCCGCAGCTCTGACAAATGTAAGAGCGCAGACCTGTGGCTTCATCCTCCGTCCACTGTGTGCCGGCGTCGGTATTCCAGTCAAGGTTATCGGTACCCTCGTTTTGCAGGTCCTCGTCATATGCCTTGACCGCTTCAACCTCAAATTCGGTGTCGCAGAAGGGACATTTCAGTTTTTGTACCGTACTGTCAAAGGCGAGCGCGCCGCTGCAGCACGGGCATTTATATTCATGTACTGCCATAGATTACTCCTTGTTGATTCTGATCGTCATTCCGAGGAGGGCGAAGTGCTTTATTTTTGGAGCATCATACACCGGATCGCCCGACATCCCCATGCCGCTTGCAGCCGGTTGATATTACAGAAAATCCTGCTCCTCTTTGTGGGATTGCCGCATCGTCCTCATCGGCTGAACTCGGTAAGCGTATCCGGTTGGTAAGCTTTGACCTCGTATCGCCGTTCGTCCTCCCTCCAAGAAGCGGGGGCTTCTTGGAGACCACAGGATGGGACTTTTCGGGGATCCTGATTTGCGCTCCCTCGCAATGACACTATTATTGAGAAAGGCTATAGGACGTCTATAGCCTTTCAACCGTTGAACGAATCACCGGTCACTGACCACTGACCGCTCAATCATACTTTATCGCTGTCGTTGAAGGGGTCGCCGCACTCGGGGCAGAACTTCGGCGGGTTATGCGGATCCTCGGGCTCCCAGCCGCACTTGTCACACTTGAATACGGGCGCGCCCTCGGGCTTCTTCGCGCCGCAGTTGGAGCAGAACTTGCCCTTGTTGACCGCGCCGCAGGAGCAGGTCCAGCCGTTATCCTCGGGCTTCTTCGCGCCGCATTCGGGACAGAACTTGCCGGTCGCCTGCTTGCCGCAGGAGGGACAGGTCCAGCCGCCGGCAGCCGGAGCCGCCGCGGGAGCCGTCTGCTGCTGTGCCATCTGCTGCTGTGCCATTTGCTGCTGCTGACCCATCTGGAAGAGGCTTGCCGGATTGGCGCCGCCTACGCCCTGAGCCATGCCCATGCCCATGAACGCGCCTACAGCGCCGCCCTGGTTGTTGGCGGCGTCCTGCATCGCCTGTGCCTGAGCGCCGACGAGGTGAGCCGCAGCCATATTGGGATCGCGGAATGCCGCGTTGCGCTGAACCTCCTTGAGCATCTTCTGATCCTCTTCGGGGAGGTCGACGTTCTGGAACGCGATGGAAACGAGCTTTAAGCCGCGCAGCTTGCCCCATTTTTCATCGAGGACTTCGTTGAGCGCGGTGATCATCTCTTCTTCATGATCGGGGATCTCATAGGGGCGGATCTCTAAGCGGGAGATCTTGGCGAAGCCGGGACGCAGGGAACCGATGAACTCGGTCTTGAGCTGCCTATCAAGCTCGGCGCGCTCATAGTCGCCGCCCGCGAAGTTACCGCAGACCTTGGTATAGAAAATGATCGGGTTGTCGATGATATAGCTGTAGTAGCCGTTGCAGCGGATGCTGACGTCGAGGTCGATACCGATTTTGCTGTCAACGACGCGGAAGGGTACGGGATTGGCGGTGCCGAAGGGGTTCTCCATCAGCTCGAGGGTGTTGAAATAGTACACGCGCTGATCCTTGGGCGGTTCGCCGCCGTAGGTAAAGCGCTTGCCCATCTCTTTGAAGGTGTTCTTGAGCGCTTCGCCGAACTTGCCCGTGAAGAGCGAGGGTTCGGTCTTGGAGTTGTAGGTATACTGACCGGGTACGGCGCAGATCTCGGCGACGACGCCCTGATCGGTGATGATCGCGCACTGGCCGTCGGCGACGATCAGACCCGAACCGTCAGAGATCACGTTATCGGAGCCTTTTGTGTTTGAAGAGCGTTTGCCCGTCTTTTTCTCTCCCTTGCGGGCGAGCACCGTCTTCGGCATCGCGTCGCAAACGAAGAATTCCTTCCACTGGTCAGCCAGAACTCCGCCGGCGGAGCCTAAAGCCGCTTTGATAAGACCCATAAATTGTTCCTCCTAAAAAATAGATATTGCAGACGGCGGCTGAAAAATAATATGCCGTTCAGCCGCACATTATCATACACAGTAATTATACTATATTACCGATCAGAAAAGCAAGTGGTGAAATGTAAAGAATCTGTGACGGTAATTTGGAGGATATGACAAAAAAGTCAAAGGCGGAAAGCCGGACAGAGTGGTATTTTTTGTCTTATTACTTTTTTTTGTTTTTTCATCTCGGTAAAAATCACAAAAGGATATTTCTTTCATCCGATGCACCTATCGGATTCAACAAAGATGATCTCAGTCAGTTGACTTGCTGAAAAAATGAATTATAATTAAGGTGTTTTCAGATTTCTTGAAGATTGCAAAGCAGCTTCAGGACAGGATAGATAAACAATAAAATACATGAAATGAGGTTTTATGATGTCTTTTTGTGCAAAATGCGGTCAGCAGATCCCGGACGGCGCTAACGCCTGCCCGTACTGCGGCACCTTTGTTAGCGCGCAGGCGGCTTCTCAGCAGCAGAACTATCAGCAGCCGGCTCCTCAGCAGGGCTTCCAGCAGCAGAACTACCAGCAGCCGGCTCCTCAGCAGGGCTTCCAGCAGCAGAATTATCAGCAGCCGGCTCCTCAGCAGGGCTATCAGCAGCAGAATTATCAGCAGCCTAACGGCGCTCCCGTCAATCCGACGGTGATGCCCGATCAGGATGTTCAGCAGAGCAAGGGCATTGCGTGGCTTTCTTATTTGGGTCTTTTGTTCCTGATTCCCATGTTTGTGAAGAAGGATTCTCCTTACACTCAGTATCATGTCAAGCAGGGCGCGACACTGTGCGCGGTCGAGCTTGCGTATACGCTGACGACGCAGATCCTGCTTGCGATCATCAACGCGATCTTCCCCGCTCCCTGGTACAGCTACGGTCACAGCACCGTCTACAATATTTTCAGCCTGCTGTTCACTGCCGGCAGTATCTTCCTTTGCGTGCTTGCGATCATCGGTATCGTCGACGCCGCTACCGGCAAGAAGAAAGAGCTTCTGCTGATCGGCAAGATCCCGTGGATCGCGAACCTGCTCGACAAGTTCTACGCCAATCCCTGATCGTCGATCAATAGTATTTGCGCTTTACAAACCGCCCCGTCGTATGGTATCATACGGCTGAGGCGGTTTTTATTTGGTTGAGAACGCCGTCTTTGATGCATGAAGTGTCAAAGCGAAGCAGGTATTTGCTCCGCAATTTTCGAGTATTCCTTAACTTGTTGACATTGCTCTGAGGGGTTTGTAATGACAATTGAAAAGGAGGATCATATGGCATCGACAAAGGATTATCTGGATTACATTTTGGAGCAGCTGAGCGGCTTGGAGGAACTCTCTTACCGCGCGATGATGGGGGAGTATATCCTGTATTATCAGGGAAAGGTCTTCGGCGGGATCTATGACAACCGCTTCCTCGTCAAGCCGACAAAGTCGGCAAGGGCGATGATGCCCGAGGCGGCGTATGAGCTGCCGTACGAGGGCGCGAAGGAAATGCTCTTGGTCGATAATATCGACGACAGGGAGTTTTTAGCGGAATTGGTGAGAGCGATGGCGGACGAGCTGCCCGCGCCGAAGCCGAAGAAAAAGAAATAGAGATCAAAATAAACGGGCTGCCGCATGATTGCGACAGCCCGTCTTTGCTTATTCAGACGATTGATCCGGCGTAGCGGTTTGTGTGATCGGGAAGGCGTATTTGAGGTAGTCGGGGAAGACGGCGCGCCAGTACATTTCGTTGTGCAGACCGTCGTCATAGAGCTTTGTGACGACCTTATCCTCGGGATAGCCGATCTTTTTGAGATTGGCGGGCATGGCTTTGGTGCCGATACAAAGCTGCTGTTCGAGCTGATCGGCTGAGCCGTTGCCGCAGTAGAGGTAGATGAAGGGGGCGTTCTCGGAATAATCCTGCCTGCCCAGCCAGTCGACCCATGTGTCGTCCGAGAACAGCAGGAAGGCAGGGGAGAGAGCGCCGACGGAGGCGAATTTGTCCGGATGCGCCATCGCGATGTAAAAGCTCTCGATGCCGCCGGAGGAGCTGCCCGCGATATGGGTGTGTTCGCGGTCGGTATAGACGTTGTAATTCTCGTTGATATAGGGCATGACGGTATCGACGACAAAGTCGGCAAAGTATTCGCCGTGACCGTCTGCGTAATCCTCGGAAAGGACATCGCCGATATCGGGAGTCAGTTCGTTGTCGCGCCAGCCGTCGGCGTTTTCGATACCGACGATGATGCATTCGTTCTGATTCGTCTGCGCGACCATGGCGCGGACGCTTTCGGCAACGCCCCACGAACCTGTGGAGGTAGCGGAGGGGTTGAAGAGGTTCTGACCGTCGGTCATGTAGATGACGGAGTATTTTTTGTCGGAGGACGCGTCATAGTTGTCGGGCACCCAGATCAGCACGTCTTTGGTACGCTTTTCGTAGTCAAAGGTCTTGCGCTCGTACTTCGGCTCCGGATAGCCGGTGTCATAGGGGGTGAAACGGTGTTCGTCCAGCACCCACCCGGCGACATACGCGTTGTACGCCAGCTCGACGGTGCTGTCGTCGCCGGAGGTCAGGATCACGCGGTCGAAGCGGTCGGGGTCGGCGTAACAGGCGAAGGTGACGGAATCGTCGTTCGATTCCTGCTTTGTCATCTTGACCTCCTGCGATTCGTCGCTGTCGGTGCTCTTGAAAAGGGCGGTCATATCGTCGCGGCATTTTGTATCGACGACGAAGAATATATTGCCTTTTTGCTCTTCACCGCAGGCGGCGAACAGCAGCGCCGCGATCGCGAGGCAGAGGATCAGGGACAGGATCTTTTTCATGGTTGTTCTCCTTTGTGTCATTTCATTTTTTGAAAGCGAAATTATTTAGTTTCTCCCTAAGGTCGGTCAATTTGTACAATTCCTCAGTCTCCTTACAAAGACAGCTCCTTTTCCCAACAGGAGCCTTATCAGTCCTTCGGAAGTTCGTTGCTTTTGGCAGAATACGGGTTTTTGTTTTCGATCTGATCGGTTTTGTTCCACGGCAGATCGCTTTCCTTGACGGAATAGGGATTTTTGTTTTTGACCGGAGGAGTCGGTTCCGCGGTGTTCGCCCAAGCGCCGAGTCCCCATAGAATCAGCATCCAGATCAGCATGTACAGCAGGAACACGCCGAAATAGACGAGGCAGTACCACCATTTGATGTACTGCGGGATGATGAAGCTGAGGATCAGCAGGATCCACCCCGGGATCGTGAGGCGGAAGTTCATCAGGATGTTGAACAGGTACAGCATGATGAACGGTCCTGTTCGTGAAGTTTTGCGCATAGTTTTCTCCTGTGTCGAAAAATGTTGGGTAAAAAAAGAAATAATGAGATGATAACGGTTTGACAACCCTCCGGCTCTTCGAGCCACCTCCCTTAGGAAAGGGAGGCTATTTGCTTATTTTATGAAGGGTGAAATCGTATCCGTCGCCGAGGGTGAAGTCGTTGTAAATCCCTTCGGTGATGAATAAATCATAATCGTCGGTGAGGATGATGAAATCGAAATCTTTATGGTTTTGGTAATACTTTGTCGCTTGGTCGAGTCCCATCACGAACAGCGCGGTGGACGCCGCGTCGGCAAAGGTTCCGTTTCGATCGGCGGCGACGATCGTGACGGAGAGGATCCCGTTGTCGACGGGCTCGGCGGTCGCGGGGTCGAGGATATGGATATAGCGCCTGCCGTCCTGTTCGAAGTACCGCTCATAGCCGCCGGAGGTGGCGACGGTGCAAGCGCCGCATGTGAGCGTGCCGAAGCAGGCGGCGGGGTTATCGGGATCGGCGACGCCGACCGTAAAGCGGCTGCCGTCGGGCTTTTGTCCGCAGAGGCAGATCGTCCCGCCCAGATTGAGGATCGCCGCCTGAGCGCCGTTTTGATTCAGAATATCCCGACATACGTCGGCGGCGTAGCCCTTGGCGACCGCGCCGAGGTCGATTTGCGCGTCGTCGTCCAAGGAGAAATTAAGACCGTTATACGCAACGTGGTTGAAGCCGATGCTCTCAACGAGCGTTTTCAGCTCATTTTCATCGGGAATACGGTAATCTCCCGTGGTGAAGCCCCACGCCTGTACGGCAGGATAGACGGTGATATCAAAGGCGCCGTCAAGCTGTTTGCACAGGGTAAGCGATTCGGTCAGCAGATCGGCGGTCTCATCGCTGAGTGAAGCGGTTTTTTCGGTATTCAAGCGGTATATCTCGCTGTTTTCATCCGTCGCGTCGAGCGAAGCGTCGAGGGCTTCGATACGGCTTTGCAGCTTTTCGCCGAGTACCGTTCCGCCGCCGTAGATCTTCAGCGACATCAGGGTGTCCATCGCTTCAAAGGAGGAGGTCGCCGGCTGTGCCGATCCGCAGGAGGCGAGTACGGCGCAGAGCGTCAATAACAAGGCGCAAATCGCGCCGTGAATCATCATTTTCATGCTTCAAGATTAGCACAGTTTACAGGTGAAGTCAATCGGATCGGGAAGATATTTGCATTTTACGATTTAATGTGTTAAAATGTGAGGGAATTTGTGTCGGAAGGCTTTCGGCTTTTCCGTTGGGGCTGTCATGAAGAATAAAGTCTTTATTATCGTTATCATCATCATATTTGTCCTTGGGATCGTCGGCTCGGCGGTCGTTTTGCTCATGCCGCCGAAAAGCCGTATCCGCGTCGTATCGGACGGGGAAACGGTATATACCGCCGATCTGAGGACGGCTGAGGATACGGTATTTGATGTGGAATATCAGGGACATGTCAATACCGTGGAGATCAAGGATCATCGGATCCGCGTGAAGGAAGCGGACTGTCCCGATCAGACCTGCGTGCGGATGGGCTGGCTGAGCAGCTCGGCGGCGCCGATCGTCTGTCTGCCGCACAAGCTGGTGATCGAGTTCACGGACGGCGCGGACGTCGACGCGGTAACGAGGTAGCTATGAGCGCGAAGGTAAGAAGGCTGACGGAGCTCGCGGTGCTGACCGCGGTCTCGCTGATCGTCTTTATCGTAGAATTACAGATCCCCAACCCGTTTCCGATCCCGGGGATCAAGCTCGGGCTGGCGAATATCATCACCGTGTACGCGGTGTATCACTATCGGGCGCACGAGGTCGCGGCGACGGTCGCGGTGCGGCTGATACTGGGCGCGGTCTTCAGCGGCAACCTTTCGGCGCTTCTGTACAGCGCGTCGGGCGCCTTCCTGTGCCTCGTCGGTATGCTGATACTCAGGCGATTCATCGACGAAAAGCATCTGTGGCTCGCTTCGGTGTTCGGTGCGGTACTGCACAACACGGGGCAGATGGCGGCGGCGCTTCTGGTGACGCAGACGGTACAGCTTTTGCTGTATTATCCGTTTTTGATCGTGTCGGGATGTCTGGCGGGAGCGTTCACGGGACTGTGCGCGCAGTTGATTACCGCAAGGATAAAGGGATGGAAAAAATGAGAACAGGGATCAGAATACTTGCCCTGCTGACGGCGCTGGTATTATCGGCGGGTTTCGCCGGTTGCAAGCCGGAGCGTGCGCTCACAGAAGAAGAAAAGGACAGAATCAAAACGCGCTTTCAGGCGTGTATCGACGACCGGGGCTTCTCCGGCGCGGTGTACGCCGTGTATCGCGGCGAGGCGATCTTTGACGGCGGCGGGGGTATGGCGACGGAGACGCTTGAAAACGGCTCCGATATCGCCTACGGCGTCGCGTCGCTGTCCAAGCAGGTGACCGCGGCGGCGATCATGCGGCTGTATGAGCAGGAAAAGCTCGATATCACCGATCCGCTGAGCAAATACTTCCCCGATTACAAATACGGCGATCGGATACAGCTTATCCACCTGCTGTCCCAGCGCTCGGGCATACCGGATTACATGGTGAACAGCGCGAAAGGGAAGGTGCTTATCAGCGTTTATGAGGGCGGCGGCAAGTATATCATCATTGAACCCTCGGATAGCGCTGAAGCAAACCAAAAAAAGATCAGAGATTTCTTTTTGTCGAGAGAGCTGCTCTTTGAACCGGGAGCTGAGTTCGACTACTCGGATTCGAACTTCTCCCTGCTGGCGGAGATCGTCGCGCAGGTCAGCGGGATGAGATACCACGATTATGTGCGGCAGGAGTTTTTTGAGCCGCTCGGGATGGAGCACAGCGGCTTTATCGACGATTATGGTAAAGAGAAGATCACACAGGTCGCGCAGACCGACCGCACGGAATTCAGCATGGATTACTTTACCGTCAACGGCGCGGAATACGGCTGCGGCGATATACTGACGACGCCGAAGGACTGGTACCGCTGGTACCGCGGGCTGACGGACGGAGAGGTCGTCAGCGACGGCTCGTATCTACTGATGACGACCAATTACAGTGTGCGGGAGGAGCTGGGCTACGGCTACGGGCTGATGATCTCGGATAAGGGCGACAGCAAGGTCGTGTATCATTTCGGATATATCCCCGCTTACTACAGCGCGGCGATCTATATCCCGGAGTACGATTATTTCGAAGCGGTGTTCTCCAACCACGCGAAAGGCAACCCGCATCAGCTGGCGTCCGATCTGGCGAAGTATTTCGGCTCGGTGATCGATCTGGAGCTGGTCGATATAGAATAATAAAAAGTCATCCTGCAACGAGGATGACTTTTTAGGTTATAGGACGGTGAATATCAGCCAGCAGATACCGTACAGTACGAGCTGATGCACCATATAGATGATCAGGCTGTGTCTGCCGATGAAGTCAAAGAAGGGGATCCTGCGGTAAAAGCGTTTTTCAAGACCTCTTTGTTCGATCAGCCGCCAGAGCTGATAGCCGAACAGGTAGAGGGAGATCCACTGTAAGAACGGGAAGTAATCTGCGGAAAAGAAATCCTTTGACTGAAAGCCGAGGATCGACAGCCATTTATACTGATAGAGCGCCTCGGGCAGACGGACAAGCGGAAAGGAAAACAGACCGATAAAACCGTCGGGCAATCCGTAGCACAGCATGAACAGCAGGAAGAATACGATCACGCCGACAAGGGGCTGCATGCGGTCGAGCAGCTTGCGTATCGCGTAGGTGAACAGCATCGCGCAGCCGAGAAAGCTGAGCACGCCGAAATATATCGCCTGATCGGGCGTAAAGATCACCGTGACGGCGGTGGTCGCGATACCGCACAGCAGTACGATGATACCCCTGCAAAAGCCGTGACGCGTGAAGTGGAGGGATACGCCCGATATGATGATAAAGGTGAAGCAGATCATCCGCTCCCAGATCACGGCGGGAACACAAAGAAAAAAATCGCTCCATACGCCGAACGCGACGAAAACGTCATAGCACAGGTGGTAAAGGATCATATTGACGACGGCGATACCGCGGATCGCGTCGATCAGGCTGTAACGTCGGTTATCGTTCATAGTTGCTCCTTTCTCGAGGGAGTGCTGACGTTAGATTTAATTATAAAATACGGACAGGTGAAAAGTCAATAAACAAAAGGGTTTTTACCGAGACGGCATAATGAGTGAATAATTTCAGAAAACATTTGAAAAAAAACAAAATTCGTATTATACTATAGAATGTTGTGTGTTATCACGATCGATTCATATTTATCAAAGCAACTTTCGAAAGGAATAGGATATGATACAGGAAATAGACGGTATCTTATATCTCAATATGATCCGTGCGGGCGCGCAGAGCCTGAATCATCACCGTACGGCGGTCAATGATCTGAATGTGTTCCCGATCCCCGACGGCGATACGGGCGACAATATGTTCATGACCATCAACGCCGGAGCGCTGAAAACCGCAGAAAGCAAGCTGCTGTCGGTGACAGCGTCAAGCGTCGCCCGTGAGATGCTGCTCGGTGCGCGCGGCAATTCGGGCGTGATCCTGTCGCGGATCTTCTCCGGTATTGCAAAAGGGATCCCGGACGCGGATAAGCTCGGCGTGAACGGCTTTGTCGCGGCGATGCAGAAGGGTGTTGAAGAAGCGTACGGCGCGGTGGCGACGCCGGTCGAGGGCACGATCCTGACCGTTTACCGCGAGGGCGTGGAGGCGGTCGCCGAGAAAAAGCCGAAGAGCTTTGAAGAACTGTTCGACGTTATGATGCCCGCGCTGAGAGAGAGTCTGGAGCATACGCCCGAGCTGCTGGACGTGCTGAAAGAGGCAGGCGTCGTCGATTCCGGCGGCGCGGGACTGGTCTACATCATTCAAGGGATGAAGGAGGCGCTTTCGGGCGCGAAATATGAGGCGCTCGCGATGGGCGGCGCGGCACAGCCCGCGCATGTGAATCTCGACGCGTTTAACGAGGACAGCGTGCTGGAGTTCGGTTACTGCACCGAATTTTTGCTGAGGCTGCAAAGGAGCAAGGTGGATATCGAGAGCTTTGATCTGGACGGCTTCATCGATTGGCTCAATTCTGTGGGTGATTCGGTAGTATGCTTTCAGGAGGGGTCGATCGTCAAGGTGCATGTACACACGATGCGTCCCGGGGATATTTTCAATCATTGTCAAAGATTCGGCGAGTTCCTGACGACCAAGATGGAGAATATGACCCTCCAGCACAACGGCAGTCACGGGATGCAGGAATTGAAGCTCAGACGCAAGCCGCAGAAGCCCTACGGCATCGTCACCGTCGCGGCGGGCGAGGGCATCAAGGAGCTGTTCTCGTCGCTGGGCTGCGATGTGGTCGTGGACGGCGGTCAGAGTATGAACCCCTCCGCTGAGGATCTGATCAGGGCGTTTGAAGCGACCTGCGCCGAGACGATCTATGTCTTTCCCAACAACAGCAACATCATCCTGACCGCCGAGCAGGCGGCGCAGCTCTATGATAACGCGGACGTGCGCATCATCCGCACCAAGACCATCGGCGAGGGCTATTCCGCGATCTCGATGTTCGATCCCGAAGCGGGTACGGCGGATGAGATCACCGCGAGCCTCAACGAGATCATCGGCGGCGTGGTAACGGGAATGGTGTCAAAAGCGTCGCGCGACGTATCGGGCGGTACGGTTGAGGTGTATAAGGACGATTACATCGGATTTGTCGGCGACGAGATCTATGTCGATGAAAAGACCCCCGAGGATGCGCTGGTCGGCTTGTGCGATAAGCTGCGCGCGGGCAGCTACGATATCCTGCTGATCTTGGCGGGAGCTGATCCAAGCGATGAAAACGCGCAAAAAACGGCAGACGCGCTCAGCGCGAAATATCCGCGTTCGGAAGTTATTATGGTCAACGGCGGTCAGCCGATCTATGATTATATTTTGATTTTGGAGTAATAAATGAGTGAAGAGCGATGGTTACTCGGCTTCACCTCGGACAATTTTACAATTCCTCAGTCGAGGCAGTTGCCTCGACAGCTCCCTTTCCCAAAGGGAGCCTGAGCAACAGAAAGGAAAAGATATGTTAGTATTATTTACCGATACCGATACCGATATCACCCCCGAAGAAGCGAAGGAATTCGGCTATCATCTGATCAGCATGCCGTATTCGATCGACGGCGTGACGACCTATCCGTATGAGGACTTTGACGTGTTCGACGCGCATGCGTTCTACGATCAGCTGCGCGCGGGCGTTTTGCCGACTACCTCGGCGATCTCGACCCAGCGGTACAAGGAATACTTTGAGCCGCATTTCAAAGCGGGCAACGATATCCTGTACGTCCATTTCTCCCGCAACATGACCGCGACCTTCGACAACATGGATATCGCCGTCAAGGAGCTGCTGGAGCAATATCCCGACTGCAAATTCTATGAGATCGATACCATGGGCATCACCCTTTGCTCGCTGATGACCGTCAAGGAGATCGGCGACCTGTACAAAGAGGGTAAGAGCGCCGAATATATGCTCGAATGGGCAAAGACCGAGGTGGGTAAGGTCGGCTGTTACTTCTTTGCCGACGATCTGAAATTCTTCAAGCACAGCGGCAGAGTATCCGGCATCGCCGGCACGATGGGCACCCTGCTCGGCATCCGCCCGATCATCTATATGAACGAAGAGGGCAAGATGGTCTCCGTCGGCAAGGAAAAGGGCAGAGTCAAGGCAATGGAGCGCCTCGTTAAATATGTGGAGGAGCTCGGCGAGGACGTCAAGGCGCACCGCGTCCTGATCGGCAACGCCGACTGTCCCGAGATCGCCGAAGAGCTCGAGAAGATGCTCAAGGAGAAGTTCGGCGACGACCTGCGTACCGAGATCGTCAGCGTGAATCCCACGGCGGGCTCTCACTGCGGGCCCAATACCGCGGGCGTGTGCTTCCACGCAAAGAGAAGATCGTTGTAAATTGTTGCGATATCAGCGTCATTGCGAGGAGCCGACGACTCGCTCGGCGACGTGGCAATCCCCCTGTGATCAATGACGTTTGATGGTACAGAAAAGGCGGTGCGCCGCTTTGTGGGATTGCCACGCCCTAAAGGGCTCGCAATGACTGTAAGAATGGCAGGTAGAAAAATGATAACCGTTAAAGAAGTGAAAACAAAAAAAGAGCAGAAGCAGTTCATCGACTTTCCGCTCGATCTTTATGAGGACAACCCTTACTTTGTGCCGCCGCTGTACGGCGATGAAAAGGCGATGTTCAAGAAGAACTTTACCTATAACGAATGCTGTGATATCGTGAATTATCTTGCGTTCGACGGCGATAAAGTCGTCGGCAGGATCCAGGGCATCATCCAGCGCGCGGCGAATGAGAAGAACAACGAAAATCGCGTGCGCTTCACCCGCTTTGACGCGGTGAATAACAGGGAAGTCGCCGCAAAGCTGTTCGGCGCGGTGGAAAGCTGGGCAAAGGATAAGGGAATGGATACCATCGTCGGCCCGCTCGGCTTCTCCGACCTCGAGCGCGAGGGACTGCTGGTAGAGGGCTTTGATCAGCTCTCGACCTTTGAGGAGCAGTACAACGCCGAGTATTATATGCACCTGATCGAAAGTCTGGGCTTTGAAAAGGAAGTCGACTGGACGGAAAGCAAGATCTATCCGCCCGACGAGGACGACGGCACCATGCGGAAGATGGCGGATTTCGTCATGAAGCGCTATCACCTGCACTTCGGCGAGGCGAAGAACATCAACGACTTTATCGAGAAATACGGCGACGATTTCTTCGGTCTGATCGACGTCGGGTATGAAAACCTGTATGGTACCGTTCCCTTTACCGAGGGGATGAAAAAGGACATCATCAAGGCGTTCAAGCTGATCGTCGACACCAAGCACGTCGCTATCATCCTCGATGAAAATAATAAGGCGGTTTGTATCGGCATCTGCTTCCCGTCCATTGCAAAGGCGGTGCAGAAGTCGAAAGGCAAGCTGACGCCTGCCGCGATCGTGCGGCTGCTCAAAGCGATCAAGCACCCGCGGGTGATCGACTTCGGACTGATCGCGGTCGATCCGAGTTATCTGAACAGGGGCGTATCGACGGCGATCTCGGCGGAGATCTTGAAGATCCTGCAGGATGACAGCATCGAATACGCCGAAACGAACCTGAATTTGGAAGACAACGCCGCGATCCAGAACCAGTGGAAGCGGTTCAAGGAAGTCAAGCATAAGCGCAGAAGAGCGTATGTGAAGAAGATCGGATAACATATCCATGTCATTCCGAGGGAGCCAACACGCATAATCAATGCGTGTTGAACGACCGTGGGAATCCCCTTCCATCTGCAACCGGTCGTAATGACAGGGGGATTGCCACACCGCCGGATGGCGGTTCGCAATGACACAGTTGTTATAAAGAGAGGTTTCCTATGAAACTGATAGTTGACTGCTTCGGCGGGGACAAGAGCCCTTCGGCAAATGTCGAGGGAGCCGTCCTCGCGTTAAAGGAGCATGATGATTTGGAATTGATCCTGACGGGCGATGAAGCCGTTATCAAAGGCGAACTCGACCGCCTCGGCTATGCGGGCGATCACATTGAGATCGTCCACGCGCCGGAGGTGATCACGGGCGAGGACAAGCCGACCGATGCGATCCGCCTCAAGAAGGACAGCTCGATGATCAAGGCGATCGCGATGCTCCGCAAGGAGGAAGATATCGCGGGCGTGGTATCGACGGGCGCGACCGGCGCGCTGATCGCCGCCGCGACCCTGCGGATCGGACGCATCCGCGGCATCCGCCGACCCGCCTTCTGTCCGCTGCTGCCGACCATGGACGGCGGGATCGTGGGCGTGTGCGATTCGGGCGCGAACGTGGATATCACGCCGGAGATGCTGGTGCATCAGGCGATTTTGGGAAGCGCGTATCTGAAAAACGTCTACGGCGAGGATAATCCGCGCGTCGCGCTGCTGAACGTCGGCGTGGAAAGCGAAAAGGGCGACGACCTGCGCAAGAAGGCGTATCCGATGCTGAAAGATTGCGGCAGCATCAACTTTGTCGGCAACATGGAGAGCCGCGATCTGCTGTCGGGCAGGTACGACCTCGTCGTGTGCGACGGCTTCTCGGGCAACGTGCTGGTGAAAACCACCGAAGGCACGGCGCTGGAGCTGCTCAAAAAGCTGAAAAAGGATATCTACTCTAAGACGATCTACAAGCTCGGCGCCCTGCTGATGAAGAAGATGTTCATGGAGGAAAAGGAATTCATGAACTATCATAACTACGGCGGCTCGGTGCTGCTCGGCTGTGAGAAGACCATCGTCAAGGGTCACGGCAGTTCCGACGCGAACGCGGTGCGCATCTGCATCGATCAGGCATATAAGATGTCCGCAGGGGCGATGAACAGGGAGATCGAGGAAGCGCTGGAAGGATTGAATCAATAACATCGAATCGACGATTTGTAGGGGAGGGGCTTGACCCTCCCGCAGCAGGGCTTTTGTTGTTATCTGCATTTGATAAGGAATATAGCGTCATCGTAGGGGCGAGCACTGCTCGTCCGCTTGGCAGAAACGCATTATTCCTATCTTACGTTTTCAACAAATGAAACGCCCGTCATTCTGCGGACGACCGGTGGTCGCCCCTACGGAAAAGTAAGGTATGCTTCGCCTTTGAAAGAGATAATAACAAATATTGCGGGAGGGTCAAGACCCTCCCCTACAATAAACATAAACCTGAAACGGGAGGAAAACCATGTTTGAAGATTTGAAAAAGATTCTGGACGAACAGCTCCACCTCAACGGTATGGAGATCACCAAGGAGAGCCGCATCAAGGAGGATCTCGGCGCGGACAGCCTCGACGTTCTGCAGATGCTGATGACCATTGAGGAGGAGCACGGCATCACTATCCCCGACGAGGAGCTCGCGACCTTCGAGACGGTGGGGGATATCCTCAACTTCTTGGAGAAGAATCAGAAGTAAAAGTTCAATGGTCATTGCGAGGGGTTTTTGCCCCGTGGCAATCGCAACCGATTGAATTGCAAAAGCAACGCCCGGGCATGTCGCTCGGGCGCTTTTGTATATTTTTGCAGTCAAAGCGAGGGCGAACACGCGTGTTCAGCCCGTGGCAATCCCACAAAGAGGGACGGTGCTTTTCTCTCACATCAAACGGTATTATCGTCAGGGGGATTGCCACGTCGCTTGCGCTCCTCGCAATGACAGCGTGTTTACAGTGAGCTTTACAGCTCTGTATCGTTCTTGACTCTGCCGCAGGAGACGGGCAGGTTGCCGTTGCGGGCGCGGATGGCGTCGATAAAGGCTTTTTCGCTTTTATCCTTTTTCAGCGAGATATGGTAGCGCAGCTCGTAGACGCTGCCCATCTGGACGGTCTTGACGGTGACGACCTCGTTCTTGACGGTGAATTCCTTGAAAATATCGTCGAAAAGCCCTTCGTAATCGAGGTTCTCGGGGATCTCGATCTTCAGCTCTTTTTTGGCGGTGTTGCCGAAAGGGGTCGAGTAGAGGATCAGCCATACGATGCATACTACCGCCGCCGCGAATACCGCGAAGGTGATATAGCCGCCGCCGCAGGCGAGTCCGATCGCCATAGAGAGCATGATCGCGAGGATCTCGCGCGAGGAGCCGGGCTGGGAGCGGAAGCGCACCAGCGAGAAGACGCCGAGTACGGCGATGCCCGCGCCGGTCGCAAGACCGTTGACCATCATGATCAGCATCGCGACGATGGCGGGAATGATAGTGAGCGTGACCGCGAAGCTCTTGGAGCAGTAGCTTTTATAGCGGTAGACGAGGGATGAGATCAGTCCGAGCGCCAGCGCGACGCCGGACACGATGAGCCCCTGTACGAGGGTGATATTGTCGCCTGTAAAAATCGATGTGAATGTCATGATGGTTCCTCCTTATTATTGTGATACTGTCATTGCGAGGAGTCGGCGCCTAAGCCGACGACGCGGCAATCCCCCGGATATTGAAGCTGTTTGATGTGTCAGAATAATTCTGCTCCGTTTTGTGGGATTGCCACAGCCTGCCGCTTAAGCGGCACCTCCCTGACGGGAGGCTTCGGGCTTCGCAATGACTTTTTTGAGTTGTGGACATTGCCTCAAGGGAAAGGCTGTATTATCAAAAGCCGCTGGCGGTTTTGATCTTTTGGCGGATATGGGCGGTGCCGAATTTGGAGAAGCTGTGGGGGAAGATGTTCCCCTCGCTGAGTACGCGCGCCAGCCACAGCGGCATCGCGCCGGGGATCTTGATCTCCATGAGGAAGGCGTCTTCATCGAGCAGCTTGACGCCGTCCGCTGTGCTTTCAAGACGCGTGTCGCCGTAGCGGGAGGTGATATCGCGGTCGAAGGTGATGCGCAGGTCGGGGTTATCCCTGCCTGCCCACGCGACGCGGCGGTAGCTGATAAAGGCTTTGGGAGAGAGGCGGTAGCGCTGCATCATATAGTCGATCTCGGCAGGGATGTTGCCCTCGATGCTTTCGGGCAGCTTTCCGCCGTCGATATAGGCGTAGGCTTCGCTCAGCTTCATCGAGATACGGCGCTTGTAGACGACGCCGCGGTACTTCTTCTTGATCTCGAAGAACACGGTGGAATCCATGTCGGGAACGCCGTAGGAGCGCAGCCGCAGCTTTTCTTTATATGCGGGCTTCAACAGCGAGGTCTCGATCAGCTCGTCGTCGGCGTTGTCGAAATAGATATTGCGGATCTCGGTCTCGCCGTAGCGGTCGATCTCCATGTAGGGGGAGATTGCGTTGACAAGATATTCGTACTGTTCGCGCGTGAGCATGTATTTTTTCTCGACGCGGCGGAAGATGTAAGTGAAAGCCATGGTGTATGCTCCTTTCGTGTTGTTTTTCTGTGATGATTACAGTATAAAGGTACTTTGTGTGTGATGGCTGTTGAAAATATGAACAAATTATGAACGGACGGAGGTTTTTGTGTGAAAGCAGAGGGCAGTGGCAGTTGATAGTTATTAGTTTTGAGTTGTCAGTAAGCAGCGGAAGGCTGGCAGTTTTGAGTGCATAGGCTTAAAATTCTTTGTCGAAAAAATAAATTTGACGAACAGCACAAAATACGCTATAATAATATAGTTACGTTCAACAATGACCCCGAAAACTGCAAAAAAAGGAAGTGAAGCTATGGCGCCGATACATAACAATGATCGAAGGATACAGGAGCTGGCGAACCGCTGCATCGAAAGGGATCCCATCGATAAAGCACTGTACATGAAAAATAACGTCAATATCGGACTGCGCGACCTGAACGGACGCGGCGTACTGACGGGACTGACGGACGTCAGTGAGATCCGCCAGAATAAGATCGTGGACGGGGAGGTCATTCCCACCGACGGCAAGCTCTTTTACCGCGGTATCAATATCGAGGACATCATCGCGGGCTGTATCCGCGACAAGCGACTCGGCTTTGAAGAGGTCGTGTATCTGCTGCTGTTCGGAAAGCTGCCGGATAAACAGGAGCTGGACGACTTCATGGTGCTTCTGTCCGATTCACGCGTGCTGCCCAAGCACTTTGTGCGCGACGTTATCCTGAAAGCATCGGGCAAGGATATGATGACCGCGCTGGCGAAGGCGGTCCTGACGCTGGCTTCCTACGACCACGACGTTATGAACCTGAGTATCGACAACGTCCTGCGCCAGTGCCTGAAGCTGATCTCTTTGTTCCCGCTGCTGACGGTCTACTCCTATCAGGCGTATAACCACTACACCAACGGCGAGAGCCTGTTCATCCATAATCCCGAGCGGTGCGAGCCGACCGCGGAGCTGCTGCTGAGGACGCTTCGCGAGGATCGCCAGTTCACCGCCCTCGAGGCACAGGTGCTGGATATGGCGCTGATGCTCCACGCGGAGCACGGCGGCGGCAACAACTCCACCTTTACTACCTGCGTCGTCACCTCGTCGGGCACCGACACCTATTCGGCGATCGCCGCGGCGCTGTGTTCTCTCAAGGGGCCCAAGCACGGCGGCGCGAACCTGCGCGTGATGGGCATGATGAACGAGATCATGTACAACGTCAAGGACTGGACGGACGAGGACGAGATCTCCGCCTACCTGAATAAGATCCTCAACAAAGAGGCATACGACCGCAGCGGCCTGATCTACGGTATCGGTCACGCGGTATATTCGATCTCCGACCCCCGTGCGCGGGTGTTCAAGGGCTTTGTCGAGAAGCTCGCAGAGGAAAAGGGCACGACCGACGAATACGGTCTGTACAGCCGCATCGAGCGCTTGGCGCCGCAGATCATCGCCCAGCACCGCAAGATGTACAAGGGCGTATCTGCAAACGTCGACTTCTACTCCGGCTTTGTTTACAAGATGATGGGTCTGCCGCAGGAGCTGTATACCCCCATCTTCGCCGTCGCGCGTATCGCGGGCTGGAGCGCTCACCGTATCGAGGAGCTGGTCAACGTCAACAAGATCATCCGCCCCGCGTACATGAGCGTGTGTGAGGAAAAGCCGTATGTGAATCTGGAAGACAGATAAAATATAGGGAAGAATAAAAGCCGAGGTTCGCCCTCGGCTTTTTTGATAAATGAGCGCCGGCGGATGTAATAATCCGTCGGCTCCTCGCAATGACAGACGGAGGAAAGGGAGACTCTTTGCGGTAAACAAAAAAAGCAGGCGAAAAGCCTGCTTTTAAAGTATACTTGACTTTTGATCACGTGTGATCACGCGGACGCGTTCAGACGCTTTGCCAGAGAAGACTTCGCTCTCGCGGCAGTGTTCTTGTGCAGAAGACCCTTCGCAACCGCCTGATCGATTTTCTTTGTAGCAAGACGTACCGCCTCAGCCTTATTATCAGCGTTGGTATCCACCGCGATATACGCCTTCTTGATGTAGGTCTTGAGGGCGGATTTGGTGGCTTTGTTCTGGGCAGTTTTGGTCGCGATGACCTTGACGCGCTTCTTAGCTGATTTGATATTCGGCATTGTCCCACCTCCTTAAAATTCAATGAATAGTCATCCGAAAACGGCTTAACACGGCGCCGGAATCGGGTATTAACGCTTTCACGTACAAGTTATCATACCATTAATACGCGCAAAATGCAAGCATTTTATGGATTTTTAAAGGATTTTTTTGACGGTAGTAGCTCCGGCGCGGATCAGACACAAGATGTTGTGGGAATATAGGCGCCCTTTCTGTGGGATCGCCGCGCCCTAAAGGGCTCGCAATGACAATTAGAGAAAAAGGATATTTTTGGGGGACAGTGCGATCAATCGCGGTGGCGCAGGACGAAGTACCACACAAGGCACATGACCAGCACGACGAACGCGACGCCGCGGTAGATCCAGCCGAACGCGCCGCTTTTCAGATCGACAGCCGTCAACATATTGACCAGCTCCCAAACGCCCAAAAAGACCATGAAGCCCGAAAGAATGAACATCAGCGGCGTGCGGTAGCGGCGGATAGTCACGTAGATCAGATACGCCGCGAGAGCGAACCAGACGGCAACATACAGCCAGCCCGTCATGATTGATCCCTCTTTTTGTTCTTGCGCTTCGACTTTATGCGTGTCATAAAGAGCATGAAGATGTAATACAGCACGACCAGGATCGTACCGATGCGGTTGACGTAACCCGGGACGACCGAGGTGGGGTACAGCTCATAGATAAAGTAGGAAAAAATCTGCCACGCGCCCTGAAAGATCAGGAAAAACGCCATCGGCCGCAGCAGCGTCAGTCTGCGGAAGTACGGCGTGAGCATAATGATCGCCGCCGCAAAGCAGAGGATCGCGGTGATAAAGGTAAGGATCATGGTATCAGCCCCTTTTGTTGATAAACCTATTATATAAGATTTGTCGGAGGGTGTCAATGACGGTTAACGGATAATGGATAACGGATAACGGCTGCGGGAAAGCCTGACGGCTTTTGGTCTGTAATATCGACAACAAGAAAACAACGCTCATGACTCTTTGAAAAGCCATGAGCGTGATCTTTTTGGTGATCATTTTTCGGGCGATCCAATAGGAATCGGGTACGGGCGGAGTCAGCCATCAACCATTCACCGTTAACCGTTCACCATCAAATGTTTACCGCTTTTTTCCTGTTTAACAAAAAATTCACAAATAAATTATTGACTTTTTCTGATTTTGGGGTATACTATGAATTGTAGTTAGCACTCGAACATCGAGAGTGCTAAAAGCAAAGGGAAGCAAAAGCATCTCGCTTTTTCGGCAACCCTCCGCCGCCGGACACGCATGTCCGCGGCACCTCCCTGAGGAAAGGGAGGCTTAAGGCGCTCCGGTGACGCAAGGCAAAGGAGGCGACAGTATGGGGCTGGCTTTACGAAAAGAGAAAATCCTGTCCGCTGTCGTGGAGACCTACATCCGCACCGGCGAGCCGATCGGCTCCAAGGCGCTGCTGGAGGAAACGGCGCTCGGCGTATCGTCGGCGACCGTTCGCAACGAGCTCAAGGCGCTGGATGAGGAAGGTTATCTCAGACAGCCGCACACCTCGGCGGGACGCGTGCCGACAAAAAAAGGGTATCGCTACTACATCGATAACCTGATGAAGCCGACGATCCTCCCCGAACGCCTGCGCGAGAACATCGAGCGCGGGATCCGTTCCGGCGCGGGCGCTCCCGAGACCATCCTCAGCCGATGCGTTTCGGTGCTGTCACAGCTGACCAAGGCTGCCGCCGCGGCGACGACGCCGTCCTCGGATGAGGCGCGCGTCCACCGCATCCGCTTTGTATCGACGGGACGGCACACCTCGATGGTGGTGCTGGTCGCCTCAAACGGCGTGGTCAAGTCACGGCTGTTCCGCTGTGAATTTGTCGTGACGCCTCAGCTGCTCGCGATGTTCGACAAGGCGGTGAACGAGGCGTTCGCGGGCGTGAAGCTCAGCGATGTGACGCAGGGCTTTTTGCAGACGGCGGCGTCGGGCATGGGAGAACTGACGCTCTTCATCCCGGATGTGCTGGTCGCGATCTACGACGCGGTGCAAAGCGCGCTTCAGATCAGCGTGAGCGTCGCGGGGCAGACGAATCTGCTGTTCTCGGACGGCTATGATTTTGACGCGGCGCGGAACACGATCCGCTTTCTCAGCGACACAAAGATGATCTCGGAGCTGCTGAACAACAGCCGTACCCATATGATCTATCTCGGCGAAGAAAGCAGGATATCCGAGCTGAAGAACAGCGCGGTGGTGACCGCACGCTATGAGATCGGCGGCGAAAACGCCGGCGCGATAGCGGTGATCGCGCCGCTGAGGATCGATTACAAAACCATTATGAGCGAGGTCATCTTCGCCGCGGGATGCGTTTCCCGCGCGATAGGGGAATTGCTTTGAGGAGGCGATAGAGATGAAAAAGGAAAAGGAAAAGCCTGAGACCAAGGAAACCGAAAAGGTGACCGAGGAGGTCAAGGAATCTGAGGAAACGGTCGAAGAGGCCGCGGAAGCAAAAGAAGAAAAGAAAGAGCCTACGGCGGAGGAAAAGCTGCTCGAGGAGCTGAAAGCGGAAAAAGAAAAGTACATCCGCCTGTACGCCGAGTACGACAACTACCGCAAGCGCACCGCCGCGGAAAAGCTCCAGATCTACGACGACGCGACCGCGCACGCGATCAAAGAGCTTTTGCCGCTTGCCGACAGTATGACGCAGGCGCAGGCACAGTTCGAGGGCAAGGACGTCCCCGAAGAATTCAGCAAGGGCGTGGAAATGATCGCCGTTCAGCTGAAAACCTGCTTTGAAAAGCTCAAGGTAGAGCCGTTCGGCGAGGTGGGCGACGCCTTCGATCCCGAGCTGCACAACGCGGTTTCGATGGTCGAGGATGAGAGCCTGCCGGAGAATTCGATCTCGGCGGTCTATCAGAAAGGCTATAAGATCGGCGACAAGATCATCCGCCACGCGATGGTGGTCGTGGCAAATGCTTAACGCATTTGCAGTGATGGAGTGAAAAGACTCCGTCGTGACGAGCGCCTTTGGCACGTGTAGTTTGCTGACGCAAATGAAGGGAGGGCTTCGCCCTCACCGATTATATATAATATGAAGCGGGAGGAGCAAGCCCCTCCCCTACAATCAGACAACTAACAACTAAAAACAATTAACTAAGAACTAATGTGGAGGTATTATTATGGCAAAGACAATCGGTATCGACTTAGGTACAACCAATTCTTGTGTAGCAGTTATCGAAGGCGGCGAGCCCGTCGTCATCGCAAACGCGGAAGGTGCTCGTACGACTCCTTCTGTTGTAGCGTTCACC
>JAFRBD010000067.1 GCA_017405065.1 Ruminococcus sp. | reverse complement strand
CGCCTGAATACCGCAAAGAAACTGTTGAAAAGGAGGCTTTATGATGAAGAAGATCAGTGACGAACGCTTGGATCAGCTGCTGACGGAATATTGTGAAGCCGACGGTCAGCAGTCCTTTACCTTTCACCCCGACGAAAAAAGGGAGAAGATCATCCCTTTTGCCCGCATTAACCGCACGGCGTTAGCCGCGGCGAGTCTGGTACTCGTCAGTGTGCTGAGTCTGACAGTATATTTCTTTTTTGGAAATAAAAATCGCACCCCTGTTCCTGTCGCATCCTCCCCTCAAAGCGTTACCACCCCCTCGACGCCGACAGGGGAGAGCGGCGACCCTTTGGGACAGCAGACTCCTTCTGCACCGACCGAACCGAGATCAGGACTTCAGCAGATCATGGATTGGCTTTTCCCAAAGCCGACGACAGCGACCGGAATGCCGACTTCTTCGACCGCTCCGACCGAAAAGAACACCAAATCCATCGTACTGTCGTCCAAGGAAACGACAAAGTCCGATACGACGCATAAGCCGACGGAGATGGGCGCTTTCGTACCGACGGAGTCAGCGCCGCGATCGACAGAACCGCCGCACCCGACCGAGCCCTGTGACCCGCCGAGCAATGACCCGACGGAGCATGTTCCCGATCCGTGGGAACCGACAGAAGGAGATCCGAATGAAGGCGACAGCCCGGCACATGAACCGGAGATTGTCCCTCCTACCGAGGACGGCGGCATGGAGGCGGCGCCCCCGACCGAGATCAACGCATCTTTCGATGCTTCTTTGACGGATGACGTCACTCATGTGTACTGCAAGGTGTATGACGACTCCGGCAGACGGCTCGGCAGTTCGGACTTATATGATCGGTCGCACAGAGCCGATGTTCTCGACGCCGGTTCCCGATACGCGAGCGTGGTATATGAGGTGCCCGACGGAGTCCTCACCCGACCGGGGTATTACAACTATGTGTTTTATGACCGAAACGGCAGGATGCTCGCTCAGGTGCAGGGATATTGGGATTAAGCTAATGAAACTATTATGCACCGAAGACTTCCCCTTGTGGCAATGTAGTTAAGTATCAAAGCGAAGCAAATCATACATTTCCGTAGGGGCGAGCATTGCTCGTCCGCAAAATGACGGGCGTTATTGTAATCGAAAACGTCAGATAGGAATGCTGCTGTCATATCGCTTCGCGAATGTCGCTTAACGCGACACGGACGACCGATGGTCGCCCCTACGGAGAGGTGAATATGCTTTGCGATTTGCATATATTATACCTTAAGGTATCAACATTGCCCCTCAAGGCGAAGGCTGACAGGCAGTCATCAATCCGATCAGATCAACAATGAATTTGATTATCAGGAGGATTATCATGAAAAAAGCAATTGCGGTCTTATTGGCTTTCGCGCTTTTGACGACGATCATCGCCGTCCCTGTCAACGCTTTGACAGAAGAAGAGGCAAACGCCGGATATTATTTGGTCGGCAGTATGACGAACTGGAGGATCGACAGCAATTACCGTTTGACGCTGAACGATCCGCAAACGGAAGAATACATCCTGCGGGATATCGTACTCTCTCCCGCCGATCAGTTCAAGGTTGTGTACAGCAAAAACGGCAGCGAGTTGACAGACTGGTATCCGATCGGCTTCGACAACAGCTATAACCAAAGCGGCGACCGTATCACGGAAAGCGGGACATACAATGTTTATTTCCGACCGAACTTCAACGGGAATGAGGATTGGTACTATGAGTGTATTTTCAAGGAAAAGACAAATGATGTTGTTCCGCCGACTTCCCCGACTGAGGACGATCACACAGGCGAGCCCGACGGCGGCTATTACATCGTTTTCAAATATGACAACTACCGCATCCGTCAGCACAACCGCCTGCATATGGAATTTGGAAGTTATATTATCCGCGACGTCACCCTGAGTACGTCCACACCCTTCAAGATCGCTTATTCCGCCGACCTTGACGATGTGACGTATTTATATCCCGAGGGTGAGGATAACGACTATATCCCGCGCTATAACAGCAGGTATTTTACCGTCGAGTTCACGCCCGACGGAAATAATAAAGGCGACAGCGCCGATATGGGTTGGTACGACGGCTATGTCAGCGCCTATCCCTGCGAGCCGCCGCAGGAGGATTCGACCGAATATGCACCCGTAACGAACACGGAAATGAAACGAAATCTGTATGAGGACGCTTTTACACGCTATCTCCCGGGATGGAAGGATATCTGTTCCTATGAAGAGGTCTATTATCATTACAATGCCGAACCCTGTTCCGACAACCCTTATTCCTTAGATTGGGTGCTGGTCAGGACGGCTGCACTTGTCCCGATCGACGGTGATCGCTACGGCGTATTTGACGACGCTGTGATTTACAACGAACAGTATGATCCCTTCGATTTCGGCTACGGCGTTTATGACTGCGGCGCGGGTATCTATTACGGTATCACCGAGGCGTGGGATATGGGCTTTCCCGATCTGCACGACGTATTCATCAACATCGTGAAAAACGACGCCGCGGTCAACACGCTCGGCGACGCGGATTTTGACGGCGAGCTGACGATCATCGACGTAACCTATATCCAGCGCTTTTTGGCAAGCATGATCGATCTGGATAACAGCAGCTGGTGGTTCCAATATTACGGATGCGGTTTCGGCACGCCGCTCGAATCCCTTGCCGATTATGATGATGACGGCGACGTGACGATTCTGGACGCGACGCGCATCCAGCGCGCGCTGGTCGGTGATCCGCTGTACGCTCACGACTTCACCCTGACCGCGCGTATCGACAGGGAGGATTCCCGCGTGATCGCAAGAGCGGACGCGTCTTTCGGCGCGGAACCTGTGGCGTACAAATACACGATCAGGGGCACTGTGTACGCGATGTCTGTTTATGGAAACGACTTCGGCAGCTTTCATTATGACGAGACGCCCGAACCGGGCAATTTCACCGTCACTACCGGTTGGATCGCCGACAGCGCGGTGGAGCTCCCCGTGACGAGCATGACCTACAACGATGATCTGACTTTGACCGTCACGGCAAAGGACGCATCCGGCAAAGTGTCGCAGAGGGCTGTGCTGTATTTCAGAAACGTGTATTGATCCGATCCCATTGGATCATTGTATAGATCATTAATGCATCGGTTTTCCACGACAGGGCGGAGTTGATACTCCGCCTTTTGTCGTATAAGGGGAATTATATTTCTGAATCAGAATTAAACTTCCTCTTGCCGAGTCGATGTTTCTGTGCTACAATGTATTATGTATTATTATGGTCTGCTTTTGACTGTACAGCAAGGAGAGGATCGGATGGGTAAACAACCTGACACCCCTGTGAAAAAAACATTTCTGAAAACGCTTGACGAGCGCTTTCTCTCGCTCGAGCGCATCGTGGCGGCGCTGTTTTCATCGGTGCTGTTCGCTTATATCTATCAGCTTTTGTCAAACGGCGATTTCGCTAATCTGAGCGGCTACTATAACAGCATCAAATTCGCCGCGTTCTTCGCGATCGTCATACTCGGCTTTGCCGCGCTGGTCGGCTTTACGTACCTTTTGAAACAGAAGTACATCATCCCGTGGGCGCTGATGCTGTCCGCGTTCGCGGTCTCGGTACTGCTTGCCGCGAATTACAAGGAGATCGACGTCTACTTCTGCGTCGGCGTCGGACTGGCTGATTTCATCATCGTCCTCTGGCAGGTGCGCGGGGACAAGCTCGGACTTTCCTCCATCAGCATCAGCCGCCGTGTCGCGCTGATCGCCGCCTGCGTACTGTTTTTAGCTACGACCTTTATCTTCGGCTACTATACCTCGCTGAAGTACCGTACCTATAACAACTTCACCTTTGACTTCGGTATCTTTGCCCAGATGTATGAGCGCATGGCGTCGTCCTTCTCTCCGAGCACCACGGTCGAGCGCTCCTATATGATGTCGCATTTCGGCGTGCATTTCTCGCCGATCTTCTACCTTTTCCTGCCCGGCTACTATCTCTTCCGCTCGCCGATCTATCTGTTCTATATCCAGAGTATGTCGGTGGCGGCAGGCGTATTCGCCGTGTATCTGATCTGCGGCAAGCTGGGCTTCTCCGGTAAGCTGACCTTAGCCCTCGAGCTGATCTACGCTTTCTATCCCTGCCTGTTCAACGGCACGTTCTATGATTTCCATGAAAACAAATTCCTGACCACCATCATCCTTTTCCTGTTTTATTTCATTATCTCAAAGAAGACGGTATGGGAATTCGTCTTCGCCTTCCTGCTGCTGTCGGTCAAGGAGGACGCGGCGATCTATCTGATCGTGATCGCGCTGTTCGTGATGATCAACCGCAAGGAGCTGCTCCGCGGAGCGATCATGCTCGGTATGGCGGTCGTCTATTTCATCATCGCTCAGCAGATCGTCGCCGCAGTTGGTACCGAGGGCGTGATGATGAGCCGTCTTAACGATTACTTCATCAACGGAGAACAGACCTTCGGCTCCGTCGTCAAGTCGGTGTTCTTCGATTTCGGCTTCCTTTTAAAGCAGATGTTCACCGCCGAGAAGCTCCCCTTCATACTGTGGATGCTCGCGCCGGTGCTGTTCGCGCCCTTTATGACCAAGAAGATCAGTTCCCTGATCCTGCTGTTCCCGATCGTCCCGATCAACCTGATGCAGAGCTGGAAGTACCAGTACGACGTCGATTACCAGTACACCTACGGTATCGCGGCGCTGGTGATCATCAGCGCGATCTTTGTGATATGTAAGCTCAGCGCGGACAAAAAGCGTGTCGTGGTGCTGACCTCGCTGTGCCTGTGCGCGGTGATGACCGTCGCGCTGGTCTATCCGAAGATGCAGACGAACGATTCTTATATGAAGAATTCCGAAAGTACCCGTCAGGAGATGGACGAGCTGATCGACAGCGTGCCCGCCGACGCTACCGTGACCGCGGCGCACAGTCTGACGCCGCACCTGTACAAGGTCGAGTGGCTCTATTCCATGCCCGATTATTACCCGCAGAACCGTTCCAACGCGGAATACCTTTCAAACGGCAGGAATAAGCCCGCCGATACCGATTACTTTGTGATCGATACGCGCTACACCGATCTCGCGAATGAAATGAAGACCGCGATGGGCAGTAATTACAATCTGATCAAAACGGCAGGCTTTGCCGAGCTGTATCAGCATAAGTAATGGGGGAGAGTATGAGAAAGATCATTCTTTTGGCGGCTGTATTATTGCTGGCGACGGCTATGACTGCCTGCGGCGGTGATACTGCCCCGACCGAATTATCATCCGTCACCGAGGCGCCCACCGACGCGCCCTATATCGATACGCAGATCAGCGAACCCGAGTGGACGCTCGCGGAGGGCGTATTACAGCTGGAAGATGATAACAATGTCTATGCCGCAGGCGCAGACATCCTGTACTTCGCTATCGTCACCAACGCCGACGGCAAACAGGAGCTGTGGTTCCGTCTGGACGACAAGATCGCGGCGGAGCTTCAGTCGAAAAGCACCGATAACGCGTATTTCATGACGTTCAACGGCGAGAGGGTCGGCGCGGCGAACCTGAACGACGACTGCACGATCGCGAAGATCTCCGATGAAAACGCCGACGGCGAGATCACCGCATGGGCTTCTGAGATCAGAGGTTTATCATAATAATTCTTATTTAGAATAAAGGCTGCTGTCCGGCGGCCTTTTTCTGATTCTGAGCAGATCCATGCAAAAACACTTGCTTTTATCTTTGCCGTGTGTTATAATACTACTGTTCGCAAGCCGTCCACGGTGTGGATAAGCGAGCGACAGGCCCTGTACGATTTCCGTCCACGAACCATGTCAGGCGCGGAAGCGAGCAGCATTAAGTGTCTCAGGAGATGCGATACAGTAAGTCTGTCGTTCACTTATCCGCATTATACAGCCAGTTTGGCTGCGGCTTGCGTTTTTTTATCGGTTAACGGATAACGGTTAATGGTTAACGGTTGATGGCGGGCTTTGCCCGCACCCGAAAGGTGATGTTTACAGTAAGGAGGGGAAATATGGCGTATCAGGTACTCTATCGCAAGTACAGACCGAAATCGTTTGATGACGTTTACGGTCAGGATCATGTGACGCAGACGCTGCGCAATGAGCTGCGCCTCAACCGCGTGCATCATGCGTATCTTTTCACCGGTTCGCGCGGAACCGGCAAGACCACCTGCGCGAAGATCCTCTCCAAGGCGGTCAACTGTCTTGAGCTGCACGACGGCGATCCCTGCGGCGCGTGCGCGAACTGCCGCGGCATCGACTCCGGCGAGATCCTCGACGTCGTTGAGATGGACGCTGCGTCCAACCGCGGTATCGACGATATCCGCGCGATCATCGACGAGGTAGCTTTTGCTCCCGCCCGCGCCAGGTACCGCGTGTACATCATCGACGAGGTGCATATGCTCTCGCGCGACGCGTGGAACGCCCTGCTCAAAACGCTCGAGGAGCCGCCCGCTCACGTTGTATTCATCCTCGCGACGACCGAGGTCAATAAAATACCCGAGACCATCCTCTCGCGCTGTCAGCGCTTTGATTTTCACCGCATCAGCCCTGCCGATATCTCCGAGCGGCTCCATGAGATCGCCGTCAAGGAGGGCGTCAGCCTGTCTGACGAGGCGGCGCTGCTGATCGCCGTGATCGCGGACGGCGCGATGCGCGACGCGATCTCGCTGCTTGACCGCTGTATCGGCATCTCCTCCGACGTCAACGCCGAAACGGTGCGTTCCGCGGCAGGTCTGGCGGCGCAGGGACATCTTTTTGAGCTGGTCAATTGCACGATCAACAAGAACGTCACCCGCGCGCTCGAGATCATCGACAGCCTATATAAGGACAGTAAAGATATGGGCTCCCTGTGTGAGGAGCTGCAGAGCCATTTCCGCTCGCTGATGCTGATCAAGACGGTCAGTAAGCCGCGAGAGCTGGTGGTGATGAGCGACCGCGAGTTCGACGCCGCAGTCGCCGAGGCGGACTATCTTTCGCTCCCCGACATCCTGTATGCAATGGATGTTCTGGGACGCGCCCGCGCCGCGATGCGCGACAGTGTTTCTCCGCGCACGGAGCTGGAAATGGCGATCGTCAAGCTCTGCGCGCCTGAATTGGATAAGACCGACGAGGCACTCTTCGCCCGTGTGACGGCGCTTGAAAAGGCGCTGCGCCTGCTGCAAAGCGGGGCTGCCGCGACAGTTCAGCCTGTTCCGGAACAGCCCAAGGCGCCCGCACCGGTGAAACAGCCTGTCGAGCAGAAGCCGGAGCCGGTAAACAAAGCATCTTCCGCCGGATCCGCGTCTGATGAAAAACCCGAACGGCAGGAGCGTTTACGACCCGAGGAGAAACCTGCCGTTGAGGAAAAGAAGCCCGAGGCTCCCGCCGTGAAGCCCGAGCAGAAAGCTCCCGCTGTTCCGGCTCCCGATACGACCGCGCCTGCGCCTGAACCGCAAGCGCCGCCCAAGCGCAAGCAGAACGTCGATATGGACGAGCTGTACCGCAACGCCAAGCCCTTTGAGCTGTGGCCCGAGGTGGTGGCGAATCTGCGCCACTACTCCCGCGCGATCTCCGCGGCGTTTGAGGATACCAACGCCTATGTCAGCGGCGATTACCTGCTGATCGAGACCAAGCACGAGATCGCCTTTGAGCTTCTCAAAAAATCCGCCCAGCGCGAAGAGATCCGCAAGGCGGTGCAGGAGGTCACGGGCAAGGTCTATAAACTCGGGCCCTATAAGCCGCCCGCAGAGAAAAAGCCCGACAGGGACGACGTCCTCGACGGCTTTATCGATCAGCTCAAAGCCTCCGGCGTGAACGTGACGGAGGAATGATAGCCTCCCTTTCCTAAGGGAGGTGCCCGAAGGGCGGAGGGTTGCCGAATCGGGTATAAACGCTGTTGAAGCATGACAGCATGAACCCTCAGTCAGCTTCGCTGACAGCTCCCTTGGGAAAGGGAGCCAATTTCACCTGAAAGGATGATCTATATGAAAGCAAGAATACCCAAAGGCTACGGCGGTGGCGGCGGCGGTCAGAACCTCCAGCAGCTCGCGCGTCAGGCGCAGAAGATGCAGGAGCAGATGGAAGCCGCGACCGAGGAGCTGAACGCGAGAGAATATACCGCGTCCGCAGGCGGCGGCATGGTGACCGTTACCGTTTCCGGCGCGTTGGAGATCAAGAAAATGGAGATCTCTCCCGACGTCGTCGATCCCGACGATATCGAGATGCTGCAGGATCTCGTGACAGCCGCTGTCAACGAGGCGATCCGCAACGCCAACACCGATAAGGAAGAGACCATGAACGCGATCTCCGGCGGCATGAATCTCGGCGGAATGGGCGGCCTGTTCTGATGGCTTCCTATAACGTCGCTCCCCTGCAAAGGCTCGTCGAGCAGTTTGAGCGCCTGCCGGGTATCGGCAGCAAGACCGCCCAGCGGCTGGCGTATTTCGTGCTGAATCTGCCCGAGGACAGAGCGAAGGAGTTTTCCGACGCTATTCTGGAGGCGCATCAAAAGATCCGCCGCTGTGAGATCTGCTGTAACTTTTCCGATCAGGAAAAGTGTCCGATCTGCCGCAACGAGGCGCGCGATAAAACAACGATCTGCGTGGTGGAAACGCCGCGCGACGCGATCGCGATCGAGGGCACCGGCGAGTACAAGGGGACTTATCACGTGCTGCACGGCGTGATCTCTCCGTTAAACGGCGTCGGACCCGATCAGCTCTGTATCAAGCAGCTGCTGGCTCGTCTGAACAACGGCGAAGTGACCGAGGTCATCATGGCGACCAATCCCACCGTAGAGGGCGAGGCGACCGCGATGTATCTCTCACGGCTGTTGAAGCCCCTCGGCGTCAGGATCACGCGATTGGCTTACGGTATCCCCGTGGGCGGCGATCTGGAATACGCCGACGACGTCACGCTCGCCAGAGCGCTCGAAGGCAGGAGCGAACTGTGATGGATAATATCAAAGTAATCGCCAATAATAAAAAGGCGTATCACGATTATTTCATTCTCGAAAAGTACGAGGCGGGCATATCCCTCGCCGGTACCGAGGTGAAATCCCTGCGTCAGGGCAGATGTAATCTCAAGGACAGCTGGTGCAGCGTTATCAAAGGCGAGCTGTTTGTCAACGGCATGCACATCAGCCCCTACGACCACGGCAATATCTGGGGCAAGGACCCCATGCGCGTCAGAAAGCTGCTGATGCATAAGCGTGAGATCAATAAGCTCTTCGGCACGCTGCAGCAGCAGGGACTTTCGCTGATCCCGCTGTCGGTCTATTTCAAGGGCAGCCTCGTGAAGCTGGAGCTGGGTCTGTGCAAGGGCAAGAAGCTCTATGACAAGCGCGAGGACGCCGCCAAAAAGACCGCAAAGCGCGACATCGACCGCGCAATGAAGGAACAAAGCAGATAAACAGCAGGGGAGGGGTTTGCTCCTCCCGAAACGTGCCGCAGGCACACATCACTCGGCACAGCCGAACATCACGCGAAGCACTTCACTTCCGCGAAGCGAAACATCACTGCGAAGCGTCAGCTTCGCCTGAATGGGGATGTAAAGGTTTCGACGGGGACGGAGAAGCTTGGTAAGCGAGTAGCGGTGAGGCGCCGCTTAAAAAGCCTCATTTTATAAATTAAACAACACTAATAAAGTTGCTTTAGCTGCTTAATGCAGCTCGTCTGCCCGTGAGGACCGCGGCACGGGACAAGGCGTCGACAGCGGTTTCTGTGAACAGCCCACGCCTTTAAGCTGTCACACATCAAAGGCTACCGAAGCGCATAGCCTGTTATTGGGCGCTGCGTCGGGGGAATCCTAAAACAATAACTGCACTCGGAGAAAACCTTGTGGAACTGTTTTCGGACGCGGGTTCGATTCCCGCCATCTCCACCAAATCAGGACAAAACCGTTGATACAATGTCAGCGGTTTTGTTTTTTGCCTTAAATAAGCCATTCCTGCACACTTTTCCGTAGAATAAAAAACTATAAAATTGATATAAAGCCCACCACGATGTCCTAATATAAGGTATCAGGATGGGCTTTTTCTGTTAGTGCGGTCGATGAGTAGTAACTCCGGTCGATGAGCAAATAGTCCGGTCGATGAGTAACGCCGCCGTAATCACTCACAGCGGCGTTGGGTTTATTATGTAATTGGTTTTCCGATTCCCGCAGGAGCAGGTAACTGAGCAAGGTGTCGCTGAATCACCGTAGCATCAATAATTGTGAGTCCGCCATCTCCATCTGCATCGGCGGCTGCTTCTACAAATGTTGCTGTTGGTATATTAGCCAACTTCCTTTGGATACATGTTGCGTCAATAATCGTTACTTCGTCGTCACCGTCAACGTCGCCGAGAAAAATTTTAGGTTTTTCTTCTACACGAACTATACATGTTGCTTCCAAACCATTTACTGTTGTGGCGCTTATAACCGCTATACCCGTACCGATGGCGGTAGATATGCCATTACTATCAACACTAACTACTTTTGGGTTACTACTGCCCCATGTTATTGTATCATCAGCATTTGAAGGCAATACAGTGGCGTTAAACTGATGTTGTTCACCAATACTCATTTGTAAAAGTTTATTGTCATCGTTGTTCAGCGATATGGAGTCTGGATCAGGCTTTGGTATAATAGTAATAGGAGTTTTATTTGCTAACACCGCTCTATTTATTACATCCAAATAGCAGATATAATTCCTGTAGCGTAGATTAACTCCAAAGACCAACGTATCAAAAACCGGATTAATCTCAAATATTCCTTCATCTGCTATAACTTCAAAATTAAAAGTAGCCAAAAGAGAATTTTGATTATTAAATATCCCGTACTCAGTATAGTTGTTTATTACAGACAAGCCTATGTATCCTTCTTCATCACCCATTGGCTTTGGATAATTGAAGTATTTAAAGTCAACCCAGCTATTATCATCATCTTCCTCATACTGCTTAAAACTCGGCATGCACGCATATGGACTTTTTAGTTGTTCTCCTAAGTTATTAAATTCATTCAAATATACAGCTTTCCACGATAAACCTGACGAGTCATAATTGAGATCATATCTTAATTCTCTCACAGGAATATCGCATTCTAGATTCAGATAATGATTAAATGTGATTATTTCACCCTTATGTACTTCGTAATAATCATTGCCAATTTTCACATATGCTTTTGATGTATCTAAGCCGGCTGGATATTCCAAGTTAATCGAATTTTCAACTGTAAAATATTGTCTTAACGGTTGAGAATGAAGAGAAACATTATATGCTATTAACTCCGCATAATAGTACCCATTTGGCATAGATAATGATACCTTATATTCATTTTTTGATTTTTGATCAATTTCTTTATAAAGAGATTGATCAGCAACATTATATATTGATAGTTTATAAGATCGATTATATGTATTCGATTTCCAAGTAAATATCGTCTGCTTAATGTTATCATGCGGAGGTTCTACTAAAAAATCAACTGGAGTATATGGTACACCTTCCGAAACAAATAATTCTTTTGTTTCTCCATCTGTCCACCATCTGGACAGGTGTTTTAGGTTCTCATTGATAGCTCTGACAGTAACTCTATAATGTCCTTGACCAATTTCTCCTGAATATACAATGTTCGTAGTATATTTATAGCTTAGTGTATACTTTAGCTCTCCTGTGTCAAAGTCACAAAACCT
>JAFRBD010000066.1 GCA_017405065.1 Ruminococcus sp. | reverse complement strand
CCTGCCCCCTCTGCGGCGTAGGCAAAGAAGATTTTTCTGAGGAATAATCGTACATTAAGCAAAATGAGCCCTGCGGAAATCCCGCAGGGCTTTTGCTATACCTTTTGATAATATGATAATGAACGATTATTCCTGACCCGGAACCTTGGGCAGACCCGCGAAGCCTGTTTCGAGATCCTCATCGGTCGGGATGTAGTCGGTCATTTCGCCGTCGTTGAACTTCTGATACGCTACCATGTCGAAGTAGCCGGTACCGGTCAGACCGAAGACGATGGTCTTCTCCTCGCCGGTCTCTTTGCACTTGAGCGCTTCGTCGATCGCGACGCGGATTGCGTGGCTCGACTCGGGAGCGGGCAGAATGCCTTCGACTCTCGCGAACTGCTGTGCCGCCTCAAAGACGGAGGTCTGCTCTACGGAGGTTGCCTCCATGTAGCCGTCAGCATAGAGCTGGCTGAGGATAGAGGACATACCGTGATAGCGTAAGCCGCCCGCGTGGTTCGCGGAGGGGATGAAGTTGGAGCCGAGGGTGTACATCTTCGCGAGCGGGCAGATCATGCCTGTGTCGCAGAAGTCATACGCAGATTTGCCGCGGGTGAAGCTCGGGCAGGACGCGGGCTCGACCGCAATGATGCGGTAATCCTTCTCGCCTCTGAGCTTCTCGCCCATGAAAGGAGCGATCAGACCGCCGAGGTTGGAGCCGCCGCCGGCACAGCCGATGATGATATCGGGCTCGATGCCGTATTTATCGAGAGCGGTCTTGGTCTCGAGACCGATGATGGACTGATGCAGGAGTACCTGATTCAGCACGGAACCGAGAACGTAGCGGTAGCCGGGGTTGGTAACCGCGACTTCGACAGCCTCAGAGATAGCGCAGCCGAGAGAACCGGTAGTGTCGGGATGTTCGGCGAGAATTTTCTTGCCGACTTCGGTGGTCATGGAGGGGGAGGGGGTGACCTGCGCGCCGTAGGTGCGCATGACCTCGCGGCGGAAGGGTTTCTGCTCATAGCTGACCTTGACCATAAATACCTTCAGGTCCAGTCCGAGGTACGCGCACGCCATGGAGAGCGCCGTGCCCCACTGACCTGCTCCGGTCTCGGTGGTAACGCCCTTTAAGCCCTGCTTCTTCGCGTAGTACGCCTGCGCGATCGCGGAGTTCAGCTTATGGCTGCCGGAGGTGTTGTTGCCTTCGAACTTGTCGTAGATCTTCGCCGGTGTGCCGAGCGCTTCCTCTAAGCAGTACGCTCTGACAAGGGGAGAGGGACGGTACATTTTGTAGAAGTCACGGATCTCCTGCGGGATGTCGATGTAAGCGGTGTCGTTGTCGAGCTCCTGCTTGACCAGCTCTTCACAGAAAATGCCGCTCATCTCTTCGGCGGTCAGGGGCTGACCGGTGCCCGGGTTCAAGAGAGGCGCGGGCTTGTTCTTCATATCCGCGCGCAGGTTATACCATTTCGAGGGGATCTCGTTTTCGTTTAAGTAAATCTTGTAAGGGATCTTGTTTTCTGTTGTCATGATGTTTTCTCCTTTTTCATTCTGATGTCATAGTTTTGTTGGCATTGCGGGGTGTAAAGGCTCCCTTTCCTAAGGGAGCTGTCACCGAAGGTGACTGAGGGTTTCCGCGGCGATCCCGCAAAGAGGGGATGCCGGTGTATTGGTGAATGGCTGCGGGAGGACTCTGTCCTCACCTGATTCTGTCTTTGTTATTTCACCATCGTTTCGTTAACAAAGTCGTTTTCATATTTCCTCCGATTGTTTTGTGCTGTCAGAAGCGTTTTGCTCCGCTTTGTGGGATTGCCACGTCGCTTTGCTCCTCGCGATGACAGCGAATACAAAATAAAAAACCTGTCCCTGCATTTCTGCCGGGACAGGATCGTTTACTTCCTGCGGTGCCACCTGGCTTGGCGCTTTCACGCCCGCTCAACACGTACTTCCATACGCTGACCCCGTTACGTCGGGTCTGACGTCTCGCATACTCTGTCAAAAGCGCCTCGGCGCTTCTTCCCATTTCTGTTTGCCCTCCGAAGTCCATTCGGCTTTAGCTCATCCGCCGCGATCGCACCATCCGCGGCTCTCTGGGCGACAAGTGATAAAGCTTACTCACTCTTCGTCATAGGTTTGTTGGATATTCACTTGGTATGTGCGTATTGTAGCGCATAAAAATCCGTTTGTCAATAGTTTTTGCAAAAATATTTTTATTGATTAGCACTTTAAATGAGGAAAGCGTCAAAACAGCTTGTCGCAATCAAAAACGTACCAATCATATCATAACACGGCAAACTACCGCAATCTTTTTCAAAAATGAAAAATAATACTTGATTTTTTTCGCGAGATATGGTAAAGTATTGTAGTCGAATGAATTCGGAGGCTTAGCTCAGCTGGTTAGAGTACCTGCTTGACGTGCAGGGGGTCATTGGTTCGATTCCAATAGTCTCCACCAAATAAGAGATCCTGATAAACAGTGCGTTTGTCGGGATCTCTTTTTTGCGCAAATGATCAGCACCAAAATGAAACAAGCCGTAGTATCAGCACTCTCGGATCACCGATATCATTGAACGTCTGCTTTCTCAGGTCTGAACATGTAAACAATTTGTAAAACAATCGTCTATATTTCTTTTTCCGCATTAAACTATGCGACTATTCCTTTTGTTTCGGCATAAGTAGAGGGGAATTTTACTCAAGAGAAAGGAATAGATGATTTGAGTTTAGCAAGCGAGATCACAAGGATCAATACCAATATCGAAGCGGCGTATTCGGCGTGCGACGAGATGGGAGCTCAGATGCCGCGATCTCAGAACAGCGCTAATTTAGCCGGTACGATCGGCAGCATACGTATCGACGCTTATACCAAGGCAGAGGCTGACACGTTATTATCGGAGAAAGCCCCCGCTATCGTCGTCACAACCGATGAAGCATATGATACGGACATCTCGGCGCTGCCGAAAGCGGACGCGGAAGAGGACGCCGTCGTCAAGGTCAAGCAGAACACCACGCTGAATTATCCTTATCTGTTTTTGTCTGAGCATGAGAACTTATTGCCCGCTTCTTTCGACAGTCTGTCGGTCACGGGTGAAAAGAACGGCGTGACGGTAGAATTCATCAACAATAATTCTATCCGGCTCAACGGTACCTGCACCGCAGACTTTTGGATCAACATGAAAGCGCCGAGCAATACTTTCGATTTGGCAAAACAAGTCGACGTCGGAGATGCTGTTACCATAGGCGCGGTCGCTTCGGGAGCAAAGACCTCGGGCCGTCCGTATTTCAGCTATTCGTTCCGCAATTCCTCCGGCAGCGGCGGGTTCGGAGAATCTGTATATTATGATCTGACGACCGGCGGCTGCGTTACGAAAACCGTGACCGGAAGGACGGAAGATTGTCCCAAAACAACATTGGCTTTTAAGGTCGTCGCTAATATTACCTATACCGATTTTACAATCACTCCGTTTGCGTTTTGGGGCACCGACGTTACCGTGATCGAGAATCCGGCATATTCGTCAGGCATTTTGGATATCTCGTCGCAGGTATCGGAATACGATTATCTGTCAACCTATCCGAATGTTCACACGGTCAAGTATACCGCTGACACCAAGACGTATGTTGATGAGCATATCCCCGAGATCGATCTGAGCGGCAAGGAAGATAAATCGAATAAGGTCACATCTTTATCGTTATCGTCTACTAATACGCAGTATCCCTCCGCAAAAGCCGCGTATGACTGTGCGGTGGCTCAGGCAACTGCGGCGGCTGACGCAAAAGTGACCTATATCACTCCCGAACAGTTCGGCGCGAAAGGCGACGGCGTGACGGACGATACGGTCGCGCTTCAGACCGCCTTGTCCAGCGCCAACTCTGCGAATTGCGTGAAAGCGCTGAAGCAGTACAAGACAACGGGAACGGTGTACATCAAGGGGAACGAGCGCAATATCGAGATCAACCGCATCAGATACTGCGGAGACAGCTTTGCGGTTCAGATCAGCACAAAGAACAGCAGGATATCGATTCGGCAGATAGACGCTGATTCCGATAACGGATACGGCGTACTGTTAAAAAGCAGCGACGTCGAAACGGATACCGTGCAAAGCGGCGTTCAGGCGAACAGCTTTGAATTCAACCTGATCACAGCTAAGTATGATTGTATCAAGTGTGAAGCCGAACAACCTTATAAAATCGCCTATAACAACTTAAAAGTCCCTAATCTGATTTCCCGCAGCGGCAATCTGATCAATATCAACTTTTCTGCTGTAGAAAATTATTTTTGGGGCGGCAGAATCACTTGTCATAACGGCTGGTGTATTTACAACACAAACCGAAATATGTTCATGAAGTTCGCATTTGAAGCGACCAGTCAGATTTGCCGCGGCGTCAATCCGAGATTCGTTGACTGCCGCACGCTCGAAGCCCTCGATAACTACGATTCGGGAACCGGTTTTACCGGCATTTTCTTGCAGCTGACGGGCGTGCCGGAGCTGAAAAGCAAAGAGATCGCGGACATGACCACGCCTGTCATGTGGTCGAGCATCGATTTGTCAGAAGCGATCTCGTTTGCAGACGCTGTCGCGGCGATCGACGACAAGCTCGCCGCAGCTGACCCGGATAATCCGTCGAGGTATTATGACGCGTGCCACGATATTACGCAGTTTGTGCCTGCGGTCATTCAAAACGCGTATTGCCTGACGCCTATGCCCGGCTCCGGCAGTATCCAATTCAACGGCAAAATCGTAATATACTGGGACAAGATGGCGTATGTCCCGGATCATGATATCATGATCGACGTCACTGCCGCGTCTTGTACCGCTTTGGATATCCTCAAAAAGGGTAATCCTACGTACTTCCGCATCGGCGTAGCCGACTGTGTGATCAATCTCAACGACAGCTATTGTCCTGTCGGGATCAAGTCCTTTATCGTGGAGCAGAGCAACGCCTACAAGGCGACTGTCTACAACAAGGACAACACATTGGTATTCAACGGCGCGAATCTTCCTGCCGGCAAGTACAAGGTGAGCTGTTATATCACACCTAATTCTGCGAATATGTTTGACGGCTCGACGCTTTTGCCGAGCAACTATAAAACGTATTACGCGAACGAGTGCAAGTACATCTACACCGGCTCCAACGAGGCGTGGACGGTCACGCCGCTGCAGTAAGAAAGGTGATTCCGATGGATAGCACAGTTCAACTCGTGATAGCGGTGTTCACTGCGGTTTTAGCGTCGTCCGGATTCTGGGCGTTCATGATGAAACGCGCCGACCGCAAGAGCGCCGAAACAAAGCTCCTGCTCGGTCTGGCGTGTGATCGTATCGTCTACCTCGGTATGACGTATATCGAGCGCGGATGGATCACAAAGGACGAATACGAGACGCTCCACGATTACTTATGGCTCCCGTATAAGGATTGCGGCGGCGACGGCACCGCCGAGCGCGTCATGAACGCCGTGGACAAGCTGGAGATAAGGTATTGATACGGCGCGTCAGCGGCGCTTTTGTACAGGCAACCGTATTGCTTTTGCGCATATTTGATTGACAAAGCGCGGATGTCGGTTTATAATACTATGGGATACTTGATAATAGTGTCCGGATGATCCGCCATAATAATGGGGATATGATACAAGGAAGTAATAATTATGATGATGGTATTATATATCGTCTTGCTGATCGTAGGCTTTGTCGGTCTGGTCAAGGGCGCGGATATTTTTGTAGACGGCAGTTCGTCGCTCGCGGCGATCTTCAAAGTTCCTTCGGTCATCATCGGACTGACGATCGTCGCGATGGGCACCAGCGCGCCTGAGCTGGCTGTCAGTACATCGGCGGCATTAAAGGGCGCTAACGAGATCGCGTTCAGTAACGTCATCGGCTCCAACATCTTTAACCTTTTGATGGTGCTCGGCGTCTGTGCGGTGATCAAGCCCGTCCCGATCGAAAAAGCGATCAGAAAACGCGATTATCCTTTTGCAATTATCATCGAATTGCTGTTGATAGCGGTTCTTGCAATCGGGGTTTTCAAAAACGTCGATTTCTCCTCTGTTCAGCTGATGGACGATGTGACGGTCGTATCGCGTCCAATCGGTATCGGCTTGATCGTGCTGTTTGTCGGCTATATCGGCGTATTGATCTATTCGGCGCTCAAAAACAAAACTAAGGGCGATTCGATCAAGAAGATGTCGCCGGTCAAGAGTATGCTGTTTATCCTGTTGGGCGCGGCGATGATCATTGTCGGCGGTCAGGCGGTCGTCTACTCCGCTCAGGAGATCGCTAAGGCTTTCGGTATGAGCGAGACGCTCATCGGACTGACGATCATCGCGCTGGGGACTTCGCTGCCTGAGCTGGTCACCTCTATCGTTGCTTCCCGCAAGGGCGAGAACGAACTGGCTGTCGGCAACGTGGTCGGCTCCAATATCTTCAATATGCTCCTGATCCTCGGCGTTTCTTCGACAGTGAACCCGATCAATGTCAATCTCGCTTCGATGATCGATTTCGCTATCCTTATCGCCGCTTCGATACTGGTTTATATTTTTGCGCTGACGAACAAGATCAGACGTACCGAAGGTATCATCATGATACTGATGTATGCCGGTACGATGGTATTCGCTACGGTGAGATAAAAATGAATTGAATAAACAGACACGCTTCCGCTCATACTATGGGCGGAGGCGTTTTTTATGAAAAAATATAAGCACGCAAATGACAAAAAACCAACGGAGCGCGTCAGCTTTTACATTGCGCTGTCGATTTGTCTGATGGCGGTCGGTTTTGCGGCATGGTCGGCGTACTCCGCCTTTAACGGGGCGCCTGAGCCGAGCGATAATACCTATTTTTCCTCTCTGTCCACCGAAAAGGCGGCGGTAGCACAGGAAATGACGGGTATTACCGAACCCGAAACGCAGCCGCCCACGCAGGCAGCAACGCAGCCGCCCACACAGGCAGTCAGCAAAGAGGAGCCGCAGATCATCATCAGTGAGACAAAACCCGACAAAAAGCAGGATGTTATGCACGATGACGCTTCAACACCGCTGAAGGCGGTTTTGAAGATCAACGAAAGTCTGGTTTATCCCGTGAAAAGTCAGCAGGTCACCAACCCGTACAGTGAGGACGGCGTCTACAACAAGACCCTGCACGATTATCGCGCCCATACAGGCTGTGATTTTGCCGCCGAAGAGGGCGAAAACATCTATGCGATGTGCGGCGGTACTGTCAAAGATATTTCCGTGTCGGAATTATACGGTGTGATCCTCGAGGTGGATTGCGGAGATTTTACGGTTTATTACTGCGGCCTTGACACCGATTTCCTTGTAGAGAAGGAGCAGGAAGTCAGCACAGGCGATACGATCGGCACGGTGGGGCATATCCCGTGTGAAAGTGAAGACGATGCTCATGTTCACATCGAGATCCGCGTCGGAGATCAGCTTGTCGACCCGCTGAGTGTGATCGGTCCCGACGACTGATATCAATATCTGACAGTAGGAATAATTTGTGATCCAATCGAATAGTATGTAAAGAACTGCCCTCGATCCGTTCAGGGGCCGGATAACGGACGCTGCATGACGCGCGTCCGTTATTTATGTGCGCGGCATAAGTCAAGCGTCAGAGGCTTTCCCGAAGCATCGTAAATTTCCATACTTAATTCCACTTTCATTTCCACTGTGGAATTTACTTTTCCCGAAGCATAAATAAAAATCTTTCACTAAGTATTGACAATTGCGGAAGGATTTGATATAATACCGCTTGTGGATTAAGCGATGAGCTCCGCCTCGGCTCTCACCTCTCTGCCGTGTAAAAATACAGAGGGTAAAATGAATAAATGCAGGTATGGCGGAATAGGCAGACGCGCATGGTTCAGGTTACACCACGTCGGTGAACTT
>JAFRBD010000007.1 GCA_017405065.1 Ruminococcus sp. | reverse complement strand
TGCTTGCCCGCGAAGATCAGACGCTGCTGATCGGGCGGAATACTCTCTTTCTCCTGTATTTTCTGTTTAATGTTTTCGATCGTGTCGTTGGATTCGACATCGAGCGTGATGGTTTTGCCCGTGAGCGTTTTGACAAATATCTGCATACCCGTCGGCGATACATCGACCTCGGCGGCATAAACGCCGACTGACAGGATGCAAAACAGAACGCTGACGGCAAGGATCAACGAAATGATCTTTTGACGCATGATTGATTACCTCCATTTTTCCTGACATCATAGTAGCATATGAAACAGGATAATGCAAGTAATAATACAGCAAAAGACCGCCCTCGCGGACGGTCTGCTGATGAAATGATATTGATGATGTAAAAATCCTAAAATGTCGTTTTGTTACGCGAAAGAGCGGCTTGTCGCGTCGAGCGAGTAGCTCAGCCTTTCGCCGTCTTTTGTTACCATTGTGATCTGTGTTCCCGGCAAGAACTCATGCAGCGTCAGGACGAACCCGTTCGGGCGATCGTCCGGAACGCCGGTGATCAGATATTCTGCGTTGATGCGTCGCGCGAAGTCGGCTGTACATTTGGGCGCGTTGTCGCTGAACATCACAGTCATATCCGCGCCTAAGCGCGCGGCGGTACGGTAGAGATACTCGATCTCGTCGGAAAAAAGCGTCAGATCGTTTTGCTCCGTATGGACGCAGAAAACGCGCAGCTCATATCCGAGTCCCGCAGCCTGATCGAATCCGGCTTCGATCAGACGGTCGCAGTCATACTGTCCCGTCACACATACCAGCACAGACGGCTTCTTCACAGCGCTCAATTCCATCACCTCCCTTTTACGGAACATAGGGGGTCGCTCCGTTCTTTGATGTGTCTATCATAACACAGTCGTGTGACGAAAAGTGTAAAAGCGTGTGAATGTTTTATGAATCTTTTGTAAACGGTTGACTCGGTGAATGGTTAACGGATATCGGAGAACGGTTAACGGTGAACGGTTAACGGATATCGGAGAACGGTTAACGGTGAACGGTTAACGGTGAAGGGCGGGACGCCCGCACCCGAAATAAACCTGTCATTGCGAAGCCCGAAGCCATCCTCTTATGAGGATGGTGCCCCAAAGGGGCAGGCTGTGGCAATCCCCTTGGCGCTTGCAGCCGGTTTGGAGGAAAAATAAATACCCTTATTGTGGGATTGCCGCAGTCGCAGAGCTCCCTCGCAATGACAGCGAAAAAATTAACGCTTGCAGCTAACCAAAAGCCGCAAGCATTAATAATATCTGTCGTTATTTCAATCAAAAAGCCGTCGGGCTTTCCCTTAACCCTTAACCATTCACCGAACCCTATGCTTTCTTCCTGCAGAATCCCTTCATGCAGCAGCTTTCGCACATGGCTTTTCTGGCGGTACAGACGGCTCTGCCGTGCAGGACGAGTCGATGACAGAAATCGTTGCTTTCTTTGGGGGGCAGCAGCCCTCTGAGGATCAGCTCGATCTTCTTCTGATCGGTCTCGTTATGCAGCCCCAGCCGCCGCGTGATGCGGATACAGTGGGTGTCCACCACCACGGCGCCCTCCATGCCGAAGATGTCGCCCATCACGAGGTTGGCGGTCTTGCGTCCGATGCCCGGCAGGGCGATCAGCGCTTCAAGACTGTCCGGCACCTCTCCCCCGTATTGTTCGCACAGCACGCGCGCCATCGCGACGATATCCTTCGACTTGGTTTTATACAGCCCGCAGGATTTGATGTATTCCGCGACCTCCTCGGGCGTGCTTTCGGCAAAGTCCCGCGCACAGGGAAAGCGCTCAAACAGCGCGGGCGTCACCATATTCACGCGCGCGTCGGTACACTGGGCGGACAGCCGCGTCGCCACCAGACACTGCAGCGGATCGCTGTAGTGCAGCGAACAGATCGCGTCGGGATATTCCGCCTTCAGCGCCTCCACCGCCAGCAGGGCGATTTGTTTCTTTGTCATCATACTCACTTCCTGTCTGCAATAGCAATATAGCATATTATCCGGAAAGTTGCAAGTGATGATATCGGAGAAAGGTGAATGGTGAACGGTGAAGGGCGGGACGCCCGCACCCGATTGATAAAGAAAAACGTCCGCAGCTCATAAAAGAGTTACGGACGTAATTGATAGCAGCTGTTATATCATCCAAAACGCGTCAGCGTTTCCCTTCACCGTTCACTGTTTATACTGTGAACCGTTAACCGAAAATCTTACTCGGCGGTATAATCAAAGGAGCCGAAGATGACGTCCTGATTGTTCGCGTCGCAGTAGATGACATGGATGGTATCAACGGGATTCTGCAGGTTCTGGAAATACTTGAAGCCGTATTCGGCAGCGGAAGCGGATTCAGTCTTCGCGGTCTCTTCATCATACTCTTCCTGATGAACGCCGATGATGACCGCCTGCTTCTCTTCGTTGATATAGGCAAACTCGCCGTATGCCTCTTTGTGCTGAGCAGCGATATCCTCCTGGATATCTGCGCCGAGCGTGTTCTTGTGATCCTTCACATAGCTGTTATACTGATCGCCGGAGAACTCATAAACGACATTGCCGTTATCGTCCTTCGAGGTCGATGAAGCGTAGCTCGCAGCATAACCGTCGTCATACTTCTCGGATACGGTGGTCTTGACGCCTTGGCTTTCGCCGCAGGCGCATAAGAAGGCGCCGATCACGAGAACTGCCAGAGCAAGAGCAAAAAATCTTTTCATAAATCATTCCTCCGATGTATTTAGTGAGATAATGGGACTTAATGCAAGTTTAAGCCCGGAACATTTCCTATTATAGCAAAAAGTCACGGAATTGCAACAAAAATTTTTAGAGATACTTATATCTTTTCGATCAGAACTTCCGTAATCCGTCTGCCGTCCGTTTTCACTGCGGTGAAACGGAGCCCGTGGGCTTCTACGGCGGGCTGTTCATTTTCGGCAGGGATCCGTCCGAGGAGATTGAGTAAAAATCCGGCGATCGTCTCGCTGTCGTCGTCGCTCAGCTCTGTTCCGATCAGCTCCTCGACGTCCTCGATCGAGGTGCTGCCGTCGACGGTGAATTTACCGTCGGAGAGCCTGCGGATCTCCACTTCCTCTTTATCGTACTCGTCCTGGATATTGCCGAGGATATCCTCGATCAGATCCTCGAGTGTGATGATGCCCTCGGTGCCGCCGTACTCGTCCACGACCACCGCGATCTGGGTCTTGTTCTTCTTCATAAACGAGAACAGCGAGCGGCAGTCCTTGGTGCGCGGCACAAACAGCGCGGGACGCAGATTACGGCTGAGCTTGAAATCCGACGGAGCGGGTGCGCCGACAAATTTGAGCAGATCCTTGACGTACAGGATCCCGATGATATTGTCGATATCGTCGCGCCATACGGGGATGCGCGAATGACCCGAGCGGATCGCGACCTCCACGACCGTCTTCAGATCGTCGGTATCCTCGAGGCTGGTCATATCGCGGCGATGGGTCATGATCTCATAGGCGACGGTATCGTCGAAGTCAAAGACGTTCTCGATGATATCCTTGGTCTCGTCCTCGATCAGACCCTTTTCCTGACCCTCTTCCACGAGAGAGAGGATCTCTTCCTCCGTTTCGGCAACCTTGGTTTCATTATCCTTCGCGCCGAATAAGCGCTCGATAAAGCTCTTTTCTTTTTTCGCTGACTGGTCGTCAGACATAGTTCATACCTCCGGTAGAATCAGGAATCAGTAATGAGGAATGAGGAATTTCGGGAAACACTTCGTGTTTTGTCCTTTTATAAATCGGGTGCGGGCAGAGCCCGCCGTTAACTCCTAATTCCTAACTCCTAACTCCTAATTGAATCAATCTGTATCCAACTTCAGCACCGCCATGAAGGCTTCCTGCGGGACTTCCACAGAGCCTAACTGGCGCATGCGCTTTTTGCCTTCCTTCTGCTTTTCGAGCAGCTTACTCTTACGCGTGATGTCGCCGCCGTAGCATTTCGCCAGAACATCTTTACGTTGTGCCTTCACAGTTGTGCGGGCGAGAACGCGGCCACC
>JAFRBD010000065.1 GCA_017405065.1 Ruminococcus sp. | reverse complement strand
GGGCTTCAACAGCTCGGCGCTGGCGGTCATCTGGAGCAGGAGTACCCTGAGCCAGACGCTGATCATGGGCATCGACGTACCGGGATAAGTCACGACGCTGTGCGCGGTGCTGTTGATGGGCGGTATCATCGAGATGTCGGTCGGCGTGCTGGGCGAATATAGCGGCAGGATCTATCTTGACAGCAAGGACAGACCGATCTATATCGCGAAAGCACCGAATCTGGAGGATTGAGCCTTCCCCCTGAGAGGAAGACGTCGAGCGACTGAGCGAGACGAATGAAGCGGAAACATTTCTGCTCCATCTTGTTTATTGATAATTCGAAAAGGTTTCCACCTCATCCGACCAAATCACCTCAATCGGTGATTTGCCCACCTTCCCCTCAAGGGGAAGGCTATATTACACATTAAGGAAGATAATATGGAAAAAATCAAAGCATTATTGAAAAAATACAAGGAAATCATCATGTATATCATCTTCGGCGTGCTGACGACGCTGGTGAACTGGGTGGTATACTGGGTCACGGAGCCGCTGCTCAGCTCGGCGATGCACGGCAACACGGTCATTTGGACAGTCTTCGGTAAGGAGATCACCATGTCGATACTGGCGATCTTCCTCGCGAACTTTATCGCGTGGGTCGCGGGCGTCATATTCGCTTTTGTGACCAATAAGATCTGGGTGTTTGAATCCAAGTCGTGGCGCTTCGGACTGGTGATGAAGGAGCTGTGGCTCTTTGTGCTCGCCAGACTGATCACGGGCGTGCTGGAGTGGTTCGGCGTGCCGCTGCTGGTGGCGATGGGTCTGAATCAGCCGCTGTTCGGCGCGGAGGGCTTTGTCGCAAAGCTGATCGTCAGCGTGATCGTGGTCATCCTCAATTATGTGTTCTCAAAGCTGATCATCTTCCGGAAGAAGGATAAGAAGAAGGATGATCTTGAGAAAGCGGCGGAAGAATTGAATGAAGCGGAATAAACCGGTAAGGGCGCGGAGGGATCCGCGCCTTTAATTATTTGGTATCTCTCTTCGGTCGGTCAATTGATACAATCTCTCTGTCACCTTCGGTGACAGCTCCCTCGCAATGACTGCGAGAGGAAAGGGAGCCTTGGATGGCGGCTGCTCCCCTTTGTGGGATTGCCACGGTCGCTCGATCGCTCCCTCGCAATGACAACGAGAGGAAAGGGAGCCGGTTTGATGGTGATTTTATACAACTCGAGGCGCTTTTTTTCTACATATAAAACGTGAAAAAATGCTTTTTTTGGCTTTTGTCATATGCTATACTATTTATATATAGCGTTTATGCATATAAATCTATCAAACTTCGGAGGCACTTATGAGTTATAGAGTAGGTATCGATTTAGGCGGCACCAATATCGTAGCGGGCGTTGTAGACGACGACTATAATATCATCGCCAAAGCCAACTGCAAGACCAATGTTCCCCGTCCCGAGGCGGAGATCTGCGACTCCATGGCGGCGGTCGTCAAGGAAGCTGTTAAAAAAGCCAAGCTCAAGATGGACGATATCGACTATATCGGCATCGGCGTACCGGGCGCGGTGAATCCCGAGACCCGCATCATCGAAACCTCTCCCAACCTGTTCTTCAAGAACTGGGAGATCGCGAAGATGATGGAGGAGCGCCTCCATAAATATACCAAGGTAGAAAACGATGCGAACGCGGCGGCGCTTGGCGAGTTCCTCGCCGGATCGGCGAAGGGTTCCCGGAACGCGATCGCGATCACCCTCGGCACCGGCGTGGGCGGCGGCATCGTCATCGACGGCAAGATCTACTCCGGCTCCAACTACGCGGGTGCGGAGCTGGGCCATATGGTCATCGTCAAGGACGGCAGAGAGTGCGGCTGCGGACGTAAGGGCTGCTGGGAGGCGTACGCCTCGGCTACCGCGCTGATCAACATGACCAAAGAGGCGATCCGCAACGAAAAGGCGGAGTTCTCCTACATGCTCCACTTAGCGGACGACGATATCGACAATGTCAACGGCAAGACCGCCTTTGACGCGCAGCAGGCGGGCGACAACACCGGCGCTCAGGTCATCGAGCAGTACATCGGCTATCTGGCGACGGGTCTGATCAACATTATCAACATCTTCCAGCCCGACGTTCTGTGCATCGGCGGCGGTATCGCCGGTCAGGGCGAGAATCTGCTGGCGCCGCTGCGCACGATCATCGAGCAGGAGCGTTTCACCAAGTTCAATGATAAGCAGACGCAGGTTTGTATCGCAAGCCTCGGCAACGACGCGGGTATCATCGGCGCGGCTTGCCTGTAAGAGTATAGACAAACAGTATTTTGAACGAGTTTTTGCGGCGTCCGGAAACGGGCGCCGTGATTTTATATAACGGATAGCAGAAAATATAGAATAATGAAAACGAGGAGTCCTCTCCGGAGGTTCGCCGCGGACTGCTTTCTGATGTTGAACGAAAAAAGAGGACGTCGATTTATGGGACTTTATTGCGTTGATGTACAAAATAAACAACAAGATATTGTGATATTATAGGAAAAAGATACCAAGAAATTGGGATGAAAACTTTTTTCAAAAAAATTGCAAAAAATGCTTGACTTTTGAGGTTGCGCGCAGTATAATCTAAATGTTCGCGAGTCAAGAAAAGCACTTGAGAATCTGCGTTTTAACCAAGGAAATAAGCGGTTTTTCGTGATTTGTGACAAAGGACCTTGAAAATTAAACAACGAAGAAGATAACCCGTAATTACTTTGAGAGCATCTATTGTAAGATAGAGAGTACTCAAGAAATTACAGATGTGAATTACACATCAGGTAATCTGGAAGACAGATTATTCTAACACGCAAGTGTTTAAAAAATGAGCGAAT
>JAFRBD010000064.1 GCA_017405065.1 Ruminococcus sp. | reverse complement strand
GCGTCTCATAGATCTTTCTGCCGGTGGTCAGGTGATACAGCACGCGGGAGATGCCGTTGCCGATCCTGCTTTTGATGGGCGTGCTTTTGTCGAGGTCACGTTTGCCGAGGACGAGGCTGTCGGGATGCTGTACCGCCGTTTCGCTGACCTTGACAATGTCCTCGACGCGGTGCTGACCGTCCGCGTCGGCGGTCACGACGGTGTACGGCGGCTGAAACTGCTCCCTGATACAGCGCAGTCCATGCTTCAGCGCCTCGCCTTTGCCGCGGTTGGGCTGATAGCGTTTGACGTCGGCGTAGGCAGATGCTTCGACAAAGATCCCGTCATATTCCGCGCCGCTGCCGTCGTCAACGACGACGATGGAAAACTCCAGCTCATACAGCGCTTTCAGCAGGGGTATCATCCTGTCCTCGGGACAGTAGGCGGGTATCAGCGCGATCCTTTGCAAAACATCACCTCATTTCCGTTATCGTTATCCTTTAGAAGCATACCATATTCGGGCGGGGTTGTGCAAGTCTTTCTGTGAGATAATTACAGCATCTTGTAACTAAGATAAAAATGCTTTAGATTTCACCGCAAAACCTACCGAAATAATTCATATTTTTTTTGTTGACATTTTTTAGCGGATGTTATAGAATATAATAAATATCTGTCTCTTCTGATATTTGCGGTAAAACGACACTGAAAGGTGAAAAAATTTGTCCAAGATCAGTTTTATTTCGGCGATCATACTCATCGCTTTCGTCCTGTGTTTATCGGCTTGCGGCGAAAGTAAAGATACCGGCGCCACCCCTTCGCAAAGCAGCATAAAGCAGTCCGCTTCTCAGGTACAGGAGACATCTCCCGCGCCCGAGGCTTCGGCTGATAAAATCAGCTCGGAGAGCTCCGAACAGAAAGACGGTAAAACCAGCCGGAGCGACAGCGGCGATACAGCCGATGCTGAGAACGCCGGGAATAACGACGCTCAGATCAGCAGCGGCGCATCTGTGCAAGGCGGCTCCGGTGACAGCGGTTCAGGTAATGCCGGATCGAAGGATACCGGAAAGTCCGGCTCGGGCAGCAAAACCGATCAGAAGGATACGCCTCAGAGTTCGAAATCGGACGTTTCGCCCACGACTGCTCCCAAGTCCGATATCCCGGAAGAGAAAGATAATGCCGAGGTGAATATCAATGACCTTTAGGCTGCGCATCGCTGCGTCGATACTGTTCGCCGCCGTCGTGTTGATGATCGCGGGAACGGCTGCCGCCGCAGAGAGTAATATCCTCGGAGACGCCGACGGCGACGGAGAAGTCACTATTATTGATGCAACCGCCGTCCAAGTGAAACTCGCCAATCAGTCAGTGTCCGGTTTTTTCGAACAGAATGCCGATGTTGACAAAAACGGCAGGATCGAGAGCATCGACGTCACATATATTCAACGTTATTTGAATGAATTAGATCCACCGTATCCGATCGGCGTGCAGCCGACCGCGGCTCCGACTCAAAGCTCGACAGACGCCGAAGGATGGGGAAACCAGATTTATCGTCCCTGATGCAGGATTATCCGCAGTATGTTAAGGAGAATGTTCTGTATATGAACGCTCCAGTTTAATAATCACTGAGTTCCGTACGGATGACATTATTGCTACGTCCGGTGGAATCAGTCCGCCTTTGCCCGATCCTACAGAAGTGACCAAGAAAGTTGAAAGAGAAAACGCTTACGGCAAATTCAGCAGCTTTAATAAAACGCCGCCGGGCGGTTGGTTTTAACGTTTTCAATAATAAGGAATAGGGCGGTCTTTCGTTACCGCCCTTATTTATTTCTGCGGTGTTTGTGATACATGCCGGCGCCGCTGTGAATTTCGGAGTGTATTATGGAAAAAAAGCTGACATTAAAAAGGTTGATTATTCCGGCGACAGGCTTACTGTTTGCCGCTTATTCCGCTTATAATGTCTTTATCGTCATCCGCGACGGCGGCGCGTTGTCCTCTGAGGGAATATTGATCAGCATAATCGTTGCGCTGCTGTTCGCCGTGCTTGCCGCTTATGTTTG
>JAFRBD010000063.1 GCA_017405065.1 Ruminococcus sp. | reverse complement strand
CCATTAAACATTTTCTTACAATACGCGGCGGTCCCAAAGCCGCCGTAGAAAAAGTTAACAAATATGGTAAAATTCTACACTAAATAATCGAGAATTCAAGGCGTGCGGGGCTTTGCGCAAATAAAAAACGGGAGGATTCCGTCGCACACGCACATTGAACCCTCCCGTGTCCGTGACACGCTGACAAGAGTGTTTTTACTATTTCTGAAGGTCGGACATAAGGTCTTTATCTTTGCCGCCTTTTATGTATGCTTCGATGATGTCTACGGCACCTTCGACACCCGCTCTGCTGGTGTTGATCAGAAGGTCATACTCATCGCGGCCGCCCCATTTGTTGTCGGTGTAGAACTCATAGTATCTGCGGCGCTGTTTGTCGATCTGCCTGACAGCCTTCTCCGCGGTCGGTACGTCAAAGAGGTTCTCAGGCTCGGCCGTATTGTGGATCTGCAGTTTTCTTCTGACTCTGTCCTCAAACGGGGCAAAGAGGAAGATGCTGACATGCCTTTCCTCGGAGAGTATGTAGTCCGCCGCGCGTCCGACTATCACGCAGCTTCCTTCAGCCGCGATCTCTCTGATGATGTTGAACTCCTCTTCCTGGATCTTCGCGAAAGGCGAGGCCTGGAAGTTATCGAATCCGGAGAACATGGTGTTGAAGGAAAGCTCCGGAGCCTTCTCGTCATTATCGCGTATGTATTCTTCCTGATAGCCGGTATTGGCGGCTGCCCTGGCGATGATCTCCTCATCATAGAAAGGGATGCCGAGCCTTTCCGCTACGCGCTTTGCCACCTCGTGGCCGCCGCTTCCGAATTCACGGTCGATAGTTACGATGACTTTATCTTCCATATCTTTTCTCCATTCTCCGTTAATATCGTTTTCAAAATTATATCACTTCGCGGGTCTTAATGCGAAGCGCAAACGGCGTCCGCGAAGGCCTGCATGTCTTTGAGACTCGTGAATATGGCCCTTGCGTTGTCCGGACGTCCGCCTCCTCGCCCGTTGAACCTCTGAGCGTATTCCTTTACCAACTGCCCGCACTTGTATTCATCGCTCGATGAAAGCAGAAGGCAGGTATTAGCTGAAGGGTGCTTCATTATCAGGAAGAGGTCCGGCATCTCATTGATGACCGCAAAACCGAGCTTCAGCAGATCGTCCGTGCTGAAGAGGTCGGATTCGTAAACGTAGTGTTTAAGGCCGCTCGCCCTGACAGTGGTTTCGATCTTTGCAGCCTCAATATCCTTCACGTAGGAACTCAGGCCCGCAAGGCGTGCCTTGAGCGCGGACACGTTCTCCGCTTCAGCGTCGAGCCTCGAGCCGAGGTCGGCAGGGGAGCAGGAGTAGCGCTTTGCCGCGTCGGCAAGAAGAGCTGAATCTGCGGTCAGTTTTTCGAATGCCGCTTTTCCGCAGTCGAAGTAGATGCGGTTCATTCCCTTGTTAGGCTCGCACTTGTAGATGGCGACCAGTCCGACTTCGGCCGAGCTTGCCGGGTGGGTGCCGCAGCAGGCGATGCAGTCGAAAGGATCGCCCGGGTCACCTACGGTGACGACGGACACGCGTCCGTTATGCGGCACCTGCTTTCTTACAGGCAGGGCGAGAGATGACTCATAGTCGTCAAACCATGTGACGGTGACCGGAAGGTCTGCCCATACGGCCTCGTTGACCGTGCTCTGAGCCAGATCCAGCTCCTCGTCTGTAAGCATGCGGCCGTCAAGGTCGATGTCGATGGTGATGTACTCCGCGCCCATGTGGAAGCCCTTGTTTGTACCGTCGAAAAGCGAGTACATGGCTCCGCTCAGCATGTGCTCACCGCAGTGGCGCTGCATGTGGCGGAAACGAAGGTCCCAGTCGATGGTAAGAACGACTTTGTCGCCAACATTGAACGTGCCTGACGGTGCGTCGGTCTCGTGCCAGACGTCGCCAAACAGGTCATCATCAGAGGCGCGGACTATCTCATATACCGCGTCCCCGGCGGATACCGTGCCCTCGTCCGAAGGCTGTCCACCGCCCTCAGGATAGAAGACGGAAACGTCGCAGGCTATCACATCGCAGCCGTTTTTCTCGCGGATCGCGGTTATCACGGCCTCGTTTTCGGTGGCATATTGGTCTGTCCTGTAGATCCTTTCGGTACTCATCAGTGTTCCTTTCATATGTTTCACGCGTTTCACAAAATCGAACAAAACACGTGCTCAAAAAAATTTTCAAAACTGTGGATAAATCCTGTTGACACAAGGAAAAACCTCGTTCTATCGTTGAAATTCCAACGATACAGGTCGCGGACTTTTCCACATGCATAAGTGGAAAAGATTGTATACGATTTTTAAAATCTTTGTGGAAAAGTCGCAGACCTTGAAAAATAAGGCATTTTGGTTTTGTTGAAAAATATGTGACAAAAAAACGAACATAATGTGAAGAT
>JAFRBD010000062.1 GCA_017405065.1 Ruminococcus sp. | reverse complement strand
GCGACTTACGTTCATCCGATTTCAATTTTTTGACATTCAAAAGAGCCTTTTTCTTCTCAATAACAAACCTTACACGGCGAGCGTCACAAAGATACTCGTCCGCCCATTCACAATAGTTCATTCAGTTGTCCTTTCGATCCTCAGCATCTGATTCATCATCGTATTCTTATTCATTCTGAGTATGGGGCTACTCATACAAAAGCGTAGCATCACCGCCTTTGTTACTTTCATTATAACAGATAAATCATATTTAATCAATAGTTTTTAGAATATTTGTTCTAATTTTTGCAAAAAAGAAACCGGCAGATCGATTCTGCCGTTATTTCTTTATTTATCTCTTTTCTCTGCGTTGGGATCCGGTTTAGCCGTTTTATGCTTTTCTTTCGGCGGAAGCTCTACGATCCTCTTTGTGACAGTCACGCCGTCAAAGCACTGTTTAAAGGTGATCCGACCTTCAAAATCCCTGCGGCAGCGGATACAGCGGAAGATCGCGCGGAAGGAGCGATTCTTCAGCCGCCACTTGGAACGGCGCAGGGCGCGCTTTCCGCAGATCTCACAGTTGAAAAACATCTCGCGCTTATTGATATTGGGATCCTTCAAATCGCAAATGTTATAATTCTTGAAAGTGATGCGGCGGTAAAAATCATTGTCGCACACATACAAGTATTCCTCCAGCAGCTCGGGATCATACAGCGCCTTAAAGCATAAAGCGGTCAGCTTCGCATCATTATAAGCGCGGTGCAGATCATCTTCTTCAAACGTGATCCCAAGCATCTCGGCACAGGTGGATAATCCGAGCTGGCGTGATTTATCGCTGTAGCCGATCGCCCTTTCACAGTACTTCTGGAGATTGACATAGTACTTCAGAAAAGAGAGCCTGTCATTGCCGAAGAAGTACTGATAATTCTCCATCAGAACTAAAATATCGCTGTTGCTCCAAGTCATCAGCACATCGTCGCCTAAGAATTTGCGGAACTTAGACATCACGCGGGAAAAGGTGTTGTTGCTTTCCTTGAGCTCATCGATCGTGATATGGGTCAGCGCGCTCACATGAGAATTGAGCTTTTTGGATATCTGAGGCGTCACCAGTTCCGAAAAGGTCTCGATGATATTCAATTGTTCATCGCATTTAACGGCGCCGAATTCGATGATCTCGTTCACAAACTTATGACGATGCTTGGAATAAGTGCCGTTAAACTCCAAATCCAAAATAATGTAGTTCATGTTTGATATGAATGTCATTACGAGATAGCAGCGCAACCGCGTGATCCTCCGGCGAATAATACCGTTTGCTGTTTGAGCATAAGTGCTGTGTCACTCTGCGGGATCGCCGCGGACTTTGCCCTCGCAATGACAGATGTAATGACAGATGAAGTATTATTGTTTGTTCCTGAACTGGTGCTTCATGCGCTGTTCCTTACTGAGGATCTCTTTGCGCATACGGATGCTTTCAGGGGTGACCTCTACCAGCTCGTCGTCGGCGATAAACTCGAGGCACTGCTCCAGCGAAAGGATCGTAGGCGGCGTCAGCTTCAACGCGTCGTCAGAGCCGGAAGCGCGGGTATTGGTGATGTGCTTTTTCTTGCAGACGTTGACGGTGATATCCTCATTCTTGGGGCAGGCGCCGACGATCATGCCTTCGTACACTTCCACGCCGGGACCAACGAACAGTCTGCCGCGCTCCTGTGCGGCAAACAGACCGTAGGTGACGGTCTCGCCGGTCTCGAACGCGATCAGAGAGCCCTGGTGACGGGTGACGATATCGCCCTTGTACGGCTCATAGGAATCGAAAACATGGTTCATGATACCGTTGCCGTTGGTGTCTGTCAGGAATTCGGGACGGTAGCCCATCAGACCGCGGGACGGGATGCGGAACTCGATGTGGGTCGCGCCGCCCTCGCGGGCGCCCATATTGATCAGCTCCGCCTTGCGGGAGCCGAGCTTCTCCATGACCGCGCCGACGTAATTCTCAGGCACTTCGATCATCAGGTATTCGATAGGCTCGCACAGGACGCCGTCGATCATCTTGGTGATGACCTGCGGACGGCTGACCTGAAATTCATAGCCCTCGCGGCGCATGGTCTCGATCAGAATGGACAGATGAAGCTCGCCCCTGCCGCTGACCTTGAAGGTATCGGCGGAATCGGTCTCTTCCACACGAAGAGCCACATTCGTTTCGACCTCCTTAAAAAGTCTGTCGCGGATGTTGCGGGAGGTGACATACTTGCCCTCTCTGCCTGCAAAAGGAGAATTATTGACGATGAAGTTCATCGAAACGGTCGGCTCGTCGATCTTAACGAACGGAAGCGGATCGACAGCATCGGGAACGCAGATGGTCTCGCCGATATTGATGTCCGCGATACCGGAAACGCAGACGATATCACCCATTTCGGCTTCTTCGCACTCCACGCGCTTCAAGCCGTCGAATTCATATAGCTTGCTGACCTTGACATTGGACGTCGTGCCGTCCTGGTGGCACAGCACCGCCTGCTGACCGGACTTGACGCGGCCGCGCTCGACTCTGCCGATACCGATACGTCCGACATACTCGTCTGCTTCGATGTTGGAAACCAAGAGCTGCAGGGGCGCGTCGACTTCGCCCTCGGGAGCGGGAATCTCGCGGATGATCGCCTCAAACAGCGGTTTCATATCAGGCGTCATCTCATGCGGATCGAGCGAGGATACGCCCTCTCTTGCGGATGCATAGACGACGGGGAATTCCAGCTGATCATCGTCGGCGCCGAGCTCGATGAACAGATCGAGCACCTCGTCGATGACTTCCTCGGGACGAGAGCCGTCGCGGTCGATCTTATTGACGACGACCAGCGGCTTTTTGCCAAGCCCCAGCGCCTTTTTCAGCACAAAGCGTGTCTGCGGCATACAGCCCTCAAAGGCGTCTACCAGCAGCAGAACGCCGTCGACCATCATCAGGATGCGCTCGACCTCGCCGCCGAAATCAGCATGTCCGGGGGTATCTACGATATTGATTTTGGTATCTCCGTACATCACGGAGGTATTCTTGGACAGGATGGTTATTCCGCGCTCGCGCTCGAGATCGTTGCTGTCCATGACACGCTCGTTGACGACCTCGTTGGAACGGAAGATCCCGGACTGCCTGAGCAGCTGATCGACCAGCGACGTCTTGCCGTGGTCGACGTGCGCGATGATCGCGATATTTCTCAGATTTTCTCTTTTAGCCATAGTATCACCTTAGTTTTTTCATTAACGCCTGCTTTTTCATTCGTCAGAGATCGCCCGCCTATCGCGGTACACTATGGCGGAATCATGATACAAGCGCATACTTCCTTATTTTACTTTTCTATTATAACATTTCGATCGTTCAAATGCTATGTTAAAAATCACCGAAAAAGAAATAACATCAAAGGATAATATGTGATTTACTTTGCTTATTCGTCGATATTATAAAAAATGGCGCTTTCATGCTTTACAATGATATGAAAAAGTTGTATAATGACTGTATATGTGAAATTATTATCAATAAATATCGGCAGACTGTCGGTCGCTACCTGCAGTCCGCCTTACAACATACATACTATTCTACTTTTCAGGAGGTATATCATGGGCTTAACCTTAGCAGAAAAAATCATCAAGGCTCACCTTGTCACAGGTGAGATGGTAAAGGGTACCGATATCGGCATCCGCATCGACCAGACATTGACCCAGGACGCTACCGGTACGATGGCGTATCTGGAATTTGAGGCAATGGGAATCGACCGCGTGCGCACCGAGCGCAGCGTCGCTTATATCGATCACAACACCTTACAGACCGGCTTTGAAAATGCCGACGATCATCGTTTCATTCAGACGGTGTGCAAAAAGCACGGGATCTGGTTCTCCCGTCCCGGCAACGGTATCTGCCATCAGGTACACTTAGAGCGTTTCGGCATCCCGGGCAAAACGCTGATCGGCTCCGACTCCCACACCCCCACCGGCGGCGGCATCGGCATGCTGGCGATCGGCGCGGGCGGTCTGGACGTAGCGGTCGCGATGGGCGGCGGCGAGTATTACATCACCATGCCGAAGATCGTCAATGTCGAATTGCAGGGCGAATTACAGGAGAATGTCTCCGCAAAGGATATCATTTTAGAAGTCCTCAGGATCATGTCCGTCAAGGGCGGCGTCGGAAAAATCATAGAGTATACAGGAGAAGGGATCAAGACGCTCAGCGTCCCGCAGAGAGCGACCATCACCAACATGGGCGCGGAGCTGGGCGCTACCACCTCCATCTTCCCGTCCGACGAAAATACGCTCGCATTCCTCAAGGCGCAGGACAGAGCGGACGATTATACCGAATTGAAGGCTGACGACGATGCTGTCTATGACGAGCATATCGTGATCGACCTTTCCGCGCTGGCTCCTTTGGCGGCATGCCCCCACTCCCCCGACGCGGTCAAAGCGGTATCCGAGCTGGAAGGAATGGTCGTCAATCAGGTTTGTATCGGCTCCTGCACCAATTCGAGCTTCACCGATCTGATGAAGGTAGCGCATATCCTGAAAGGCAAGACGGTCGCCGACGGCGTATCGCTGGCGATCGCTCCCGGCTCCAAGCAGGTACTCAATATGCTGGCGCAGAACGGCGCACTGAGTGATCTGATCGACGCCGGCGCGAGGATCCTCGAGAGCGCATGCGGCCCCTGCATCGGCATGGGTCAGTCCCCGAACTCCAAGGGCGTTTCCCTGCGCACCTTCAACCGCAATTTCTTAGGCAGAAGCGGAACCAAGGACGCGGAGATCTATCTGGTATCCCCCGAGGTAGCGGCGGTCTCCGCGCTGACCGGCGTGATGACCGATCCGAGAAAGTTCGCGGACGGCTATCAGGTCGAGATGCCCGAACACTTCCTGATCAACGACAACATGGTCATCGAACCCGCTTCCGTAGAAGAAATGGACAAGGTCGAGGTACTGCGCGGTCCGAATATCAAGGAATTCCCCAAGACCTCTGCTCTGACTGATGATATCAGCGCATCCTGCTCCTTAAAGGTCGAGGACAACATCACCACCGACCACATCATGCCCGCAGGCGCAAAGATCCTGCCCCTGCGCTCCAATATCCCGGCGATCTCCGAATACTGCTTTACCGTATGCGATACCGAATTCCCGAGCCGCGCCAAGGCGCTCGGTTCCTCGATCATCGTCGGCGGCTCCAACTACGGACAGGGCAGCTCCCGTGAGCATGCCGCTCTCGCGCCCCTGTACCTCGGCGTCAAAGCGGTTCTGGTCAAGAGCTTTGCACGCATCCACAGAGCGAACCTGATCAACGCGGGCATCATCCCGCTCGAATTCGCGGATGAAAACGATTACAACAAGATCGATCTCGGCGACAATCTGTTCATTGAAAACGTCCGTGATCAGATCGCGGCGGGCAGCGGTATCACGATCATCAACAAAAGCAAGAACCTCGAGATCAAAACCAACTGTGCATTGACAGAGCGTCAGAAGGAGATCATCCTCGCCGGCGGTCTGCTCAACTATACGATGTCGAAGTAAATAAACCACCGTCATTGCGAAACCCTTTAGGGCTGTGGCAATCCCACAAACAGAGAATACTCTCTTGGGATAAATAAACGGTATTTATGACAGGGGGATTGCCGCGGTCGCTCTGCTCCCTCGCAATGACATTTACCATCAACCGGAGGAAAAGATATATGTCAAAAATACAAATGAAGACCCCGCTCGTCGAGATGGACGGCGACGAGATGACCAGAGTCATCTGGCAAATGTTAAAGGATAAGCTGATCCTTCCCTTTGTCGATCTCAAAAGCGAGTACTACGATCTCGGTCTGGAAAAGCGAAACGAAACCAACGATCAGATCACGATCGACTCTGCAGAAGCGACAAAAAAATACGGCGTAGCGGTCAAGTGCGCGACTATTACCCCCAACGCCGCCCGCATGGACGAATATAACCTCAAAGAGATGTGGAAAAGCCCCAACGGCACCATCCGCGCGATCCTCGACGGCACCGTATTCCGTCAGCCGATCCTCGTCAAGGGCATCACTCCCTACATTCCCACCTGGACAAAGCCCATCTGCATCGCGCGTCACGCCTACGGCGACGTCTATAAGAACACCGAAATGATCGTGAAAAAAGGCTCCAAGGCTGAGCTGTGCGTCACCGACGCAAACGGTAACGAGAGCCGTCAGCTGATCCACTCCTTTGACGACAGCGACGGTATCATCCAAGGGATTCACAACCTCGACGATTCTATCGCATCCTTTGCAAGAGCCTGCTTCAATTACGCGCTCGATCAAAAGAAAGACGTATGGTTCGCGACCAAGGATACGATCAGCAAACAATACGACCACACCTTCAAGGATATTTTCGCGGAAATATTCGAGAACGAATATAAGGAACAGTTCGAGGCTGCGGGCATCACCTACTTCTACACCCTGATCGACGACGCCGTCGCGCGCGTAGTGCGTTCCAACGGCGGTTACATCTGGGCGTGCAAAAACTATGACGGCGACGTGATGAGCGATATGATCGCTACCGCCTTCGGTTCTCTGGCGATGATGACCAGCGTACTGGTCTCCCCCACCGGCGTTTACGAATATGAAGCGGCGCACGGTACGGTACAGCGTCACTACTATAAGCACCTGAAAGGTGAAGAGACCTCCACCAACTCCGTCGCTACGATCTTTGCATGGTCGGGCGCTCTGAGAAAACGCGGCGAGCTGGATGGTATCGACGAGCTGGTTGATTTTGCCGATAAGCTCGAGAAAGCGACCATCGACGTCATCGAAAGCGGCGTCATGACCGGCGATCTTTATCTGCTGAGTACCCTTGAAAACAAAAAGAAGGTCAACACCGAGGAATTCCTCGACGCTATCCACGATCAATTAACTGAAATTGCGTAAGGAGTAATCTCATATGCCAAAAGAAGGCGTTTCAATCCAGGTCATCCGGCGTTTGCCGCGGTATTATCGCTATCTTTCCGAACTGGAGTCAAAGGGCGTGGAGAAGATCTCATCCACCAAGCTTGCCGTACTCATGAGCTCGACCGCGTCCCAGATCCGTCAGGATCTCAACTGCTTCGGCGGTTTCGGTCAACAGGGATATGGCTATTCCGTCACCGGCCTGCGCGAAGAGATCGGAAAAATACTCGGTCTGAGCGAAACACATCATATGATATTGATAGGAGCAGGCAACCTCGGCAGAGCGATCGCGACCCATCTGAACTTTGAACAGCTCGGCTTTAAGCTGACCGCGATCTTTGAAAAGGATGAAAAGCTCATCGGGACCATGCTGCGCGGAATCAAAGTGATGCGCGACGAAGAGATCGAAAACTACGTCAAAGACAACGACGTTTCCACGGCGATCTTGGCAATGCCGAAGGAAGCGGTGGAAAAGCTGATCGATAAGCTCTATGGCTGCGGCATCCGCAGTTACTGGAACTTCAGCCATTTTGATATCGCAAAAAAATATGACGACGTCATCGTAGAAAACGTCCACCTCAGCGACAGTCTGATGACGCTGTGCTATCGCATCAATCAGGCGCCGGGTATCGATACTTAACAGAATAAACAAGCGGCAGCTTGTGAGCCATCGCTTGTCATTTTCACTAATTCTGTTTTATTCGGTTTTACCCCAACTATTGACAAAGAGCCAACAGAAACACGGGAGCTTCCGCATACGTGCGGCAGCTCCCGTGTTAATATTGTTTTATAACGTGATCGATCAATGGAATTTGATAGACGAGATCCATCTGATGAAATCAGGCTTGAGCTGATCGTATTCGTCGGCAACGCAGAAGCACTGGATCGTCCAGTAGTTTTCGCCGTCAGAGGCAGCGGTAGTAAAATACTTGAAGGACGTTCCGTCGTTGACAGACTGATACTCAAAATACTTCAAACCGTTTTCTTCCGTCATCTCGCCGATGGAATCGGCTTGGACATTTTCATGCTGCACCTTCAGATAGCTGTCAAGATCGGTTACGACAGTACCCTCAAAATCGCTGATTTTTTCTTTGATAAAAGAAATGCCGATGTTCTCCTGCTTGTCTGTGATCAACAAATTGGCAGACGAGTCCTCAGGGATATACTCGTTGGCGATATGATAGCCGTCGGGAAGCGTGATCTCAAAATCGCCTGTGTCCATAACCTTTTCCCCGTTCGCGTCCGAAGCGATATTCTGTGAATCGTCTCCGTTCTTCACTGCCGAAGCGGCGCCGTTATCGCCGGTATCTTGCTGACGAGGGATTTTGATCGAGCCGCAGGCAGAAAATGAAACTGCCAATGCAGCCAACAGGATAATTGCCAGGATTTTTTTCAAAGCTCTCTCTCCTTTATCTTTTTCAGGTAAAATCACCGTGAATTTACCATGATTTTTTTATTCTCAATCGTCACTGTCTTGTCGCAGATCGCTTCTGCGGCTTTTTTGTGGGAAATAATGATACAGGTCTTGTTTTGCAATTGACGCAGGTGATGCAGCAGCTCGATCTCTGTCGCCTCATCCAGCGCCGAGGTCGCTTCATCCAGCAGAATGACCGGTGCGCCGGAAAGGATGGCGCGGGCTATCGCGACGCGCTGTACCTGTCCTTCGCTCAGTCCTCCCCCATGCTCGGCGATCACCGTATCAAGTCCTTCGGGGAGTTCGCTGATGAATCCTGCGGCACAAGCGATACGCGCCGCTTCCATGATCGCATCATCCGTCGCATCGGGCGCGACAAAGGCGATGTTCTCTCTCAGCGTTCCCGATAACAGAAAATTGCCCTGCGGCACATAGGAAAACAGCTGTCTCAGGCTCTTATCAACCACATATTTCTTGTCCCGCGTGCGGATATAAATCTCGCCGGCTTTCGGCTGATAGACGCTCAGCAGCAGCTTCATCAAAGTACTTTTACCGATACCGGAGATACCCTCGATGGCGACAAACTCGCCTTTTTCGATCGTCAGAGATGTGAAATCGAGAACGATATCGCGGTCAAAGGCGAAACTGATATCATCGAAGCAGATCGCTTCCATCTCGTCATACAGCTTTTGCGTGTCTATATCGCTGTAAAGTTCCTGCTCGTCAGGAAGATTCTCGATCTCCAGCAGCCTTTCCGCTGAAGCGAGCGCGTTGAAATAGGTCGGAAAGATATTGGTCATCCCCTGGATCGGAGTGCGGATCTGGGTAACAAGCGAGGTGATCTGCATCAGTACGCCGTAAGAGATTGCGCCGAGATACAGCATATAGGCGCCCCATCCGAGCCCCCAGACGAAAGCAAAAGAAAAGACCGCCGTCATACCGGTGCCCGTGATAATGGAAAAGATGTTTCTCTTACGCTGAGAACGATAACTGTCCTCCTGCAAAGCATAGGCGGAGCTCTGCATCTTCTCCTGCGCGCCGAAGGTCTTGATCATCAAAAGCGACCCTAACCCTTCCTGCATAAAAGACCGGACTTTTCCCTCTTTTTCCTGCACATCCTTATGCATGCGCTTGGTAACGGGCTTGAATAAGGACGCGATCAAGAAGATCAACGCTCCTCCGACAACAAATACCAGCGCGAACATCACGTTGATCCGCACAAGGATATAGAAAATGCCGATGATCTTCACGATGAAAAATACCAGGCTGGGAATGATCGACACGATCGCCGAGGTCACTACGCTGACGTCATTGGTCAGTCGGTTCATCAATTCGCCCGAATGGTAAGCGGAGATGTCGGCGTACTCCTTCATCATCATCGAGCGGAACAGCGAAGACTTGATGCTCATATCGAGCTTTGCGCCGACCTTGAAGCACAGATCGCGCGCCAAAATAAGGGTGACGATCTGCACCACGGTTACTCCGAGATACAGTAATCCGTAATGGATCACTTCATCCAGCGAACCGCCGTTCACACCCTTGACAGCGGCGTCTACCAGATCGCGCGCAAAGACTGTGTTATACACGCCGATAAAGGCATTCAAGCCGTAGATGACCGCCAGCCATATTATATTGATAAACTGAGGCCTTGAGCTGCGAACGATCCAGCCCAAGGCGCTTTTTTGTTTTGCGGACACAGTATCCTCCAACCTCAATGTCATTCTGAATCAGTGAAGGCTCTGACATACGGCTGTTCATCAGCAGCCCATCTGACAGAAATACGGGAACCGTAAATCCTTTCGAAAGAACCTTTCGCTAAGCCTCAGGACGACAAACGAAACGCTATACTCTCTCTAAAATAAAATCAAAGTCGCTGACGTCGCCGACGCCGTAGAACTTCACGCGGTGCATCACGCGCTCCAGAATAAACAGCGTGTGCTTGGTGCGCTCCTGCCGCACGTTCTGTGAAACAGCTCGCATGAACAAAGGCACAAAATCCTTTGCTTCGATCGACCTGAGAGAATCGAATCTATATCTGTCAATGAATACGATCGATTTCAGGATCAGCTTCTTTCCCGTTACGGACATATTGCCGTATACGCCGAAAGGCGTATCAAAAACATAATAGTCATCATCCTGCATGCGGATGCCGGGATAATTGTAAACGAACGCTTTATCGCGCGGGACACACCGTACCAGATCGATCGAATCGTCGTCCGGCGCGGCAAACAAAACGCACGAACCGTCATTTTCGACGCCGATCGCCTTGATCGGAAAACCATTGAAATCAAATATAGCCCAAGAGTACAGAGTAGCCATATAGAGGGATTCCACCGCATCTGCCGTCATACCCTCGTATTCTTCCATCATTTCCAGAAGCCGATCGTCGCTCATTTCAAGAATGATATTAGGATCCGCTTTATAGGTGACCTCGTAACGCTTGATATTCTGAGCAAGCGTCGGAGATTTTGTTTTGATTTCAACATTCAAATCAGAAATTCGATACAAAGCCATAATGATTCTCCGTTAACTTTCGTTGATTATTGATCGAGACAGCCATATCTTCCCTATCGGCAAAAAAAACCGATAATAATGGTCATTTTGCAGATCTGCCGGGAAGTCTATGATAAATCTTTGACGCGAACCGATGAAGATGCTTTTTCAGCATCATACGCCGGATATAAAACCGATAAGAAATATCCGTGACCCGGTATTCCTTGTCCTTATGCGTAAAGGAAGTCATCAGCGCGAGGACGTCCGCATCTTCTATCCCGTATTCATAATAATACTGGTTATCGCCGCAAAAAATATAATCACCGGATTTTGTATAGCCGATCATACGATGCAACACAAGTTGGTTGGTTTTACGACGGGCATAAAAGGCGACGTCATATTTTTTTAGATGATCGGGTTTAGGCGAAAAAGTCACCATATCCGTCTTGCCGTCAAGCATGGGAAGCATGCTGGAGCCGGTGGGCGTAAAAGTCACTTTTTGTCCGCGCGCGAAGCTCTCCTGCATCAAGGCGATAAAATCCCCGGGCGCAATAAACTCACTCAAGTAAATCAGCCTCTCTGAGCCTCATGAGAAAACGATCGATATCTGCGGCGGCTGTCGCTTCATCCACCTCGTACTCTTCCAGTATCCGCGCGATCAGCTCTTCCCTGTCGGCGCCCTTTTCAAGTATCTTCCAGAGAAACGCGCCGCTCTCGGATAACTTGATGATACCGGAAAAATCCACCGCTCTCGTACGCACGGGAACAACCATATACGAACCGCCGATCTTCTTCAGCACAAAGTTCTCTTTTACCTTCATATTATCACCATGAAAATTATATCGTATCGTGACGATTTTTGCAAGTGGGAAATCATGATTTCAATAGAGATTCAACAGAAAACGGCAGTCAACGCGGACTGCCGTTTTCGTATTCGCAGTTTTAAACTGCGAAATATCATTTTTAAAGCTTTGTACAAGAGAATCAAAGTTCTCCCATGTTGGGATCGTTAGGATCGAATTCTCCGCCGCTGACAGGGATATCGCTTTCGATCGGACTTGTCAAAATCACATCCCTGAAGGTGTATTTCACAATCTCTATCTCAGGGGATACATATAAATCTTTCATTTTCATCAATCCTCCTTCGTTAGATTAAACTGCAGGAAAATATTGACCCGGGGTGAAGGTGCCGGTCTTGATATCGCTGTAGGTATACTCTCCGCTGATCTTAGTATAGGCGATAACCTTGTAGCTGCATTCTGAGAACTGAGCGTAATCGCAGCTCATCCAAAGATCGGTACGGTTCAGTTTTGACAGCGACGCCGCCCTGACACGGTAAGCATAGGTCGTATTCGTACCGCAGCCGTAGTTGGTATTGCCCAGCTTAGCTGAAGTCAAATCACGCGATGACATCGTACCGACCAAGTCCTGAACTTTACTATCAGCCAATGAGGAAAAAGCAGACTGATCAGCGCTTGTGGCAGATTTGTTCTGGAACAGGATTACGATACCGCATTCGTTTGTCTTGGGATCGAATTCACTGCCGGTATCCGCCTTATTGCGGAAATTGACCAGCGTATCGTTATAGATCTTTCCGTTGGAGGCATCCGTCAGCTCCTGCGTGACGACGTTCTTGTCGATACCCGCCTGCCAGCCGGTACCGCGAAGGGTCGCGACCTGATCGGCAGGAGCAAAGAACGGCT
>JAFRBD010000061.1 GCA_017405065.1 Ruminococcus sp. | reverse complement strand
AGTAAAGATGCCCAGAAGAGGTCAGATCGCAAAACGTGATGTTTTGCCGGATCCGGTTTATAACTCCAAGCTCGTTACCCGTCTGATCAACAATATCATGCTCGACGGCAAGAAGGGTGTAGCCCAGAAGATCGTTTACGGTGCATTCGATATTATCGCAGACAAGACAGGTAAGGACGCTCTCGAGGTTTTTGAGCAGGCAATGGAAAATTGTATGCCTGAGCTGGAGGTCAAGGCTCGCCGTGTCGGCGGCGCCACCTATCAGGTGCCGATCAAGGTCAGAGACGCCAGAAAGCAGACGCTCGGCCTTCGTTGGATCACCAACTACTCCAGAGCCCGCTCCGAGAGAACCATGAAGGAGAGACTCGCCGGAGAGATCCTCGACGCAGTGAACGGCGCCGGCGGCGCGTTCAAGAAGCGTGAGGATACCCATAAGATGGCTGAAGCCAACAAGGCGTTCGCTCACTACAGCTGGTAAACCGTCTTTTTATGTCATTCCGAGGGAGCGTACAGCGCGACCATCCCCCTGTCGTCAATATCGTTCAGGAGGAGGAGTACAGTCCCTGTTTGTGGGATTGCCACGGGCTGAAGCCCTCGCAATGACAGCGTGAAAACGCAAAGGTATATGAAATTCAGATGAAGTGTGATACTCGTATCATGCACACACATTGAAGGAGGATATTATGCCCAGGCAGGTATCACTTGAAATGACAAGAAATATCGGCATCATGGCTCATATCGATGCCGGTAAGACTACTACAACCGAGCGTATCCTTTACTATACAGGTATCAACCACAAAATCGGTGAGACGCATGACGGCGCCTCTACCATGGACTGGATGGAGCAGGAGAAGGAGAGAGGTATCACCATCACCTCCGCCGCTACCACCTGTTTCTGGAAGGATAACCGTATCAATATCATCGACACCCCCGGACACGTCGACTTCACTGTTGAGGTCGAGCGTTCCCTGCGTGTTCTGGACGGTTCCGTGACCGTTCTGTGCGCGAAGGGCGGCGTCGAGCCCCAGTCCGAGACCGTTTGGCGCCAGGCGGATAACTACAAGGTTCCCCGCATGGTTTATGTCAACAAGATGGACATTACGGGCGCCGACTTCTACCATGTTCTGCAGATGATGAAGGACAGGCTCAAGTGTAACGCCGTCCCGATCCAGCTGCCCATCGGCTTTGAGGATACCTTCACCGGTATCATCGATCTCGTAGAGATGACCGCCGAGACCTATACCGGTCCCAACGGCGAGAAGCGCGAGACCATCCCGATCCCCGATGACATGAAGGACAAGGCTCAGGAGTATCATGACGCGATGATCGAAGCGGTCGCTTCGACCGACGATGCGTTGACCGAAAAGTATTTAGAGGGCGAGGAGCTCACGATCGACGAGATCAAGGCTGCCATCCGCAAGGCGACGATCGCCAACGAGATGGTTCCCGTATGCTGCGGTACCTCTTACCGCAACAAGGGCGTACAGAAGCTGCTGGACGCTATCGTCGATTATATGCCTGCTCCCACCGATATCCCCGCTATCAAGGGCGAGGACGTCAATACGGGTGAAGAGGTCGACCGCCACGCCAGCGATGACGAGCCGTTCTCCGCTCTCGCTTTCAAGATCGCTACCGACCCCTATGTCGGAAAGCTGTGTTTCTTCCGCGTTTACTCCGGTAAGGTCGAGAAGGGTACTTCTGTATTCAACTCCACCAAGGGTAAGAACGAGCGTATCGGCAGGATCCTGCAGATGCACGCCAATGACCGTAAGGACATCGACGTTTGCTATGCCGGTGATATCGCCGCCGCCGTCGGTCTGAAGAACACCACCACCGGCGACACTCTCTGCGACGAGGATCATCCCGTGATCCTTGAATCCATGGAGTTCCCGGAGCCTGTTATCAAGGTCGCGATCGAGCCCAAGACCAAGGCTGGTCAGGAGAAGATGGGTATTGCTCTCGCGAAGCTCGCGGAAGAGGATCCCACCTTCAAGGCTTACACCGATGAAGAGACCGGCCAGACCATCATCGCCGGTATGGGCGAGCTTCACCTTGAGATCATCGTAGACAGACTGCTGCGTGAGTTCAAGGTCGAGGCGAACATCGGTAAGCCCCAGGTCGCTTACAAAGAGACGATCCGCCGTGAAGCGGACGTCGATCAGAAGTATGCCCGTCAGTCCGGCGGTAAGGGTCAGTACGGTCATGTTAAGATGCGTATTTCTCCCAATCCCGGCAAGGGCTACGAATTCGTCAATTCCGTTGTCGGCGGCGCGATCCCGAAGGAGTATATCCCCGCTGTCGATCAGGGTATCCAGGGCGCTATGCTCGCGGGCGTACTCGCAGGCTACAACGTAGTTGACGTCAAGTGCGAGGTTTATGACGGTTCCTATCATGAGGTCGACTCCTCTGAGATGGCGTTCAAGATCGCCGGTTCCATGGCGTTCAAGGAGGCTATGAAGAAGGCGGATCCCGTGCTGCTCGAACCGATCATGAAGGTCAGCGTTACCGTTCCCGAAGAGTACGCAGGTACTGTTTTCGGCGACTTTAACGCCCGCCGCGGCGCTGTGAGAGATCAGGAGATCTCCGACGGCGTAGCTCGCATCATCGCTGAAGTTCCGCTCTCCAATATGTTCGGTTACGCGACCGATCTGCGTTCTAAGACCCAGGGTCGCGGCAACTACGTCATGGAGCCCTCGCATCATGCTGAGGTGCCGAAGAACGTCGGCGAAGAGATCATGTCCGAGAGAAGCAAGAAGGACTGATCTCACAGGCTCCCTCAGAAAAGGGAGACTATGACCTGATTTGACACAACAGATAGTCCGTTTTATCAAATAAAACACTATTTATTGTGAAAAATTTGCAAAAAGCTATTGCAATTCTCTGTAAGAATTGATACAATAACTGTAATCGGTATTTTTATCTACCATATTAAAGGAGGAAATTTTCCAATGGCAAGACAAAAGTTTGAAAGAAATAAACCGCATGTTAACATCGGTACCATCGGCCACGTTGACCATGGTAAGACCACTCTGACCGCTGCGATCACCAAGGTGCTGAACTTTGAGGGTGAGGCTGACTTCGTTGATTACGCTAATATCGATAAGGCTCCCGAGGAGCGCGAGCGCGGTATCACCATCAACACCGCTCACGTTGAGTACGAGACCGCAAAGCGTCACTATGCTCACGTTGACTGCCCCGGACATGCTGACTACGT
>JAFRBD010000060.1 GCA_017405065.1 Ruminococcus sp. | reverse complement strand
TTGGTTCTTACGCCAGAGGCGATGAAACACCTGACTCTGATATTGATATTGTTGTTTTTGGGGGTAAGAATTTTAAAAAGTCAAATATCTTTGCCTTTGCGGAAGATTTGAGAGAAGCCCTCGGAAAAGAGGCGGATGTGTTTGAAATCAGCGAAGTTAATATGGGAACTCCTTTTTATGATACATTAATGAAGGAAGGAGTTAAAATCGCGTGAAAATATCTGATAAGGAACGTCTGAAAAAGATTGTTAGATCATGGGCCTCGCTTCAAACTCAAATGGACGAGCATAATATCACACGTGAAATCCTCCTTGATGATGAATTCTCTTAATGGGTTGTTACCACAGCGGGAGCTACATATTGGCTCCTGCTGTTTCAATTAGCAGAGAGTTCATAAACACGAATGATTGTTGGTTTCGGATTCAGTATTTCCATTTCATCAAACATTTGACTAATCTCAACATACATGGTATACTCTAACAGTCAAAAAATGGCTTGGTAATGGGAAAAATCGGAGTTCACCGACGTGACGCGACCATCAGGTCCATGTGAGCATTACGCTCATGCAGGTTCAACTCCTGTTACCTGCACCATTAACGGCGTATACACCACAAGGTGTATACGCCGTTAATCTTTTACAAGCAAAGTGCAGGTAACAGGAGTTGAAGGCGAGTGTGTCAAGCCGTAAGCTGCGCGCACGGCGCCGACAAAATCGTGCCGGCGGCACGATTTTAACGAGAGCGTAGAGGAAACTTGTGTTGCCCGCCGGATGCTCCTAAGACGAGGCAGCGAAAAAGGATTATTCTGCTTCGTTTATTCTTATCGCAACATACCCATCAGGGTATACACCTTTTGTTATTCAATAAGGAAACAGGAGTTGAAGGCGAGCGTGCCCGCCTCAGGCGGGTAAAAACAGTCCGGGGGACTGTTTTTAGCGAGAGCGCAGATGGTTAATTGACAGGAGGTGACGGACCCAAGACGAGAGCCGACACATCCGACATAACCGTCGCCTGTAACCTGCACTACAAAAGGGGCTGTTGTTTACAGCCCCTGATGCATTGCGATGAAATCAAGCGTCTATACATATGGTAACGTATTCTCCGATTTGTGAGTCGTTCAGCTTGAGTTTTGATAAATACCTCTGGATACAGGTCGCGTCCACGATCGTCACCTCTCCGTTTTGATCGCTGTCTGCCGCGGCTGTTTGCTCTTTTGACAGTGTAACGATATAATTTATCGCGCGCTGGATACAGGTGACGTCAAGGATTTCGACCGTACCGTTGAGATCGGCGTCGCCGATCATGATCTCCTTAGCGATCGTCGGCTTTTCGGTAGGAGGCGCTTGTGTGGGAGGCGCCTGTGTGGGAGGCGCTTGTGTGGGAGGCGCTTGTGTGGGAGGCGCCTGTGTGGGAGGTGCCTATGTGGGCTGTGTCTGTCCGTTGTAAATGACGGCGATACCGGTGCTGCCGACATGACCGGTGATCTTGGTATCGGTGACCGTAAAGGTGCTGCCGGATACCTTGTCGGAATAAGTACCCGCGGGCACCATCGTGTTGGTATTGTTCACCGAAACATCCGAATCGTTGTTCTTTGCAACGATCACCGCACCGCCGTTTCTCAAAACGGCATAATAGGTGCTGCCGCCGAGAACCTTTTCCTCTTTGCCGACCATCGCGTTATGGAATTTGTTGACTTCGGCGACTTCCTTAGCGGTGAAGTGCGTACTGCCCTTCCTGCCGTAATAGATCGACTGGTGCTGCTTTTCGGAGGGTCTGGAGAGATACAGGGTCTGGGAATTCGCTCTTGCAGCAAGTAACGCGTACGCCTTATCGATAACGCCCTGATCCAGACTTTTGGTCCAGCCGCCGCCTGAGGGCTCATTGGCGTAGGAGTCGTGGCTCTCCGCCCAGTTGACGATTTTTCCGGCGTCTACGCCTTTCTTGCTCCAGATTCCGGTTGTTTTGTATGTGGTATTATCTCTGACAGCCGAGGTCAATGCGGCGCTGTACACGGTATCGGAAACGCCGATATAATCCGCGTACTCGTTTATCCATGCCGTGTTATCGGTATCGGTGCCGCTGTCGGCGGGCTTGCCGAGGATCTCGCCGTACTGGTACATATCGATCTGCGCCATCTTCGACCAGAAGCCGCAGTTTTCGGACGGAAGCGCGATATGCTTCGCCGCGTCCCAGCGAATACCGTCGACGCCGGCGTTCTTCAGGCTGACGACCATATTATATACCATATTCTGGATGTTCGTGTTTTCGCTTTTCAGATCCGGCATACCCCAGTTCTTCTGTGTTGTAGAGTAGCGGTCGCCGGCGTTATTGCTGGAACCGAGATTATGGAAATAGGCGGATTTGTTGTTTTTGAAAACGCTGTCGACGCTGTTAGCCAGATTACCGTTATCGGAGCCGGCAACATGGTTGGATACGACGTCGACGATGATCTTCACGCCGTACTTGTCCGCTTCGGTACACAGGGCTTGAAGATCGCTGTAGGAGCCCAGCTCGTTTCCGATGGTGAAATTGGTCGGCTGATACAGCCAGTACCATTGGTTGCGTCCGTCGTGGGGCTGCAGGGGAGAGGTCTGTACGCTCGTAAAGCCCGCCGCCGCGATGTTGGGCAATTCCGCTTTGATCTGGCTGAGCGTCCAGTTGAAGCATTGCAGGATATTGCCGTCCTGACAGTTTTGCGGCAGACCGAAGTCGGCGCCGCTGTCGGCAGTTTCAATATTCTGAGCCGACGCAGAATAGCTGACAAATGCCGCGCAGGAGATGATTATGCAAAGTGCAAGTATCAGACATAATGCCTTTTTCTTCATGTTGTTCACCCTTTTTTAAAATAATTATTCAAATAATCCTAATAAAATAATATCAAGGCTGTTTTAAAATGTCAACCGATTATTCATTGATTTAATTGCAAAAAACTGTCGATTTGTTGTCTTTTTTGCCATAATATTGTTGACATTGTAAAAATATTATGATATTTTTATTATATCTTATTAAGGAGGTTTATCCATGGATAATCAATTCAAAGCCGCATTACAAGACATTGTTAACCTTTCGGTAGAAGACAAGCTGAACCTTGCATTTTCTTCCATCAAGGGTCTGGTTCCCGAGATCAGCAAGCATTTTGATGATAAGCAGGCAGGAATCGTTATCATTTCTATTTTCTCTACCGCTGTCGCTGCCGACGGAAAGCTTTCCAAAGAAGAGTACGCTCTTGTTAAGACTTTCTTAAAGACCTGTGAAATCGAGATGGATGACGAGACGATGGTCAATATGATCAAGGATCTGTCTTCGAAAGAGGCTTATGCCGCTGTTCTGTCTCTGAGCCAGATGCTTTCTTCCGAGGGTCAGGCTTATCTTGTTACCCTGGTTGCTGCGATCTGTTCTATTGATGACAGAATCGATCCCAACGAGGTTGCGTTCCTTACCGATCTGTACAACGCGTAAGAATGATATTGCCTGTAAGGCAGAGCGATCGATAATCGAAAATGACGGGTTGCCGCGTTTGCGGCGGCCCGTTTTTTACCTTAAGGTAACGGGAGTCGAACCCCCAATCGGTTCTTGGCGGCAGATTTGCGCCCGCTCATCGTCAAAATCCTCGTGAATACGTCAGGGTTCGGAGTACTGCTGTCATGCCATGAGAAATGCGCGCAGAACGTGATTTCCTGCCGCTTTTGAGGTGCTGAAAAACAGCGCGGATCACAAAATGATGTTGACAGAATCGTGATACATGTTATACTCATACTCAGGGATGTCCTGCCCTGTATGAGATCATTAGAAAAAAGGAGAATGACAGCATGAATGAAATCGACAGACTGACCGACAGTTTTAAAATCGAACTGGAAATCTTTATCAACGGATGCGATCAAAAGGAGAATGATCTGAAATGGGATCGTGAGGAATTCGGTGAAATGGAAGCGTTTTATCAGAATGATCTTATCTCTTTTGTGATCAACTTGATGTTCTCTGACGGTCAGATCAGCGAGCGTGAGGCGGAATATCTGAACAAGACCTTTGGCTTTTCCTATTCTGTTGAAGAACTCTGCGAGATCCACGACTTCCTGCAGAGCGAACTCGAGGAGGATTTTGACGATCATCTTGTTGAAGACGTTCGTTTTCTGCTCGATCTGGATGCGGAAATGGGCAAAGCGTTTGTCGAATTGCTTCTGAGACTGTGCGATATCATCGCGCAGAGCGACGACAGGATAGATGACGCCGAGCGGCAAAAGATCGATTCGATCAGAGAGCGTCTGGAAGCGCTTTGATATGAATATCACTTGAATAGAAACAGTAAGCCCGCGGACAACCGCCAATGACATTCGGTTAAAGAAGGCTCCTTTTGAAAAAGGAGCTGTCGCCTGTTGGCGACTGAGGAATTGTATCAATTGATCGAGCGTAAGCGTGATACATATTCCTTAACTGAATGACATTGCGGATAACCGCGGGCTTTTGTATTTTCTATTGGACTTTTTTTGCCGCCACGACAAATCTGCCGTCGTCGGTATGGTAGTTGCAGGTCGACAGAGTGACGATCTTTTCGCCGTATTGCGGTGTGACGCCGGTATCATAGACGGACAGCGCCTTGACGTTTTGAACATAATAATTATATGTTCCTTCGTCGTTGAGGTTCGCGCATTCGTAGTATTTGAACACATCGTCGCTGTCGTCATAGACCTGACTGTAGAACACGGCGAAGATCTCGTATTCTCCCATTTCGGAGCGGGTATCGAATCTGAGCCTGCGGTGTTCGTTGAAGAAATCCTCGTCCTCGTACTTCGGCAGAGAGCCGAACATCGTACCGTTGAACATATGATGACCGTAGATCAGATAGTGCATACCGTTGGGGTCGCAGTCCGCGTCCATGAAGAGCTCGCCGCTTTCGGAATAGTTGCCGTCAAAATCCATATGCAGGTATTTTTCGGGGTCGTACGGCGTATACATGACGGGATAGTCAATGACGGTATCGTCGATCTTGAGCCAGCCGAAAAAGTCGTTGTTCATCGCGTACAGCTGGTCGAAATCCTGAGAGAGAGCCGCCAGTTTATTGTGGCTGAGCTTGTCGTCGATGTAATGATACAGCTTGACGCCGACGATCCCCAGACCCGCTAAAAGCAGAATGACGGCAATCACTCTGACGACGATGATGCCTGTCGATGTTTTCTTCTTCGGCTTTCTGCCCGGGTTGTTTCCGCTGCCGCGCCGTCTGTCGTCATAGCGATCGTCATAGTAGCCGCTGCGCGGACGCCTGTCGCGAGGGTAACCGTTGTTGTAGTTGTCGCCGTAGTCGTTCCTCGGGTACGGCTGCTGACGTCCCCGGTTATCATAGCCCTGAGGGCAGCCGCTGTTCTGCGGCTGAGGACGCCGTCTGTTATCATAGCCCTGCGGCTGCTGTCGGCGGCGGTCGTCGGGATAATAGCGCTGCTGACCGCTCTGATAGTTCTGCGGACGCTGTTGATTAACGGACGGTTCCTGTGTCACGTCATAATTATCGGGGGCGTAATCGTTTCCGTCGTCGCGAAATCTTCTTCCGCGATAACCGGAATCATAGGATTCGGGATAGTTTCGGTTGTTGTTTTGATTCGTCATAATAATAAAAAATCAGGCGGTGGCGGGAAACCCCGTCACCGCCTTCTGGTTATCGGTTTATGATCTTCTGATGATAATTACTGAGCCTTATCCTTCTTCTTCTTCGCTACAACAGTGATGATGATAACGATGATAGCAACAGCAACAATGCCGATACCGATGTACAGCCAGAGGTTGTCGCCGGTCTTGGGGGTGTTGGCATTCTTAGCGGGCTGGGTAGCAGCCTGAGTAGCGGGCTGGGTAGCAGCCTCGGTAGCAGTGGTAGCGACCGTAGTCTCAGCGGTAGTCTCAGCATCTGTGGGCTTAACTTCCTCGGTGGGCTGGTCTGCCTGAGTGGGCTGATCCGCTTCGGTGACCTCAGCCTCGGTTTCGTCAGCCGGAGCCTCGGTAGGATCGTCTTCAATAACGCCTTCTTCAGCCTCGGTAACAATAGCGCCGTCTTCCGCAACGCCGTCTGCAACAGCAGCGGTAGCGGAGAGGGTCAGAGCGGACATAGCGCCGATCATCAGGACGCAAAGAAAAATAGCTAATACACGTTTCATAGTAAAAATTCCTTTCTGAAAAAGATTTGATCCTAAAGGATCATACACAGCGGATCGTTTTCCGCGCTGAACGTTTCGAATGCTTCCGAATCGTTCAATGAGCAATGAGCTTTCTCATTTGCACAACCGAATAATAGCACAATCAATGGGATAATGCAACAAAATGAAAGCGAAATTTTAATTTTCTTAACAATTGCTGTACAATATGAATAAACATTCGTCCCACTTTGCAAAAAATGCACAAAAGAATGCCGAAACCGATTCGTATGTCGGCGACAGAAAACAGGAACAAGATAATTATTGCCATTTCCGAACATCATGGTTCGTTCGATTTTGACGGTGTGAACAAGATGAAGTTCACCGAATCGCGCAAAGATTCTGATAATCGTATCGGATAAGCGCGATTTTGCAGGATATAATAAACGCAATTGCAAAATCCGGTTGATTATACGTCTATAAGCTGTTAAAAAATTATCAATATGAATTTTTCGAGAAAAAGTAATGCAAAATTATTGACACTTTAAAGAGATAAGTTTATAATATGCTTATTAGTTTTCTCCTCATGTAATGAGGAGAACCTCAAAATACAAAAAAGAAAGAGGGAACACCATGGAAAAAGTATTGGTTCTGGATTTCGGCGGCCATTATAACCAGCCTATCGCCCGTAAAGTGCGCGAGCAGAATATCTATGCCGAGATTGTATCTTATCAGAAGATCACAGTCGATGAGATCGTCGCCGGCGGCTATAAAGGGATCATCTTTACCGGTGGTCCCGACAGCGTATTCGAGCCCGACGCGCCCCACTGCGATTCCGCCATCCTGTCGGCGGGACTTCCGATCCTCGGCATCGGCTACGGCTGCCAGCTGATCGCCTATATGGCAGGCGGCAAGGTCACCTACGCCAGCGAGGTCAGCGAGTTCGGCGTTACCGAATTGATCTCCGACGGCAGCGAGCTGCTCGATGGGTTCCCTCCCGTCAGCGCCTGCTGGATGAGCCACCGCAATCATATCAAGGAAGCGCCCTTGGGCTTCCATGTCACCGCCTACACCGAGCGCTGTCCCGTAGCGGCGATGGAAAACAGCAAAAGCCATATCTACGGCGTCCAGTTCCATCCCGAGATGATCGAGACCGAATACGGCGAGCTGGTGCTCCACAACTTCCTGTACAACATCTGCGGATGCGAGGGCGAGTGGCGCATGGATCGCTTTGTCGACTATAAGATCGGTCAGTACCGTGAGCGTCTGGCGGATAAAAAGGTTCTGCTGGCGCTGTCCGGCGGCGTAGACAGCTCTGTAGCGGCTGTGCTGGTGCATAAGGCGATCGGCGATAACCTCGCCTGCGTATTCGTCGATACCGGTCTGCTTCGCAAGAACGAGGCGGATATGGTGGAGACCACCTGCCGCGATATTTTGAACATCAACGTGACGCGCGTAGACGCCGCGGAGCGTTTCCTTGCAGCGCTCAAGGGTGTGACCTCTCCCGATGAAAAGCGCAGCGTTATCCGCGAAGAATTCAACAAGGTTTTTGAAGAAGAAGCAAAGAAGCTCGGCAAGGTCGACTGTGTGGTGCAGGGTACCATCTACTCCGACTTGCTCGAAAGAGGCGCGGGCGATATCGCCTTTACCGCTTCCGACGACGCCGGCAGCCTGCATCAGGTCGTTGAGTACGATGAGATGGCTGAGCCGCTGCGTTCACTGTTCAAGGACGAGGTCCGCAGGGCGGGCATGGCGCTCGGAATGCCCGAAGAATTCTGCTATCGCCAGCCGTTCCCCGGCCCGGGTCTCGCGCTCCGCTGTGTCGGCGAGGTCACTCAGGAAAAGCTCGATATCCTGCGCGAGGCTGACGCGATCTTCTGTGAAGAGGTCGCAAAGTCCGGCTACAACCGCTTCACCAACCAGTATTTCGCCGTAGTGACCGACACCGATTCGGTCGGCTTGCTGGGCGGAGAGCATGTTTTGGGCAAGACGATCGTCCTGCGCTCCGTCACCAGCGACGACTTCATGACCGCCGACTGGTCGCGCGTACCCTATGAGATCTTAGCTACCGCCTCAGCGCGCATCACGAGCGAGATCAAGGGCATCACCCGCGTTGTTTACGATATCACCCCCAAGCCCCCTGCAACGGTGGAGTGGCAGTGATTTTGCTTTAGCAAAATCAACTATGAACGCCCGGCGTTCATATCATCACTTCCGCTTCAGCGGAATCATCACTCTTCACTGATCACCAAAGTCGGTTTTGCGCGTTATCAGTGATGATTGACTTCGTCAAGTGATGGAGTTTTCATGATTATTTTGACTTTGCGACCATATCATCACTTCCGCTACAGCGGGATCATCGCTCTTTACTGAAAACGATATTTTGAACTGATTATTGAAAGCCCTTAGCTGTGCGAGATGACAGCTAAGGGCTTTCGTTGCTTTTGATGATATTCTGAACAGTATTGACTAAACGGCTTTGAGCAGCGGGAGTAAAATAGTTGTGACCGCATCCCTTGAGAAGTTCTGTTTTTGCGCCCAAAGCTTCACGTGCATATAGCAAACTTTGTTTGCTGACGATTTCATCCAGCTCCGAAAAACAGAATAACGTTTCTTTAGGAACGATCAGCCTTTGATTTTTTACACTTTTGATGATTCTGAACAATTCCAGATACGGGTGCGCGCAGAAAAAATAGGATAAGGAATGCTTTGCCGAAACGCCGTTCGCGTCCCATGCAGCTTTGATGAACGGGTCGTCGGTTTTTCCTTTTGTCAGGTTCGCCGATATGCTGTTTTTGAAATAGCGCCATGTTGGACGGAGCGTGAAAGGGCAGCATAAAAGGAGCATCGCGGAGTATAGTTTCAATTCCTGCTGTGCCTGTAAACCAAGTAGGCATCCCATAGAGTGACCGACAAAAACGATACGGTCGCATTTCGCTCTCAGTTGAGTTGAGGCGTTCTTAACAGCGTCGAGCCATTGTTCTTTGGCGGCTTTTTTGAATTCTTTCGTTGTTGCGCCGTGACCGGGGAGCAGGAGGTTTTGACAACAGATATCCAGCGGTAGCCGTTTGATCAGGAAATCAAACTGCCTCGGATTTCCTTGAATACCATGTACAAACAGTATTCCGATACGGTGTGGTTTCATATTGCTTTCCTCAAATAAGAGATTCCGGTTTACAGTATCCTCTCCAGCTCGGCGATCATCACGTTGGGATGGTAGATCGAATTCTCACAGTGAGCTTTTCCTTTGAAGCATTGCAGTACTGCGTTTGGATAATTCTTCTTTAGAAATTTAGCTGATTTTTTCGCGAGCGATTCGTTGGCTGCTGTTCCGTAGAAGATCACCGGCGTTGTGCGGGGCGTATCGATATCGCTTTTGAGGCTGAAAGCCGCGATGCTGTTGATACAGTTTTCGACCGTCGCGTCGGACATGTTGTCCATTACTTTCAGAAAGCTGTCAAGCTGATCCGTCGTGACGATCGATTTTGTCGCCTGTTCCACGGTCTTTTGATCCCTTTGCTGTGTTTTGCGGGTGATATTCAGATAAAACTTCAGCATGAACGATTTGGTGAAGCCGTTCATAGAAACGAGGGGAGAGCCGTCGAAAATGACCTTATCAAAGCGCAGGTTTTGATTCTGCCAAAGCGTCGCCGCCAATACGCCGCCCATCGACATCCCGTAAACGGCGTATATTTCTCGCCCGTAAAGCGGAATGATATATTCTTCGATCGCTTTCGCGTCCGCGTCAAAGGAAATGAAATCCTCTTTTTGATCCGGATCATGACCCGATAATACGGGAACGATGACGTGATAATTGCATTTGAAATGATCGATATATGCATTCCATACCTGCCATGGCTGCTGAAAGCCGTGTATCAGGAGGAGCTTGTCTTTGCTTTGATCGCCGAATTCAAAAATCTTCATCAGTTTCACCTCATAAGTCATTATACCACGATATTTGCACCGTGTCTATGTTTTATCCCGATCGTTGGGATAGTATATTTCAGTTGACAGAATATTATCGCAATAATATAATACAGATAAAGTAAAGAAAGAAGGTAATATGATGAAAGTTTTGATGATCAACGGCTCACCGCGCAAGGTCGGCAATACCGCGACAGCGTTAAAGGAAATGGAAAAGACCTTTCTCAAAAACGGGATCGAGGTCGAGACTATGCAGATCGGCAATCAGGCGATCCGCGGCTGTATCGCCTGCGGCACCTGCAACAAAAAGGGTCAGTGCGTTTTTGACGACGCGGTCAATGAAGCCGCCCCGAAGTTTGCTGAGGCAGACGGTCTGGTGATCGCCTCGCCCGTATACTACGCATCCGCGAACGGTACGCTGATCTCCTTCCTCGACCGGCTGTTTTATTCCTGCAAGTGCGACAAGCGCATGAAGGTGGGCGCGTCGGTAGCGATCGCGCGCAGAGGAGGGCTCTCCGCGACCTATGACGAGCTGAATAAGTATTTCACCATCAGCTCCATGCCCGTCGCCGCGTCCAATTACTGGAACAGCGTCCACGGCGGCGCTCCCGGCCAGGCGGAGCAGGATGAAGAAGGCATCCAGACCGTGCGCGTCCTCGCGGATAATATGAGCTTTCTGATCAAGAGCATCGCGCTCGGCAAAGAAAAGATCGGTCTGCCCGAGGCTGAACAGAAGGTGTTCACCAACTTTATCCGGTAATATGAACTTGTCAGCCTTTTGCGGTCGTCTTGCTTAGATTCGCTGTCATTGCGAGGGCTTTAGCCCGTGGCAATCCCACAAAGAGGAAATGATTATTTTCTGTTACATCATCCGGCCGCAAGCGACAGGGGGATTCCCACGTCGCTTGCGCTCCTCGGAATGACATCTATAATTTAACCCCCGGTAAGCGATACGCCTACCGAGGGTTATTTCTTTATCAGAATAATATTTGCTTGAACCCGCCGTTGATGATAGGTAACAGAAAACCGGCTGTTTCAATAGGCGGGGATGGATGCAACAACTTGTTGCTACCTTAAGAATCCGTTGATGATCTGTTCCTCTGCCTCACTCTCGGTCAGACCGAGGGTCATCAGCTTGATGATCTGGTCGCCCGCGATCTTGCCGATCGCCGCCTCGTGTACAAGCGACGCGTCCACATCGTTCGCCTCCAGCGCGGGCACGGCTAAGATCCTGCCGTTGTCCATGATGATGGAATCACATTCGGTGTGACCCTTGCACGCCGCGTTGCCGACGATCTTGAGGTCGAGCTTCTGGTACGAATCATCGCGCGCCACGCCGCGGGAGACCACGTCGGCGCTCGAGTCCTCACCGTTGAGCGATACCGCATAGTCGCTGAACGCGCGCTGTTCGTGATGGGTCATCAGGCGTTCGCGGACGATCAGCTTCGCGCCCGCCTTCAGCTCGGCAACCGTTTTGCGTTCGGTATCGTCCACGCCCTTGATCTGTACCATTTCCATCTCGCAGGTGGAGCCTTCCTCCATGTACACCTCGGTGACGGGGTTGAGGATGCGCTTGCCCGATCCCGAACCCGAGCCGAAATGCTTTTCCACATATTTGATCTTGGCGTTCTTGCCGACATAAAAGCGGTGGATGCCGTCATGCTCGCTGTCGTGACTGCCGCAGTTATCGATACCGCAGCCCGCGACGATCTCCACGTCGGCGTTATCGCCGATATAAAAGTCGTTGTAGACCTCTTCCTTCAAGCCGCTCTGCGTCATCACAACGGGGATATGCACGCTCTCGCCGACGGTGTTCGGCTTGATGAAGATATCCATGCCGCTGACGCCGGTCTTGCTGACGATCTCGATGTTCTCGGTGGACTGTCTGCCGATGGACATGCTGTCGGACCGGATATTGAACGCGCCCCGGATGTTGTTGCCGTCCTCGAGATCGGCGATCTCTCTGAGCAGATAGGATTGTATGTTGTTCAGTTCCATGCTTACACCTCTTTCGCGATACCCTGACAGTTCCTGACCGCCGCGGGGGTGCCGATCAGCTCGGGCAGGAGCTTGTCCTTTGCGCCCTGCTTCTCGATCTCGCCGCTGTTGAGGACGACGATCTCGTCGGCGATATTCAGGATGCGCTCCTGAGGGGAGATGATGAGGATGGAACGGTCGGCGATCTCCTCGCGCTGCTTCTGAAAGACCTCGATCAGGTTGCCGAAGCTCCACAGGTCGATGCCCGCCTCCGGCTCATCAAAGAGGGTGAGCAGGGATTTTCTCGCCAGTACGGTCGCGATCTCGATGCGTTTCAGCTCGCCGCCGGAGAGACTCGCGTTGACCTCGCGGTCGATGTATTCTCTGGCGCACAGACCGACCATAGAGAGATAAACGCACGCGTCGGCGACGGTGATCTCTCTGCCCGCCGCCAGACGGATCAGGTCGAGTACGCGGATGCCCTTGAATTTGACCGGCTGCTGAAACGCGAAGGCGATACCCTTTTTGGCTCGTTCGGTGATGCTCATGTCGGTGATATCCTCGCCGTTGAAGAGGATTTGTCCCGCGGTAGGCTTCTCGATGCCCGCGATCAGCTTCGCCAGCGTCGATTTGCCGCCGCCGTTGGGGCCGGTGATGACGATGAGCTTGCCGTACGGGATGGTAAGACTGATATCCTTGATGATCTCTTTATCCGCAGTCTCATCATTGACAGCGAAAGAAAGATGCTTGATTTCCAGCATAGGGGGTTCTCCTTAATCTCAGTGACCGGTGATCGGTAGATGTTTTGTAAACAGTATCTCACATTATAGCGCATTTTACGCAGGATAGCAACAGATAGTTGAAAATTTTGTTTTTCGCTATTGCGCATGTCGTTTTTCATGTGTTATACTCTGTGCAGAGGTGATGAACATGAGCAAAGACAGACTGGAAGCCTTTATGGACGCCGTTCTGGCGATCATCATGACGATACTGGTACTGGAGCTTCCTAAGCCCTATCCGATGACGATAGAGGGCGTATTGGCGCTGCGGGATTCCTACATCTGTTATATTCTCTCTTTCTTCTGGCTGGGTACGATGTGGGTGAATCTGCATAACGAGTGGCATCAGATCAAGATCATCAATAAGAAAGTAGTATGGCTGGGTATCGTTCTGCTGTTCGTGACCTCGTGGATCCCTTACAGCATGAGCGTTGTCACAAAGTATCCTACGATCAAGCTCGCGCTGGTGCTGTACGGTATGTCCGTGCTGCTCGTCACGCTCGTGAATCTCTGGCTATCCGTCGCGCTGTATCAGTGCCATGTGGATATTGAAGAGTGCGATTCACAGCAGCACGCGTGGTATATGCGCGTGCGCTATATCTCTGATATTGCGATAAAGATTATCGGCATCATCCTGTCGGCGACAGTGTTCCCGGCGGCGATCATCTTCGCGGTGCTGATCACAACGGTGTGGAGTTGGCTGCCGATCGAAAAGTGGTATAAAAAAGAATCTCCCGACAGATAATCATTCTGAGGTGAACATGTATTGAAAAAACGATGGATATTGCTTTCGGCAGCGCTGCTGCTTATTCTCTCAATGGCTGCCTGTGCCGCACAGCAGAGCGCCCGACCGACGCATCCGCAGACAGAAGCAGAAACGGAGCTTGTTATGGAAACAGAAAACACGCTTGCGGTTGTGCGCGATCCCGACGCGACCTATGAATATGAGACCCGCGAGATCTGGTGCGAGAACAACGGCAATCGCATCTATGGGGTCGCGTATATCCCGATCATGGAAGGCGTGACCAAATATCCGCTGGTCATCCATGCTCACGGCATGGGCTCCAATCATGAAACGGGCGCCGGCTACGGCAAGCGTTACGCGGAAAAAGGCTTTGCCGCCTACACCTTTGATTTTCCCGGCGGCAGCCGTCCGACGACGGAAAACAAAAGTGACGGCGATCCGATGCAGAATTCCGCCGTGACCGAAGCTGCCGATCTGCAGGCGATTTTGGATACGGCTATGACTTGGGATTTCGTCGATCCGGACAACGTCTTTTTAGAAGGCGGCAGCATGGGCGGATTGGTCGCGACGATGGTCGGCTTGGATAACAACGATAAAGTCAAGGGCATGATCCTCCATTATCCCGCGCTCTATATGCCGCAGATCATCACCGCGCGGTTCTACAGCCCGGACGATGTGCCCGATACGCTGTCGTTCGGCGATGATTATGAGCTGGGAGCGGTATTCGCCCGCGACCTGTGGGACGTGGACGTCGTCAGCCGACTCGGCGACTTTTCCGGTAACGTGACGATCATTCAAGGTTCGGAGGATCAGCTGGTATCCGCTCAGTCGATCGAGGAAGCGTCGGAATTGTTCCGAAACGCCGAATTTCATCTGATCGAGGGCGCCGGACACGGCTTTTCCGGTGAGGATTTCGATACAGCCGTCAATTACGGCTTAGCGTTTTTATTTGCCAATACCTGATTCCTGTAGAAAAACAATCAATGGTGGAGAGTAAATATGGCAAATCATAATTCGATAAAAGAAATATCTTCCGCAAATGATGAAGCCGCATTAAGAGAATACTGCGCGGGTGCCGAGCATGCCCGCGACGTTGAACAGAGCCTGACCAAGCGCCGGCGCTTCAAGGAGAATATCTTTCACCGCTTCACGAAAGCGATCGTGGAATTCGATATGATCCGACCGGGCGACAGGATCGCCGTGTGTATCTCCGGCGGTAAGGACAGCATGCTGATGGCTAAGCTCTTTCAGGAGCTCAAGCGCCACGATAAGTTTCCCTTCGAGCTGACGTTCCTCGTGATGGATCCGGGGTATAACGAGATCAATCGCCTGATGATCGAGAGCAACGCCCGCATGCTGGATATCCCGATCACCGTGTTTGAGGTATCCATCTTTGACGCGGTAGTCAAAATAGAAAAGTCGCCGTGTTACCTCTGCGCGCGTATGCGCCGCGGCTGGCTGTATAAAAAGGCGAAAGAACTCGGCTGTAATAAGATCGCCCTCGGTCATCACTATGACGACGTGATCGAGACCGTTTTGATGGGGATGCTCTGGGGCGGTCAGGTGCAGACGATGATGCCTAAGCTCCACAGCACGAATTACGAGGGGATGGAGCTGATCCGTCCGCTGTATTATGTCCGTGAGGACGAGATCAAGGCGTGGCGGGATCACAACGGACTGCGGTTTCTCCAATGTGCCTGCCGTTTTACCGAAGCATGCGAAAGCGGCGTTGCCGACTCCAAGCGTCAGGACACCAAGCGCCTGATCCGGGAATTGAAAAAGACCAACCCGCATATCGAGGCGAATATTTTCAACAGTATGCATAATGTCAATATCGATACGGTTATCGCCTATAAAAAAGACGGCGTCACCCATCACTTTTTGGAGGAGTATGACGTTCGGTCGAAGGATCAGGAGGGCGCGGTATGAGTTCGCTGACCGATTATATACAGTGGTACGCTGAATTCTCGTTTTACGAAAAACCGTTCAACGAGGTGGATAATGTCGTCATCAGCACGCTGACCTATTATCATTTTGATCTCAAAGGTTCTGACCGTTCGCTCTCCGTGAGACGCTGTGTAACTGATTCGGCAGCGAACGACAGTTTTTTGAAAGCGATACATAACTCCCGCCGCTTCGGCAGTCTGATGATCTCGGATTATGAAGAAAAATTCAGCCGTGAGACCGGCGTGCAGTTTGCGGCAATGAAGTTCCATCTGTATGATAATGTTTATTATATCGCTTTCCGCGGCACGGATAATTCTCTCGTCGGCTGGAAAGAGGACTTTGTCATGAGTTACCGGATCACCGAAGGTCAGACGTTGTCCGTCAGGTATCTGGAGCGGGTGATCGAGGACGACAAGGAGTATATCGTCGGCGGTCACAGCAAGGGCGGCAATCTCGCCTTGTACGGCGCGTGCCATATCAGCGGGGAGAAGCTCAAACGCATCAAACATATTTATAATAACGACGGTCCCGGGCTTTGTCCCGACGTCAGTGACGTCACGCTGGCGGATAAGGTAAAAGACCGTACCACGGTCATTTTACCGCAATACTGCATCTTCGGTAAGATATTCGCTCACGATATTCCCGATACAAAAATCGTTTCCAGTTCGTTTGAAGGCATCAACCAGCACGACCTGATCAGCTGGGGCGTCGACCACGGAAAGTTAGACGTCGTCGACGGATTCGATCCCGCAAGCGAATGGATCAACGACGTTGCCGACAAATGGCTCCATGATGTGGAACCCGCCGAAAGAGAGGCGCTGGTGAACAGCGTATTTGCCGTAGCGGAATCCCGCGGCGCAGAAACATATACCGAGGCGATGAAGCTTGACGTCGACGGGGTGGAGGATCTGCTGAAGAATGTGGTGGAATCCGACAGCCTGAAGGCGGTCGCCAAGATCCCCGAAAAGGCGCTGTTCGGCGACTTTATCGATCGGCTGAAAACCGGTAAGCTGGCGAAGTTCATCAACGCCAATCAGCTTGTGGAGGGTATTGCCTTTACCGTCGTCGGTATCCTGATGGCGATATTCTCCGACAAGGCGTTTCATGTAATCATCACGATCCTGCTCGGCGGCGTAGCGGTGTTCCAATTTGTTTATACTGTCAAAAAGCTCCATGAAAGCCGCTGGAATTTTGCGAGGGAAAGAACGCGCGTGTATATCTTTGTGGTCGTTGCGACGCTGTTTGGCGTGATACTGGTCAAGCAGGAGGCGATGTTTATCGTAGGCAGCGCCTTAGCGGGAGGCTGGCTGCTGATTATCGCGTACAGGAGCTTTCTCGCTTTCAGAAAGAGCAAAAAGCGTGATTTCAAGTTCTGGAAAAATGTCGTCAAAAGCATCGTTTACACGGGCTGCGGTATTTTCATCATTCTCGCTCCGTCGCGGACAGCTCAGTGGTTTATGCTGGTACTGGGCGGACTGATGGCGATCGACGGGATCAGCGCGATCATCTACTCCGCGATCGAGGCAAATGATAAGTATTCAGCGAAATACAGCCGCATCAAGGAAAAGGTCAGGATCAAAAAACCAGACGATCGGAATGATCGCTGAAATAAGGTTCCTTTAGGGAAAAGAATCTGCCGCGTGAGCGGGAGAGGAATTGTATTGACAGCGAGATGTCCTTCGGTGCGTGAGGGGGATACTGCCTTATTCACGCAGAAAGGAAAGCCATGAATGAGATAATGACCCGTTTGTTTGGATATGCAAAAGAGCATTACGGCGTTGAGCCGGATCATCCGTTTTCCACCGCTCCCGATTATTCGGTACTGCGCCATCACGGGACCCGCAAGTGGTTCGCGCTGGTAATGCATGTGCCTTATTCCAAGCTCGGACTGTCCGGCGAGGAGCGCGTCGATATCCTCAACATCAAGTGCGATCCGATCCTCAGCGGATCTTTGCGGATGGAAAAGGGGTATTTTCCCGCCTATCATATGAATCACGAGGGCTGGCTGACGATCCTCCTCGATGGCACGGTCCCGTTTGAAGAGATCGTCCCTTTGCTTGATCTGAGCTACGAGCTGACGATGAAGAAACCGAAGAAACGCCGTAATCCCCAATAACAGAGATAAACCGCTGAACATTGATTGCTCAGCGGTTTATGTTATCTCATCTGTATATATTCGGCGATCAGATCGACGATCTTATCCTCATCCAGCTTTGAACTGTCGATGCACAGGTCATAGTTTTCAGCCATTCCCCATTTCTGACCGGAGTAGAAGCTGTAATAATTCGCCCTGCTCTTATCGGTCTTATTGATGATGTGCTCGGCATGCGCGGCGTCGATCCCGTGCTTTTGGATACTCTGTTCTTTTCGGAAAGCCATATCTGCGTATACAAATATATTGACGCAATTCGGGTTGTCGCGAAGCACATAATCAGCGCACCTGCCTACAATGACGCAGTTCTCTTTTTCGGCGATCTCTTTGATGATCTTGTGCTGCAGCAGATAGAGCTTGTCGTTGACGGGCAGGTCTCCCATGGCGGAAAACCCGCTTCCGAAGCTGTACATCCCCATCGACAGGGAATACAGCAGACTGTTCGCCGCTTTTTCGTCTACGTCCTCAAACACCTCGGGATCCATGCCGCTCTCCTTGGCGGCGATGGATATGAGTTCCTTATCATAGAAAGGGATACCGAGCTTCTTTGCCAGCTTTTCACCGATGGAGCGTCCGCCGCTGCCGAACTGTCTGCCTATTGTAATCACAAATCGATCCATGTAGCACCTCATATCAGAATGTGTAGGGGAGGGGCTTACTCCTCCCGCAAATCAGAATATGTAGGGGAGGGGCTTGCTCCTCCCGCATACTCACGCATATATTATAGTATATGGTTCTATAAACTAACAATATCCTGCGTAATGATAATATAATACCACAAAATATGCGAAATGTAGTTACAGGTTTGTAACTTTTAAAAATTTGTCTTGACCAATTCCGTAAAATATGGTATAAAAGAACTCGCGTCGGTTATAATATATTCCGAAACCGCTTATCTATCAGGCTTTATGCGACTGATTCCTCGCTTGATTCGTAAGCGTTATTTTGCGCCTTTTTTCAGGAAGGGAATTATCGGAAATTTTTTCAAAAAATTTGAAAAAACTTCTTGACAAAGCAAATGAAATCGAATATAATATGACTTACGCTGAGCAGCGAGAGATTACACAAATGTAACCTTGAACTGACAGCAAAAGGACCTTGAAAATTAAACAACGAAGAAGATAACCCGTAATTACTTTGAGAGCATCTATCGTAAGATAGAGAGTACTCAAGAAATTACAGATGTGAATTACACATCAGGTAATCCGGAACATTGAAAGATGTTTTGAGATTAGAATCTAACACTCAAGTGTTTTAACAATGAGCGACTCAGCTCTGAGACTGATTTTATTTTGTAGGGTACGGCGCTTGGCGACGTACCGCAACCAATTAAGATACCATTTGTAGCGAGTTGGATCCTGGCTCAGGACGAACGCTGGCGGCGTGCTTAACA
>JAFRBD010000059.1 GCA_017405065.1 Ruminococcus sp. | reverse complement strand
TGCGCGCTCCTGCTGGCCGTGATGATGCTGCTGAGCTTTTGTGCCTGCGGGTCTTCTTCCGGGCAGGCCGCGGCAGCGGAAACGGAGAAAGAGGAAGCGGCCGGAGAAGCGGCTGTCGAAGAGACTCCCGCCGTGCCGCTGAGCCCAGTGGAGCAGCTCGTGGCCGATGCCGAGGCAGGCAGCACCGAGGCGATGTGTCAGCTTGCCGGCATGTATCGAGACGGTGACGGGGTCGAGGCCGATCTGAATGAGGCGAGATCCTGGTATGAAAAAGCGGGGGAAGCAGGCCATGTCTATGCCTATCTGTGGCTTGGCGACACCTATTACGCCCCGAAGGACGGAGCGCCGGATTACAACAAGGCTTTCGATTATTATTCCAAAGCCGCCGCGCTCGGAAACCCCGACGCGATGGGCAATCTGGGCGTGATGTGTGCAGCGGGGTACGGCGTCGAGCAGGATTATGAAACAGCCGCACAGTGGTATGAAAAGGCCGCTGACGCCGGATGCGCATGGGCCTTGAGAAACCTCGGCAACCTTTATTTAAACGGTAAGTTGGCGAGCGGAAAGGACGAGGAGAAAGGTCTCGATCTGCTGATCCAATCGGGCGAAGCGGGATTTCCCGGCGCATATCAAGCTGTGGGCAGTTATTATCAATACACCGTTAAAGATTACGGCAAAGCCGAAGAGTATTATCTGAAAGCCGCGCAAGCAGGTGAAAGCCTGGGGAACAGAGGGCTGGGTTTCCTGTATTTGTATACTCTGCATGACAACGCCAAGGCAGAGGAGTATCTGCTGAAAGCTGCCGAGGCCGGGGACGGCGTCTCGATGGCAACGCTCGGTGAACTGTATAACGGGGCGGGCGGCCTGGCCTACATTGATTACGCCAAGGCGCTCGAATGGTATACAAAAGCCATGGAATCCGATAACCCCAGCGGCTACGGAATTGTTATGCTCGGTCAGATGTATTACTACGGAAACGGCGTCGAGAAGGATTATGAAAAAGCGTTTGCCTGCTTCAGCCGCGCCGTTGAGGTCTTTCAGGCCACAAACAGTCCTGATGTGTTTTACCCTGTTGCGGTGGAGCTGCTCGGAGATATGTACAAGCAGGGTCAGGGCGTCGAGCAGGATGAAGAAAAAGCCGAGGAATACTATCAGTGGGCGCAGGAGCTGCGGTCGCGTTGATATTGAAAAGTGCGCCTTTTCGCTTTCTGATCATATTGAAAAGTGTAAAAAAGCTTGCCCGCAGCGGTCGGTCTATCCACCGCTGCGGGCTTTTCTTATGGAGCAGGATATGGTATGATAAGACAAAATCTATTTATCGATCAAGGAGCATCGCTATGAAAAGAGAGCTTCATATTCGCATGGTGTACCTCCTGCTGCTGCTTTCCGTCGTCTGCTCCTGCGTCGGCTGCGGAGAGAAGAAAGAGCAGCGGGACAGCCGTGAGATCATCGAGGAGCTGGTGGTCGACTACGGAAGCTACGGGCAGGAGGCGGGAAAACACATCCAGGCGCTGCTCAAAGAGCTGCG
>JAFRBD010000058.1 GCA_017405065.1 Ruminococcus sp. | reverse complement strand
GGTTCTGTGATAAGATAAAGTCACTATATCCCCATAAAGCAAGACGGCGCCACGATGACTCAAAGTTTTGTAGAGCAGAGCGTTTGTCAGCCTCCCTTTCCTAAGGGAGGTGCCCCGAAGGGGCGGAGGGTTGAAATCTTTTCCAACTGATACAGCTTTCCAAAACAAAAAACTGCTACAGCAACCCTCAGTCACGGGCACGCGTGCCCGCACCGCCCTCCTCAGCGGAGGCAGCAGACCCTTTTGTCCGCAATGCGGACATTTCCCCTAGCAGGGGAATCTCCTTAGGAAAGGGAGCCTCGTAAACGTTCCGATGTCATCTTTCACGATAATCACATACTAAACATATTTACTGATTTGCTAATACTCTATCAAATACAGGTGACTTTATGAAAAATACCTTTGAACTGATCTACGACGTCGTCAGGCGCATCCCCCGCGGCAAGGTCGCGACCTACGGACAGGTCGCTCTGCTCGCGGGCAATCCCCATTGGAGCCAGGTCGTCGACTATGCCCTGCACGTCAATCCCGAGCCGGGCGTGATCCCCTGCCACCGCGTGGTCAACCGCTTCGGCGAACCGTCGCAGGCCTTCGCCTTCGGCGGCGTGAACGAACAGATCGCCTTATTAGAAAACGAGGGCGTCACCTTCACCGACGGCAGAGTCGATCTGTCAAAATACCTTTGGGACGGAAACTAAAACAAAAATATTGATCTCTGAAAAATCCCCGATTTTCGGGGATTTTTTCTACCATATTATATTGACGATTTATCCTCCCTTTGCTATAATTTACCTGATCGCAAACTGAAAATGTAGGGGAGGGGCTTGCTCCTCCCGCATGAATCGGGTGCGGGCAGCGCCCGCCGTATCATGCAAATACTATTTGGGAGGACAATATGCAAGGAAATGTAAGACCCGAAACCATGGAAAGAATCACCACACCCGAACTGGCACAAGCCTTTATCGACGAACAGATCGAGGAACTTCGTTCCCAGATCGGCGACAAAAAGGTGCTGCTCGCCCTCTCCGGCGGCGTAGACAGCTCCGTCGTCGCGGCGCTGCTGATCAAAGCCATCGGCAAGCAGCTCGTCTGCGTTCACGTCAACCACGGACTGCTCCGCAAGGGCGAGCCCGAGCAGGTCATCGAGGTATTCCGCAACCAGATGGACGCGAACCTGATCTATGTCGACGCAGTCGACCGCTTCCTCGACAAGCTCGCCGGCGTCGCCGAGCCTGAGCGCAAGCGCAAGATCATCGGCAAGGAATTCATCGACGTCTTCGCCGAGGAAGCCGAAAAGCTCGAAGGAATCGAGTTCCTCGCACAGGGCACCATCTATCCCGACATCCTCGAGAGCGCAGACGGCGTCAAGGCGCACCACAACGTCGGCGGTCTGCCCGAGGATCTGCAGTTCGAGCTGGTCGAGCCGGTCAAGCTGCTGTTCAAGGATGAAGTCCGCGTCGTCGGCAAGGCGCTCGGACTGCCCGATAACATGGTCTTCCGTCAGCCGTTCCCCGGTCCCGGACTGGGCGTACGCTGCCTCGGCGCGATCACCCGCGACCGTCTGGAGGCTGTGCGCGAATCCGACGCCATCCTGCGCGAGGAGTTCGCGAAGAACGGTCTCGAGGGAAAGGTATGGCAGTATTTCACCGCCATCCCCGATATCAAAAGCGTCGGCGTGACCGACGGCAAGCGCACCGAGGGCTGGCCCGTCATCCTGCGTGCGATCAACACCAAGGACGCCATGACCGCCACGGTCGAGGACGTTCCCTTCTCCCTGCTCCAGCACATCACACGGCGCATCACGAGCGAGGTAGATAACGTCAACCGCGTCCTCTTCGACCTCACCCCCAAGCCCTGCGCCACGATCGAGTGGGAATGAGCCGCAGGCTCAACTATGAACGCTTGGGCGTTTCTATCACAACTTACGCATAAGCATCATCACTGATAACTAATAATAGCCGCCGGGCGGGATCATCCTGTTTGGCGGCATTTTAATTGATTTGATATAAAAAGTTTCTTTCGGTTCACCCTATCGATGAAAAAGCATGACTGATTCATCGCTTTAAAGTGTTGCTTTTGATGATGCTTCGTGCTATAATAGCGGCAGTACCGTTGATACGGTTTTGATATTATGGACGGAAAGGCTGTGACGATACGATGTCCTTTCAAATCCTTTGGGGCGAAGACTTTGCACCCGGTTTTCTGGAAAAAATCATGGAGATCGACCGCATCGTCTATAAAAGCGAGTATGTGGGCGAGCTGTCGAAGATGCAAGCCCGATATCACAGAAACCCGCGCACCTTTGTCTGCGTCATGGACGGAGAACGGGTCGCGGGATATATCAATTTCTTTCCGGTGGTACAGGCGCTTTGGGATGAGATAACCGAAACGGGTATGAAGATCCGCGACGACGATATCCGTCCGGACGAATTGGCGGATTATGAAAAAGGGAAAGACGCCGTCAACAATCTTTTTATTATCTCCGTCGCCGTTCATCCCGACTATCAGAACGACAAAAAAACCGTTATCGCGCTGACGGACGGCTGGATCGCGTACCTGAACAAGCTGCGGGAAGAAGGTATCCCGATCACCGCGATCGCCGCAACGGCTGTTTCTCCGGACGGCATGAGGTTTTTGAGCACGCGTCTGTTTTGCGTGACGCGGGAGATCGAAGAGGGCAACAAGGTATACGTCTGTGACGGAGACCGGCTGGAAAAGCTCCTCGACGGAGAGCTGTATTTCAAATCATATCGCGACGACGTTTATCTTCTGATCCCCTTTGCGGAAAACTCCCGCAATCCCAAAACTGCTAAAAAGCTCTTCCGCGACGGAACAGCGCAGAGCGGCGGGCTCTCCGGACCGGGCTGGATCGAGGATGATGAAGAAGACGAGCCGGACGACGAATCCGTTCCCTTTGACGAAAGCGACGTACGTTATCTGATCGGAGAGCTCGACAACTGTCAGCGCTATGAATGTACCAGCGAGGCAAAGGACGAGCTGCAGCGCTTTTACTGCGGAGAATTCCTGCTGATGCTGACGCACGACGATTATCCGGACGAGGAGGATCCCTCGCTCAACGGACGCGTGAAAAGCGGCGTTGAGGGCATGCCCGATATATTCGGCGAGGTAAAGGCTTATCTTTCCATCCTGTCGCACCGTCCGTCGCACATGTATGTCGCCATGCTGATCATCCCCAATTGTCCGTATTCCACCAGTCAGCTGGAGGATCAGCTTTTTCACGATTATCTGAAGCTGCGCTGCTCCGAAAACACGCCCGAAGAGATCCGGGCGGGCTGGGGCGAACAGATCGACGTCAAGGGGCATTATCTCTATCGCGCGCTCGGCGAGTTTCTGGAAACAGAATACGGTCTGCTTCCCTGCGGTTCCGGAAAGGTGCTGACCTGCATGTCCGCGCGTCCGAAACAGGAACAGGAATTTTTGAATATCCTGTCCGGTGAGACCTATTTCAGTCTGCATCAGGATTTTTTCATCAACAGCAGAGAGCTACGGAAGATCGCGTCCGAAAACAGAGCGATCTATGATTATTACGAAGCATATATGAGCGAGAAGGTCGTCGCCTTCCTCTTTTGCGATTTTCAGTCGCTGACCGGGCTGCAAAACCCCGACTACTGGGGCGGAAAGGTCCATTTCCGCAGGCGCTCCGAGTTAACGGCGACCTACATCTTTATCATAGAGCTGGTCATGTTCCAGAATACGGCGCTCAACAAAATGACCATGAAGGTGTCAAACGCGCTGGCGCAGGACGGCGACGTGTCCTACGATTACATGAACGACCTTTATCGGGATTACGCGCGTTCGGTAAAATTCTGGAACAATGATAATTTCCGTTATCTCGGCACCCAGCAGGAGGCCTCGCAGATCCGCGAGGTGTTTGACAACGATGAATTGCGTCAGACCTATCAGGAGCTGCAGAACTTTCTGGAGCAAATGATCGAGCTGCAAAGCGCTCAGGACGAGCGCCGCAGCGGTATGGTCATCAATTTCCTTGCCGTGTTCCTCGCGGTCGTGCAGATAAAGGATTTTATCGTAAGCATGCTCGACAACTTTTACAGCGGTTTTCATATCGACGTCGGCACCGGCGAGGCGGACCATACCTTTACCTCGCTTCTGGTGGGCGGAGTCTTTCTCTTCATGCTCTTCCGCTATATTCTGACGCGCAAGCGCCGTCAGGACAGACGGGATCGCATCCGCGAACACTATCGCAAAATCTTTGACGCCGATAAAACCGGCAAACCGTCCGGTCCCGCGATAAAGGAGGGCAGACGCCGTGGATAAATTTTGGAAAAAACGCCGTGGAAACCGCCTTTTCTGGGGAATGCTGCTGTTTGTCGTCGCTTTGCTTGCCTACTTTCTGCAGCCGATACGCATGTTTGAAACGCCGTATAAGGTAGGCGAGGTCACCATGTTCAGTATGCTGATCCTCTGTCTGATCGGATATATTTACGGTCCTTTATGGGGATTCCTTTCCGGCTTTTTGTTCGGAGGCATCACCTATATCGCCGACGTTCTGCTGGGGTTTTCACCGTTTCGTTTTTCGGAGGGACTCGACTATCTGCTGGGCTACACCGTCATGGGCGTCTGCGGCTTGCTGGCGGTCATCCCCCGCAAAGACGGGACAAAACGCTCGCTGCTGTTTTGTTATTCCTGCGCGGCAGCGTTGCGCTTTGCGGAGAGCGTCTGGATCTGGAGTTGGTTCCGTGAGGATCCGGTCTCTCCGCTGAATGATCTATGGTACGGCGTGATCAACTGCATCGGTTATCTCGGCATAGAGTATCTGCTGTCGCTGTTTCTGCTGCTGCTCCCTCCGACAAGAGAAGTCCTGTCATATATTCAGAGGATCGCTACGGAAAAATATACCGAGACCTATGATTTCTTCTGATATAATACAGTTCTATTGCTAAAAAGATCCATCATCTATTGTACAGCGCCGCCAAGCGGGATCATCCCCGTTTGGCGGCGTTTCCGTCTGTTATGGAAAATTTGAAAAAGATACTTGACAAATGTAATACCTCGTGTTATGATGTATTACACAACAAGATGTATTGCGTGATGCAAAGTATCAGAAAAGGAGGTATGGTATGGATATACAGCTCAAGCGCGGACTTTTGGACGTATGCGTCCTCGCCGCCATCAAGAATGAGGATTCCTACGGCTACAAGATCATCAAGGACATGAAGCCGTATATCGAGCTGTCCGAATCCACCTTGTATACCATCTTAAAGCGCCTGGAAGCCGCAGGTATGCTGACCGTCCGCACAGCAGAGCATAACGGCAGGCTCCGTAAATACTACCATATCACCGACGCGGGACTGAGGCGCATCGAGGATTTCAAGGACGAATGGGCAGAGATCATGTCCATCTACCGCTTTGTGACAAAGGAGGATGAAGAGAATGAATAAACAGACCTTTCTCAGCGAACTGCGCTCCCGGCTATCGGGTCTGCCGCAGGAGGATATCGACGGACACATCGGCTTTTATGAAGAGATGATCGACGACCGCATCGAAGAGGGTCTTCCCGAAGAAGAAGCAGTCGCCGACGTCGGCAGTATCGACGAGATCGTCACACAGATCCTCGCCGATTACCCGCTGTCGAAGCTCGTGAAGGAAAAGGTCAAGCCCAAGCGCAAACTGCGCGCGTGGGAGATCATTCTCCTGATCCTCGGCTCCCCGATCTGGCTTGCCCTGCTGATAGCCGCTTTCGCAGTCATTTTATCACTGTACATCATACTGTGGTCGCTGATCCTTGTCCTGTGGGCGGTCGAGATCTCCTTTATGGCAAGTACGCTCGCCTGCGTCGCAGGCGCTGTCATCCTCGCCGTAAACGGTCAGGGACTTTTGGGACTGGCATGTTTAGGCGCGGGGCTCCTCCTCGCGGGACTTTCGATCTTCCTCTTCTTCGGATGCAAAGCAGCCACAAAGGGCGCGGCGATCCTGACGAAAAAGATCGCTTTGGGAATCAAATCATTATTGTTAGGAAAGGGTGACAAAAATGAGCAGAACAGCTAAAATATGGTTGATAATCGCCGGTATCCTCGTGGTGCTGGGACCGATCCTGATCGTCTGCGCGACCGCCGCGAACGGCAACTTCGGTAAACAGGAATATAAAACCGTGACCCATGAGATCGGCAGCACCTTCGATCAGATCGCCGTCGATACGAACGTCACGGATATCACGATCGCGACCGCCGATGAAAAGCAGTGTAAGGTCGTCTGCACAGAGCCCGAAAAAATGAAGCACACGGCACAGGTAGAGAACGGGACCCTCGTGATCCGCTCCTCCGATACCCGAAAGTGGTACGAACACCTGTTCAGCTTCACATTCAAAAATCCGAAGGTCACTATTCTCCTGCCTCAGACGGAGTATGCCTCTCTGCAGATCGATACCCACACCGGCGACGTCCTGATCCCGTCCGGCTTCACCTTTGACACGCTGACCGTCAACGGAAGCACCGCCGACGTCGAATGCTCCGCCGATGCAACAGACCTGAACATCAAGCTGACAACAGGCGACGTCTTACTCCATGACACAGAAGCCGGAAAAGCGGCGATCGAGACCTCCACGGGCAACATCCGTTTTGAATCTGTCACGGCAAAGGGCAATATCTCCGTAAAGGCGACGACCGGCGATATCACACTCACGGACGCGATCACCGAAAAAGATCTCCGTATCCAAAGCAGTACGGGCTGCGTCAGGTTCGAAGGCTGCGACGCTTCCGACATCAGCGTCAAAACCTCCACAGGCGACGTAACGGGCTTCCTGCTGTCGGATAAGGTTTTCATCACCGACACCTCCACAGGCGACGTAAAGGTGCCGAAAGCAACCTCCGGCGGCAAATGCGAGATCACCACAAGCACCGGCGATATCATCATCGATATCAAATCCAAATAAACACAAAGCCTTTCCTTTATTTGTCATTGCGAGGCTCCGACGGAGCCGTGGCAATCCCGCAAGGAGGAATCGTGCTTTTCTCAATCAACAAACCTCCGGACTGTCAAATCACAGCGATCAAGTGAAGGAGGCTCCTTTTGCGAAAAGGAGCTGTCACCGAACGGTGACTGAGGAATTGTATCAATTGACCGAGCGTCAGCGAGATACTTTTCCTTCACTTGATAACGCTGTAAAAATACAGTCCGGAGGTCTTTTTTTATATTAATCTGTAAGCTCATCGATCACGGACAGGTTATTCTTATCGACCGTCACCGATACAGCCTTTTTGTCGGCAAGATCATATCGATCCGCCAAAGCATCGATATCCTCGCGTCCGGCAATCAAGCGTTTCCCTCGCAGATAATCCTCAAAGGAACTGTCGCCGCCGTCCAGAAACGCCGCGACTTCATCGGCGCTCACACCCTGTTCCAGCGGTCGGAAATATGCGTGCAGCAGCGCTTTCAGCTCTTTGCGGTATTCCTTGTCATCCGTCTCGGCGATCCCTACGGTCAACGGCTCTTTCTTCTCAAAATACCGCGGCATATCCGCGTTCACGCCGGAAAAACCGACCGCCTTCGGCTCACTGTTATGATAAGTCACAAAGCTGTATTTCACGCCCTCGTACTCTTTCACTTCCGATTCTTCCGCAGCCGACCATTCGGACAGCTCGTCAAGGTTCGGGATAAACGTATCCGCATCTCCGCAGAACCGCATTTTTGTGATATACGCGGTATCGCAGTAGGGCAGGAATTGCCGGTAGGTGTATCCGCCGCCGATCACAAAAATATCGTCGGTATTCATATCCTTTATGATACCGAAAAGCTGTTCCATGCTGCCGCAGACCACCGTACCCGGCGCTTTGACGCCCTCGATATCGGCAAGCACCAGATTCATGCGGTTCGGCAAAGGCTTGCTGTTCGGGAACGACAGCAGGGTATTGTACCCCATCACCAGCACCGCGCGGCGTGTCGTTTCGCGGAAATAACGCATATCATCCGGGATCGATAACAGCAGGTCGCCGTTCTTTCCGATCCCCCAGTTTTCATCTACCGCTACGATCAGTTTCATAATAATCTCCTAAAGCCTTCCCCTTGAGTAACAGACGATTCATGCGGACGTTACAGAAACAGTGTCATTGCGAAGCCCGAAGCCGAAGGTGCCGCGAAGCGGCAGGCTGTGGCAATCCCCCTGTCGTTTGTAGCCGGTAGCTGTAACAGAAAAGGCAGTGCGCTGCTTTGTGGGATTACCACGACGTCGTCATTCGCTGTGCTCGCTGAAAGCGGTCAGATGTGACCACTCTCGAGCTCGCGGCGCGACTCCTCCTTTCCCCACCGCGCAGGGGCGCGTCGGGGACCCCGATTTGCGCTCCCTCGCAATGACAGCGGGTTTTTCTGCCAACTAACAACTGCCGACTAATCAAATCGCTACCGGGATCTTCTCCTTGAACTCGTGATATTTGTAATCGATCAGCTTGAAGTCGTCTAATGTAAAGTCGTAAAAATCCTTGATCTCGGGGTTCACCCACAGCTTCGGCGCATCATACGGCTCGAGCTCGATGATCCGCTTCACCGCGTCGATATGCCTGTCATAGATATGCGCGTCGGCGATCACATGTACCAGCGTGCCGACCTCAAAGCCCGATACCTGCGCGAACATGTGCAGCAGGATCGCGTACTGACACACGTTCCAGTTGTTCGCCACCAGCATATCCTGACTGCGCTGGTTGAGGATCATGTTCAGCTTGTTGCCGGTCACGTTCAGCGTCACGCTGTAGGCGCAGGGGTAGAGCCCCATCTCATGCAGATCGTGATGGTTATAGATATTGGTCATGATGCGGCGGGATTCGGGGTGGTTTTTCAGGTCATACAGCACTCTGTCCACCTGATCGAACTCGCCCTCGGGATAGATGTGCTTCACGCCCAGCTGATAGCCGTACGCCTTGCCGATGGATCCGCTCTCGTCCGCCCAGCTGTCCCAGATATGACTTTTCAGATCATGGGTGTTATTGCTCTTTTTCTGCCATATCCACAACAGCTCGTCGATGCAGTTCTTGAAATACACCTTCCTCAGCGTCATGATCGGGAATTCCTTTGAGAGGTCATAGCGGTTCACCACGCCGAACTGCTTGATGGTATGCGCGGGCGAGTGGTCGTCGCCCCAGTAGGGACGCACGTTCATCCCCTCGTCGGAATAACCGTTCTCGATAATATCCTTACAATTCGCGATAAATACTTTGTCGGCGTAACTCATATTTCATCCGTCCTTTATTTCAGAATCATTCAGAATCATATGGATTCATTATACTTTCCGAAAGGGCATATGTCAACAAAAACCGCCCTTCCGTTTTTGAAAGAGCGGCATTTGATACGTTAGGTGTTTTTTATTCTCCGTCGCCGGATGACGCCTTGTAACAGAACTGATAACCCGAATAGTAGGTGTCATAGACAGCTTCTTCCGAAGCGGTGATCGGAGCTACGACAATCACATAACACGAAAAGCCCTCCGGGGAAGTGCCTTCTGTACAGCTGATGATCTGCGCGCCGGAGCCTGCCTGCTGCTTGACGTTGGCGATAGCGGTCTGTTCATCGATCCCCACGCCGTCACCGGAATCAGCACCTGCGTCCTCGGCATAACAGAACTGGTAGCCAGAATAATAGGTCACGTTTTTCGCTTCCTCAGACGCGGTGATAGGACTCACGACGATCACATAACACGGAAAGCCCTCGGGAGAAGTACCTTCGGTACAGCTGACGATCTGTGCGCCGGAGCCCGCCTGCTGCTTGACGTTGGCGATCGCCTCCTCGCGGGTGACGCCGATAGAATTCGGGTCGCCGGAGGTCGCTTCCTGCTGTGCCTGTGCGTTGTCATCCTGTGCGCTGCTGTTTTGCGCGCTGCTATTCTGCGCGCCGTCCTGCGCTGCGGCTGTTGCAGCAGTCGTCGCGGCAACGGTAGGCTTCACGGTGGGAGCGGCGGTCGTCGCGGCGGTATCGCCTTTTCCGCAGCCCGAGAGCATCGCGAGAGCGGATATCGCGATCACAACAGTAAGAGCCAATGCTATGATTCCGGATGTTTTCATATGATCTTTCTCCTTTTATTTTTTCTATATTCTATCATTATATGTATAAAAATACAATATCCTTTTTTGCCAATAAACCTCCGTGCCCCGCTTGTCTTTTTTTTATGAAATGCTATAATGGGAGTGCATTTTGATCAACAGAGAGGAATTCGCTATGTCTCAAGAGTTATCCCCTATCGCCGCGCCGTTACTCAACTGGTATCGTCTGTATAAAAGAGAATTACCTTGGCGGCGCGACCGCGAGCCGTACCATGTCTGGATCTCCGAGATCATGCTCCAGCAGACGCGCATCGAGGCGGTCATGGGCTACTATGCCCGTTTTATCACCGCCCTGCCTGACGTTCAAAGCCTGAGCGAGGTTGATAACGACGCGCTGATGAAGCTGTGGGAGGGTCTGGGCTACTACAGCCGCGCCCGCAATCTGAAAAAAGCGGCGGTCATGATCATGCAGGAATACAACGGCGAATTCCCGAAAACCTGTCATGAATTGAAAAAGCTCCCCGGTATCGGCGAGTACACCGCCGGCGCGATCGCCTCCATCTGCTATGATGAAAAGGTCTCCGCCGTGGACGGCAACGTCCTGCGCGTGATCGCGCGCGTACAGGGCAGCCGCAAGAACGTCCTCCTCCCTGAGGTCAAAAAATCCGTCGCCGATCAATTACAAAAAATCATGCCGGATGAAGCGGGCGCGTTCAATGAGGCGCTGATGGAGCTCGGCGAACTGATCTGTCTGCCGAACGGCGCGCCGCTGTGCGAAAGCTGTCCGCTGAAAGACCTCTGCGCCGCTTATCAAAAGGATCTGACCGCCGAGATCCCCGTGCGCGTCAAAACGATGAAGCGCCGCCGCGCGGACTTATCTGTTTTTATCATCACCTCGCCTGACGGAAAGCTCGCCCTCGAAAAACGTCCCGACACGGGACTGCTCGCGGGCATGTACCAGCTCCCGAACATCGACGGCTTCCACAGCGACAAAGCTCTTATGCCCATTCTCCACGATATGGATATCGAACCGATATCCGTCACCTTCACCAAAGACGCCAAACATGTTTTCACCCACATCGACTGGTATATGAAAGCCTACCGCGTCGAAACCGATCATACAAACGACCGTTTCATCTGGGTAACGCCGGAAGAAAGGCAGGGATCCTATCCCCTGCCCACCGCTTTTCAAAAACTGCTTTAGCTTTTTGCTGCAATCCTACAAACAGAGAATCCCCTTTTTCACAAAAAACGCACCCCTCACGGAGTGCGTTTCATTTTTTATCAAACTTTCAGCTCATCCTCGATGGTATCGGCGGCTTTCGCAAACCAATCGCCGACGAACAGCTCGACGGTGCCGGTATCCACCGACTTTCTGAGATCGGGGTCGATCGGCACCTTCGCGAGTACGCGGGTACCGAATTTTTCGGCGATCTCGTCGATGTGGCTGTCGCCGAAGATCTGATGCTCCCTGCCGCAGTCGGGACACTTGAAGTAGCTCATGTTCTCGACAAGCCCTAAGATCGGCACGTTCATCAGCTCAGCCATTCTGACCGCCTTTTCGACGATCATCGAGACCAGCTCCTGCGGAGAAGCGACCACGATGATGCCGTCGAGCGGAATCGACTGGAACACGGTCAGCGGTACGTCGCCCGTACCCGGAGGCATGTCGACGAACATGTAGTCGACGTCCTTCCAGATGACGTCTGTCCAGAACTGCTTGACGGTGCCCGAGATCACGGGACCGCGCCATACGACGGGGTCGTTGGTATGCTCAAGCAGCAGGTTGATGGACATGATATCGACGCCCGTCTTGGTCGTTTCGGGAATGATGCCGAACTCATTCCCCTTCGCGCGTTCCTTCAGACCGAACGCTTTGGGGATCGACGGACCGGTGATATCCGCGTCGAGTATCGCGGTCTTGTGACCGCGGCGGTTCAGCTCCACCGCCATCGCACAGGTGACGAGGCTCTTTCCTACGCCGCCTTTGCCCGATACGACGGCGATCACCTTTTTGACGGAGCTCAATTCATTCAGCTTTTCATGCAGATCCTGCGGAGCGGTTCTGGACGAACAATTCTGCGCGCAGGAGGAGCAGTCATGGGTGCATTCGCTCATGCTTTATTCTTCCTCTTTCTTTTCTTCTGTTTCTTCGACAGCTTCAGCGGTTTCCTCCGCTTCGGCTTCAACGGCGTCGTCAGCTTCCTGAGCCGCTTCTTCGACAGCGTCGTCAGCTTCCTGAGTTGCTTCTTCAACCGCTTCTTCTGCTGTATCGGCGACCTCTTCCGCTTTTTCCTCAGCTTCCTCCTCGGTCTGAGCAAGCTCCTCGGCAAGACCGCCCTCTACAACGGCAGCTGCTTGAGCCGCTTCCTCCTCGCCCTCTTCCTTCATCTCATAACCGGAGAAGAAGGTGTACGGCAGACCGTAGCCCAGCGCGACGCAAGCCATCATCAAAATGATCGAAGGCGCGTCCGAACCGCTGCCCAAGCCCATCATCGCCAGCGCGTTCTGCGGAGCGATCGCGTCATGGAAAGGCAGCGCGGGGATCAGCGCGGCAAGGATGATATACAGCGCGGGCAGGTCGATCAGCAGCAGAACGGCAAGGCTGAAACGGCGCACCTGTTTGCCCTCGCCGACGCGGGTCGCGTAGAACAGCAGCAGACCGAAGATCAGCAGCATCAAAACCCGGATCAGGGTGCCTAAGGTGCCGGAAACCTGACTTGCCAGCGACGAGAAGAAGTATGTACATACGATATAGCCGATGACAAGAAAAGAAGAGAAGATGATATTGATCTTATTTCTCTTAGTGTTTGCGTTTTTCATAATAGTATACCTCCAACAAATATTTGTAGGGGAGGGGCTTGCTCCTCCCGTGCTTCGGTGTTTATTCAGACTTCTTTTTCAGCACAAAGCAGTACCAGCCGCGATGGGTGTTCTCCTCGACGATCTCAAAGCGATCGCGGATCGCTTTTTTGACGTCGTCCGCGCGGGCGTCGATGATCCCGCTGATGATATATACCGCGTCGTCCGTCATGAAATTGCTCACCGAAGCCGACAATGCTATTATAGCATCCGCTACGATATTTGCAACCACAATTTCATACGTTCCCGAAACTTTATCGACCAGATCGCCCGCGATCGCGCGCACCTTATCGCCGACATGGTTGACGACAGCGTTCTCATTGGCGGTTCGCACCGCCGTCTCGTCGATATCGATACCAAACGCGCTTTCGGCGCCCAGCATCACCGCGGCGATCCCCAGGATACCGCTGCCGCAGCCGACGTCCAGCACTCTCTCGCCGCCCCTGACATATCGCTCCAGCGCCTCCATACACAGGCGGGTCGTCTCGTGCTTGCCCGTGCCGAACGCAAGCCCCGGGTCGATATTGATGACCAGCCGGCCTTGGGGGTCGGTGTCCGTATACCACGACGGGTTGATCAGCAGCCTCTCGCCCACAGGCGTCGGCTTAAAGAATTTGCGCCAGTTGTTGAGCCAATCATCCTCCTGCACGCTGCTTTGATCGATGGTATAGTCGATCGCCGCCGCGTTCAGCCGCTCGCGCAGGAACTGCACCGCCTCGCCGATATTGTCCTCGGGGCTGATGTAGATGTGTATTTTCGCCCTGCTTCTGTCCTGCCGGAGCAGGTCTTCATCGATCAGGTCGACATGCGCGATCTCCATCACTTCCTGCTCGAGATCTCTGTAATCCTCGATATAAATGCCGTAAGGAACGGTCATGTTGGCGATCGCCGCCGCCTCGTCGATCCGATCGGCGTCGACCTCCACCAGAATCTCTGTCCAGTCCATACTTCACTTCCTTTCACACTCCTATATAATGTATCACAACCGAAAATAATAATCAAGTGTTTCTTATCACACATGATATCGGCTTTTACCGTGACGATACGACCTATCCGGATCCGACAAAGAGCAAACATCCGCTTTTTTAAAAAATGACGGTACTTGTCGAATCCGCTATTGTATTGTCGCCGCAAACGTGTTATGATAATCGTATCACGCAAGAGGACAGGAGGCATAAAGGTTGAGTTCTCTTATCCTGACAGATCTTTTCGACAATGAGATCGGCGCGATGAGCAAGAGCGAAGCCCATCGTCTGGGCAGGCTCCATCGCGCTTTTTCGGTCTTTATCATCGACAAAGATAAAATGCTCATCCAAAAGCGCCATCGCGACAAATACCACTCGGGAGGACTGTGGGCAAACGCGTGCTGCTCCCATCCCGTACAGGGAGAGGATCTCGATCGGGCGGTCAGCAGACGGCTGAACGAGGAACTGGGTATCAGCTGCTCCGCCCGCGAGCTTTTCAGCTTCGTCTATTATTCACGATACGCCGAGGATCTGTTCGAGTACGAATACGACCATGTATTCATCGCGGAATACAGCGGTGCATGCGACTTTGACCGCAACGAGATCGAAGAGCTGCGATGGATCACATTTCAAGAACTGGAACAGCGGATGCTCGAAAAGCCGCAGGACTTTGCGTCATGGTTCATAATCGCGGCGCCGAAGGTACTGCATCTGCTGCGTCAAGAGAAAAACAGCCGTGATGACCGCGGCTGACCGAAATACAAGGAGGAAGAAACATGGAGCCAACTAACATCAGTTTATTAGACCGCCTGATCGATTACGGTAAGCAGCTGGATCAAAGCGCTTCCGGCACGATCACCATCGAAAGATTCATGATCGCCGTTATCGACCTTGTCACCAAAAAGACCGATATCGCCGTCAGTGAAGAAGATTTCCGACTGTTCAGCGAATACCTTTCCACGGTATTCCCCGACGCGGATCGGAACTTCAGCGATACAAGGAAAAAGCTGATGGAGTACAGTCAGAATACGCACAGCATGGTCGATACGATCAATTTCAACAAAAGCCTGACCATGGCGCTCAACTCGATCAGAAATGAAGAGGAAAAACCGTCGCCCGCTTTTGCGCTCGTACAATTCCTTTGCAATAACCCCTCCGAGTTCCTGCGCGGTATCCTGGTGAGCCGCAGCAGCGACGCTCCTTCCTCCGGTGAAACCGACAAGGATAACAAGGATAGCAAGGATAACAAGGATAGCAAGGATAACAGCGAAAAGCTCAAGTGGATCAATCAAAATATGAACGCCGCCAAAGCCGCGAACCAAACCGAAAAGGCAGACAAGGAGAAAAACGGATCCGAAAAGGAACCGATGAAGGAATATGACGATCCGAAAGAGTTCTTGACCGACCTGACAGAAGACGTCAAGAAGAAGTACGCTCAGCTCGTCGGCACCGTCCTTGGTCAGGAGCATGCCGTCAGCCAATTCATTTCCGGCTTTTTCCGCTCCGAGCTGATCGCAAAAACCGCGGAAAAAAGAAATCACCCGCGCGCGACCTTCCTCTTTGCCGGCCCTCCCGGCGTCGGTAAGACCTTCCTTGCCGAAACCGTCGCGTCTATGCTGGATCTGCCGTTCGAGCGCTTCGATATGAGCGAATATTGCGACAAAGAAGCGGCGCTCGAATTCATCGGCAGCGACGCGGTCTACAAAAACGGCAAGCGCGGCAACTTTACGCAGTTTATCGCCGATCATCCCAAGAGCATCATCCTGCTCGACGAGATCGAAAAAGCGCATATCAATATCATCCATCTTTTCCTGCAGGTGCTTGACGCGGGCAAGATCCGCGACAGCTTCACGGACGAGGAGCTTTCACTCAAGGATACCATCCTGATCTTTACCACCAACGCCGGCAAGCAGCTGTATGACGCCGGCGAAAACAAAAACCTCTCTCTCTTATCCAAAAAGGTCATTTTAAAGGCGCTGGAAAAGGACACGAACCCCGTCACCGGTCAGCCCTTCTTCCCCGCCGCGATCTGCTCCCGCTTCGCCACCGGCAACGTGGTGATGTTCAACCATCTCCCCGCAGAGATCCTGCGAAAGATCGCGGTCGATCAGATCGGCAAGAACACCGAGGTATTTGAAAAGAATTTCAATATCGAATTCGATATCGACGAGGACGTCTACACCGCCCTGCTGTTTTCCGAAGGCGGCGCGGTCGACGGCAGGACGATCAAAGCCCGCTCGGACGCCTTCTTCTACGACGAGATATTCGAGCTGCTCAGACTGATCACCTCCGAAGCGACAGACGCCTCCGTCAAGCGCATTAATAAAGTGAAGATCGAGCTGGAGCTGCCCGATAACGATCCCGAGATCTCCCGTCTGTTCCGTTACGACGAGAAAAGCTCCGTCCTTGTCTTTTCTTCCGAAAGCACCGTCGATATGTGCCGCCGAAACGCCGACGGCGTCGAGATCCTCGGCGCGCAGGATATCGACTCGGCTAAGGCGCTGCTGCAGGATAACGATATCCGCTTCATTCTTCTCGATCTGAACCACGGCAAAGCATCCGACGACTGTGGCTATCTCAATCTGGAGGACGTCGATTCCGAGTCCAGAGATTTTCTGGGCGTCATCATGGAGTATTACAGCGATATCCCCGTTTTTATTCTGGAAACCGACGACTATACCGTCAACGAAGAAGAGAAGATCTCATTTTTGAGCATGGGCGTAGAGGATTTCGTTTCCGTTTTCCCGGACGCAGGGGAGCTGAACGGCACGCTGCTGCAGATCTCTCACAAGCTGCATCAGAGAAACGGCGTCAACGAGCTTGCCCGCGCCAATAAGCTGGTCCGGTTTGAGACCGCTCAGACGATCGACCGCGAAAACAATACCGCCGTGATCAAGCTCTTCGATCTGAAAAAGACGGTCGCTGTCGACGCCGAGGACAGTGAAAACATCCTCAGCAACGTCTCCAAGCCTGATATCGATTTTGACACGATCATCGGCGCCGAGGACGCCAAGAGCGAGCTGAAATATTTTGTCAATTATCTGAAGAACCCCAAAAAATTTATGGGCGCCGGCGTTGCCGCTCCCAAGGGCGTACTGCTCTACGGCCCTCCCGGCACCGGCAAAACCATGCTGGCAAAAGCCACCGCGACCGCTTCCGACGTGACCTTTATCTCCGCGGAGGGCAACCAATTCGTAAAAAGCCTGCAGGGTCAGGGCAAAGATATGCTGCACGAGATCTTCCGTACCGCCCGCAAGTACGCGCCGTCGATCATCTTTATCGACGAGATCGACACCATCGCCAGAACGAGGACCGGCAGCGACAATTCGGTAGGCATAGAAGATGTGCTGACCGCTCTGCTGGCAGAAATGGACGGCTTCAAAAACAACAGCACCAAGCCCGTTTTTGTGCTTGCCGCCACCAACTACGATCCCAAAGCGACCGGCGAAAAGAGTCTGGATCCCGCCGTCCTTCGCCGCTTCGACAGAAGGATCATGGTCGATCTGCCTAACCGCGAAGAAAGAAAGCTGTATCTGACAAGACGCATCGAAGCGAACGGGATCTTTGAAGTCAGCGAAGAAAAGATCGATAATATCGCGATGCGATCCACCGGGATGAGTCTGGCGGAGCTGGCTTCCGTCATCGAGCTTTCTATGCGCACGGCGATCAAAGACGGCAATCTCAAGGTCACCGATGCGATCCTTGACGAGGCGTTTGAAGAATTCAACAGCGGCGAAAAGAAAAAGTGGAACGACGACCTTCTGATCCGCGTCGCCAGACACGAAGCGGGACACGCTTTCCTGTGCTGGCAAAGCGGCGAGACGCCCTCCTACCTGACCATCGTCGCCCGCGGCAGTCACGGCGGCTATATGCAGCATGAGGATAACGAAGGCAAGGCGCTCTATTCCCGCAAAGAGCTCCGCGACCGCATCCGCATCTCCTTAGGCGGCAGAGCGGCAGAGATCGTCTATTACGGCGCCGAGGACGGCGTGTCCACCGGCGCGAGCGGCGACCTGCAGAGCGCCACCGCCCTCGCGCGCAGCATGATCTGCGACTACGGTATGAGCGAGCGTTTCGGTCTTGCCGCCATCGATTCCAACGCGGTGACATTCAGCAACTTTGCGTCGGAGATCTATCGGGAGATCAATAAGGTGCTGTCCGAAGAAATGGAAAAAGCCGTCGCGATCCTCTCCGCGAACAAAGCGGCGATCGACGCGATCGTCGACGAGCTGATGAAGCAGAACCATCTGACCGGCGACGAGATCAAGGCTGTTTTCGAAAAGTATGCCGTTCAGGCGAACTGATACCGAGTTTCCATTAATCGCTTTAACTAATTTATTAGCGGAAAATTTTAGCGGAAAATTTCGCAGAACGAGGCGGACGACGCAGGCATACTGTCGTATGTCAAGGAGGACAACAAAGTTATGCGGAATTTAACGCAATAAACGTAAATGTGAATTAATGAAATTCAGTATGAATCTCATAAGGTAAGCAGCATTTCCGACGATCCCAAAATTAAAAGAAGCACACGGCGAAAAACCGTGTGCTTTTTTATCCAGAAGAACTGATCCAGCCCCTCGTCAAAAGGGGCTGGATCATTCTGTTTATCAGAGCGAAATCGTCTCTTCCTGCTCTTCTTTTTCGAACCCGCATAGCGGCGTATCCTCTTCTTGTGTGCAGAGAATGCTGTCATATCGCTCCTGGAGCTCGCGGACTGCATTCAGACACGCGTCGCATTTCAGTATATGAGAATTGACCTTTGCCGCCAATTTCAGATTCTCCTGATCGAGGGTCTTGAATGATACAAACTGCTGTATCTCCTCCTTAGTCAAATGGTTCATAATTCATCTGCTCGCCCAGCCACCGGTTCATGCGGTAGATCCAGTCGCTGATGGCGGCTTTTCCTCCTCTGTTTCCATAGTATTCGCGGAATACGGTATCGCCTACCTTCTGATGATCCGCTGTTTTCATTTCCAGTTTTGTCATGATATGGTCGTTCTCCTCCTGCGTTGTCCTGAACGCGGGCAGCTCCCTGAGCATGCCGAGGATCATCTCCCACATCTCAAAAAGCGTCCGGTCGCTGACGGTATCTTCCATGATCTGCGTCGCTTTGATCCTGTTGACGTCATAGGATACCGACAGCGCGCTTTGCATGATCCATGTCAATACGATATGAGGGTTTTTGGGAGCGCGCACGGCGGCATGAAACGCCTTTATCATCATTTCCCGCGTATCATCCTCGATCTTGGAGAAATCGTCCGCGGCGGGGATATCGGGAGACAGCTTCGTCGTATGAAAATTCTGTTGGCGCACTTCCTTCGCCTTATCTCTCGTCATGTTCCTGCCTACGGTTTTGATCCACGAGCAAAAGTCGTCGGGATTGTCGTTGATCACGTACTGTCTGTCTTTTCGCTTCAAAAAATGCGTCACACAGGTTTTGAACAGGCGGATCTGCGTATCCTGCAGGATATCGTCCTCATACTGTCTGTTTCTCAGATCCTCGGACTCGTAACACCACTTTCTGATTAAAGGCTTCAGCGTTCGTTCTACGATCACGCACATCATGTCAAAAGACGCCGGTTCTTTCTCCGTCAGCTCAACGATCATGATTTGATATTCCTCATTCGTAAACGGCCGCAAATCATCATCCTCCTATCCTCGGTCTGTCGCCTGACAGTCGTAATCCGAACTTGCTGAAAACGGCAGTGTTTCGGTAAGTTTCAGTCCTTCGGAGAATAACTGTCGGGCTCTCTGTATATTGATTGTATCATGCGCCGTCAGCGCGGTCAAGACAAAATCCGATCGTCGTCGGCGATCCTCGTTTCACGGCGTCCCTCCCTGCTCAGACTATGGCTTGTTTAAAAATGACAAAACGCACAAAAGCGGATCTTTTTCCGCAATACTGCGTTATTTTTCTCGGAATACGCCGAGTATGCCATCAAAAAATGCCTTGTCTTGCGAAAAAATCTCTCGTTATTATGCTCCTCTATTTATTAATCAAGCCCTGATTTCTCCTGTAGATATAAACCCGATTTACCGGGTTCTTCGCAAAAGTTTTCCAAAACACCGAAAAAACATTTTTCCGAAACAGCCGCTTGCCTTTGGGCGGCGTTGATAGTATAATGATCGGTATAGTGTTTTTGATGATTCTGAACAGGGAAACGGTGAAGGTATGAAAGGATTGCTGATCGTTAATCAATTTCTGAACGGCGACAAATACGCCGGGATCAACCGCATGCTTCAGCATGCCGCCAAACGGCTCGACGTCCTGCTTGACGTCAAAAAATCAGGAGAACTGCTCCGCAACATCGCTTTTCTGGAACAACTCCCCTATGATTTCATCCTCTTTTGGGACAAGGATGTCCTGCTGGCAAAAATGCTGGAAACGTGCGGCTTTCCCGTTTTCAACCGCGCCGACGCGATCTTTCACTGCGATCACAAAGGGTATACCTCGCTGATCCTCAGCCGGGCTCACCTGCGCACGCCGCTGACCTTCTCCGCGCCGCTGACCTTTGAAGCCTTCGGTTATCGTCCGACCGACTTCACCGAGGGCGTCATCGAACAGCTCGGCTTTCCCCTCGTGATCAAAGAGGCATACGGCTCCTTCGGTCAGCAGGTCTTTCTGGTACGCGACCGTGAAGAAATGCGTCGCGTCCTCGACGGCGCGGGCTGCAAAGAACTCCTGTTTCAGGAATTCATCGAACACAGCGCGGGCAGGGACGTACGGATCAACGTCGTAGGCGACCGCGTCGTTTCCTCCATGCTGCGCCGCAGCGTCAACGGCGATTTCCGCTCGAATATCTCCAACGGCGGAACATGTCAAAGCTATGAAGCGACCCCCGACCAGCAGGCGGCGGCGATCGCCGCGTGCCGCGCTTTGGGGCTGGATTTCGCGGGCGTCGACGTCCTGTTCGGCGAGGACGATGAACCGATCATCTGCGAGGTCAACTCCAATCCCCACTTCAAAAGCTCGCTCGACTGCACGGGCGTCGATATGAGTCCGCTCATTATATCCCATATCAAAAGAAAGGTGCGGCAAGGATGACCGGCTGGATCGTATACGACAGAAAACAATATGAAAAAAACACCTGGTTCGCCAGCGAATTGCAGAAAAACTGTGAAGATTTCGGCGATGTGAGGATCGTCATCGCCGAGGATCTGCGGTTCGGTATCCGTGACGGTCAGCCTTTTTCAGCTTACGACAACGAGCCGGTCTGCTTGCCCGACTTTGTCGTCATGCGCGCGATCTTCCCGCTGCTGAGCGGCTTTCTGGAGCGCTGCGGCGCGCGGGTGTTCAACGACAGTCATACGGCGCGCGTCTGCAACGATAAACGCCTGACCCATCTCGCTCTGTTGCGCTCCGGCGTCCCGATGATGAACACCGCCTTTTTCGACCGCGCGTTTTTTTCTGCGGAAGCCCTGCGCGGACTGCGCTTTCCCGCCGTCGTCAAATCCGCCTCGGGTCACGGCGGAAGCGAGGTCTTTTCCGCCGACAGCGCCGATGAGGTTCTTGATATCATCCGATCCCTGCAGGATGACCGCTTTCTCATCCAGGAATGTTTTTCTCCCGTCGGCAGCGATCTGAGGGTCTATGTGCTGGGCGGAACGATCATCGGCGCGGCGCTGCGCCGCTCCGACGCGCTGCAAAGCAACTTCTCACTCGGCGGCACGGCGACCGCGCATACGCTCTCCCCTGCCGAACGCGACAGGGTATCCTCCGTGCTGAGCGCTCTCCCCTTTACGCCTGATTTTATCGGCGTCGACTTTTTGTACGCGGACGGAAAAATGGTATTCAACGAGATCGAAGACGTCGTCGGTACAAGAATGTTGTATCAGACAAGCTCCATAGACGCGGCGCGCCTGTATGCCGACTATATCAAAGCCCGTATGATACCGTAAACCCGTATCGTCTTCCCTTATATCCGCTTCAAGATATTGTATTACTATAACTGACAACTTAAAGTTAAAACCCCACACGATTCCGCACAGAACCGTATGGGGTTTTAGTTTTATTCATCTGTCAGGGTGCTTTCCAAAGGCTTCTGATCATTTTATCGACTTCCGTCTCCGTCATGTTCTGAATGTTCTCGATCAAACGGATCTTCATATCAACGGCTCTCTGTCTGAAATAGGAGACAAACGACGTATCGCCGCCCAAGGCGTTGGCTATCAATATCTTTTTCGCATATTTGCCGCCGAATCTTGTCGCAACCGTATTCAGCTTATACAGCTCGTCCATTCCGACCGCGCCGTTTTTACAGGAGATAAAGACGGGAACCATCCGATGCATCGCCATAACGTCGATCTCATTCTCCGTATCATATTCAGCGTTTTCTTGGTGAACGACGCCGTCCCAGTCGATAAAGACGCCGTTGCAGACGTCGTTGTAGACCGGATCTCCGTCCGTGTCGACCGCCAGCATCGCTTTCAGGGTGATGTACATTTCCAGCGCCTGTCCCGCTTTGGTCAGACAGCGCCTGACCTGATCGTTTTTATAGGTGATCCGATAACATCCGTTTGCCTGTTGTTTGCCGCTGATCAGACCGTTCTGCATCAGCCCGCTGACGATCCTCGACGGCGACACGATATCCGTCGCGGCGAAGGTATCCATCTGCGCGTTCCAGTCGCGGACGTTTTTACGGCAGAGCTCCCACATCAAAAGGATATCGTTCATAAAGTCTTCTGTCCAGCTCCAGCGGCGGGTCGTACCGCTTCTTTCGTCATCATAGATGACCTTGCCCCCGAAAACGGCAATATTCTCATCGACCGTCAGCATCGGAAGAAACTCTCTCGGGATAAAAATACCGTCTTCATCACAGTCGTAGAGAACGCCGGTTCTGAGGTTGATCCGGCTGAGTTGGAGATTCATGTCCCGGTAACGGTGACAGACGATCCCGACCGCTACCAGCATCAGATCTTCTCCTCCCGTCAGATCAAAAACGCAGTCTTCATATTTTTCCACGATGTCCGAGAGCAGATCGACGATACTGTTCAAGCGGTTCTTGTTCACGGTTTTGCAGATAAATTCAATATTCATGCCTCTGTTCCGAAACAGAGATTGATACCGCCGCGCGTGAAGCTTCAGTTTGTTCATATTATCGCCGATCAGTATCACCCTGTCCGGCGCACTGACCAAACAACTGCAGATATTCTCAACGGCGTCAAGATCAAAAAACTCGATATATGTCATGTTTCCTCCCCGGACTGCGCATGAGTTGAATCGAAAAACTTTTTTCGACTCCGCTCAACCCTTTTCGACATTATTATACTCTCAATACCGATCGTCGTCAATCGTTTCCCGAAAGCAAAGAGGCTGCCGGTTCTGCAACCGACAGCCTTTTTCTCATGACGTCTTTTCCTGCTGCGCCAGCATCTTCCCGGATTTGCCGAGGAACGAGAGATACAGGATGTACTTGATTATCTCAAGGATCCCCGTGACGGCAAGCATGACGATCTCGATCACCATTGCCGCCGTATACGGCGTGAATGCGGCGACCGCCCTCATGATAACGGACAGAAGCGCGATCCAGACGATGATCTTCAAAAGAGTCTGTCCCTTGCCGAAGACAACGTCGTCTCCGAGCTTCTCTGCGAATTTACCGATCCCGATGACGATCAGAACGATCGTGATCGTACCGCAGACGTCCGTGATGACCGACGACAGTTTTGTGACGATCGGATTCTCGGTGAAGATCGCTGATACGACCTCGACCGCAAAACTGAGCAGCATCACAAAGATCACGCCTTTGAACACCGGCTCGTCTTTCGACGTCTGGATAACGCCGATGATACTGAAAACCAAGGCGATCATCATCAGAAGCGCCGCCGATAAAGAAAAAACGATCAATCCGAGCGCGGGCGCTCCGAAAGTGATCTGATCCGTTTCGCCCTGCTGTCTGATGAAAACGGTCGTCACGATAGCGGATAGGGTGGACAGGATCGTCGCGATCAGCATCAGTAATTCACCCGTAAATATTTTTTTTACGCCTTTTTGCGCATTGGGAAATTGCATATTCTCACTCCGTTACCATAGATATCTCTGCTGCTTCCTCTTTATTGTAGCAGATTTTGTTTCTTTTTCAAGTATCTGTTATCTTTTCCTTTTATTTTTCTGAAATGATTATTCAAAAAATAAAAACTTCCATCTATATCGCTCTTGATTTCAAAAAGTGAACTTGATATAATAGTGATTAAAATGAGGTATTATGTATCTATCGGATAGCTTTGCTCGAAATCCGGCTGTCTGTGCCGACCGGCTCTCTGCCGTCAGCATAAGGTAACGGGAGTCGAACCCCCAATCGGTTCTTGGCGGCAGATTTGCGCCCGCTCATCGTCATAATCCTCGTGAATACGTCAGTATTCGCTGCGGTTTTTCCTCGACCGGACTCAAATCTGCTCGCCAATAACTGCTTCGCACCGAGAACGAGATTGTTTTCAAGGATTTTTCGGTGCAGAGGAGGAGTAACCCTGACGGGTTGCGATCGACGATAAGCCGATAAAGACTGATAACAACTCATTATCGGCGGTTGTGGTTCGATTCCCGTTACCTTAGCCTTCTGCCCTGCGCTGAAGCCGCAGCAGAGCGGAACGCCGCACATGGCAGAATCTTCACCGTCGGCAATAGCTTTTCGATCGCATTATTATCAGCTATCTTATTTACAGAGAGACCGCCGATCACGATATAAGGAGGATGCCCGTGGATAAGCGCAAGGTGATATACTATCAGGACGAGCTCAACGACGAATTCTCCACAGCGGTCATCAAGGCGAAAAAGATCGACGGCGATTACGTCTATGACCGCCGCGGGCCCATCCGCGCTGTTACCCGTTTCTTCTGGTATCGTATCGTCGCGACGCCCGTCGCCTTTCTGTATGTCAAGCTCAGCCTGCACCAGAAAACAGTCGGCAAAGAAAAACTCAGACCTTTCCGCCGGCAGGGGATCTTCCTCTACGGCAACCACACGCAGGATATCGGCGACCCCTTTACCCCGAACGTCTTCTGCTTTCCGAAGCGCGTTTCCTTCATCGTCCATCCCAACAACGTGTCCATGCCCGTGCTCGGACGGATCAACCCCTCCTTAGGCGCGATCCCGCTGCCCGACACGCGCGAGGCGTACCGCAACTTCAACGCCTGCATCAGCTCGCGCATCGAAAACGGTCACGCCGTCGTGATCTATCCCGAGGCGCATATCTGGCCGTATTATACGAAGATCAGACCCTTCCCCGACGGCTCGTTCGGTTATCCGTCCAAGGACGGCACGCCCGTGTTCTGCTTTATCAATACCTACCAAAAGCGCGGCAGCAAACGTAAACCGCGTATGACGACCTATATCGACGGCCCGTTTTATCCCGACATGGATCTCTCCCTCAAAGAGCGCCGCAAAAAGCTGCGCGACGAGGTCTATGCGCAGATGTGCGAACGCGCGAAAAACTCCGACGTCGAGGTCATCCAATATATCAAAAAAGAAAACTAAGGCTGATGCGCCGAAGGCTTCCTTTGGGAAAGGGAGCTGTCACCGAACGGTGACTGAGGAATTGCACAATTGACCGAGCGTCAGCAAGATACCTATCTATACACCCCCGGAGGTAACCCATGGTCAATATACTTTTTTGCGGAAACGACGGCGTTTTCGACGGCTTTCTCACCTGCGCCTTATCCCTGATGATGCGCACCAAATCCAAAGAGCCCTTCGCTTTTCATATCTTCACCATGGAGCTGCCCCGCCTGAGCGAAAAATTCACGGGTCTTCCCGAGGATCATATCGCCCTGCTCCGCGAAACCGTTGAAAAATACAATCCCGAAAACACCCTGACCGTCCACGACGTCACCGCCCTGTACGAACAGGAGTTCGCCTTTTGCCCCAACGAGGGCGCTTACTGCTCGCCCTACACGCTGCTGCGGCTGCTCGCCGACCTCGTCGACGGCGTCCCGCAGGACGGCAAGCTGCTCTACCTCGACGCGGATATCCTCTTCCAGCGCGACGTCCACCTGCTCTACGATATCGACGTGGAGGGATACGAATACGCGGCGGCGCGCGACCACTACGGCAAGTACCTGCTCTATCCCAATTATATCAACGCGGGCGTGATCCTCTTCAATATGCCCGAATCCCGCAAAAACGGCTTGTTTGAAAAAGCCCGTCAGGAGCTGAGGCGCAAGAAATTCCTCTTTGCCGACCAGACCGCGATCATCCACGCTACCACAAGGAAAAAGCTCCTTCCCCAGCGCTTCAACGACCAGAAGTTCCTGCACACCCATACGGTCGTCCGACATTTTTCCAAGCGCCTGTTCTACACCCCCTACCCCCATACCGAGAACATCAAGCAGTGGCAGGTCGATAAGGTGCACGACGTCTTCCACTACTACGAATTTGACGATATCCTCAACGAATATCTGTCGATCAAAGCAAAAAACAGAAACGAGAAAACGGAGAAACAATAATGGCTGATCAATTGAACATCCCGATTTTTTACGCGTGCGACGAAGGCTTCGTCAAATACACCGTCGTATCGATCCACTCGATGATGGCGAACGCCTCGCCCGACTACCGTTACAGCATCTATATCCTGCACACCGGCATCTCTCCCGAGCAGCAGAAAAAGGCGACCTCTCTGGCGTGCGACAACTTTGAAATCGTCTTCACCGACGTCAGCGAGCGCCTGCACGCCATCACCGACGTCCTGCCCGTGCGCGATTACTATTCCAACACCACCTATTTCCGCATGTTCATCGCGGAGATGTTCCCCGAATACGACAAGGTCATCTATATCGACGGCGACACCGTCGTGCAGGGCGATATCAGCGAGCTGTACTTCACCGACCTCGGCGAATGCTGGATCGGCGCCTGTCACGAGCAGGCGATGGTACAGACCGACCACTACGGCGCCTATGCCGAAAAGGTCGTCGGCGTGTCGCGGCACAACTTTTTCAACGCGGGCGTACTGCTGATCAACGCCGAAATGTTCCGCAAAAAAGAGATCCTCCGCCGCTTTGCCGATCGCCTCGCGGAATACAGCTTCGTCGTCACGCAGGACGAGGATTACCTCAACCTGATCTGCAAGGATCACATCCTCTGGCTGGACCAGCGCTGGAACACCGAGGCATATTGTACCTTCCCCTACCCGATCGAAGAGGCGAAGATCATCCACTACATCATGGTCAGCAAGCCGTGGCACTACGCCGACTGCACCGGCGGCGATATCTTCTGGCACTACGCCGCCGAAACGGAAGTATATGATGAGATTCGCGAGGTACTGGAAAACTTCACCGAAGAAGATAAATTAAGAGATGCGGAGGTCATGGACAACTTGTTAGCGCTCGCAAAATTCGAAACCGATCGTGACGACAACTATCAGAAGCAGCTTGATAACTCCGTCCGTTCTCAGGATCGCGTGGCGATCCTCGAGAAGATCGCGCAGTATGAGCGCGAGGGACGCTTTGACGAGGATGTGGAGAACGACCCGCCCTCGCGCACCCTTATGCCCGACGAGATCGAGTACGGCGACACCCGCATCCGCAGCAAGATGAAGAGCAAGTTCGCCTTTGCCGCCGCCCGCCGCTACGTCAACTCCCTGATCGCCGACAAGAAGCTGATCATCAAGGATATCAAGGGCATCGAGCATTTCCGCAATCTCAACAGCGGTGCGATCATCACCTGCAACCACTTCAACGCCTTCGACAGCTTCGCGATGCAGCTCGCCTACGACGCGGCGCAGCAGCCCGACCGCACCTTCTGGCGCGTGATCCGCGAGGGCAACTACACCTCGTTCCCCGGCTTCTACGGCTTTTTGATGCGCAACTGCAACACCCTGCCGCTTTCCTCCAACATGGGCACCATGAAAAAGTTTATGAAAGCGGTCGACATGCTCCTGCAAAAGGGCGACTTCATCCTCGTTTATCCCGAGCAGTCCATGTGGTGGAACTACCGCAAGCCCAAACCGCTCAAGAACGGCGCCTACAGCTTCGCGGCGCGCAACAACGTCCCCGTCCTGCCGTGCTTCATCACCATGCAGGACTCCGACGTCATGGGCGAGGACGGTTTCTTGGTACAGGAATACACCATCCACATCGGCGCGCCGATCTACCCCGACCCCAACCTGTCCTACCGCGAGCGCGTCAACGATATGCGCGACCGCAACTACGCGCTCTGGAAGGAGATCTACGAGCGCGAGTACCATATGCCCCTCGTTTACAACACCGAAGAGCTCAAGCAGGCTGAGGAATAAACCAACAAACAGGAGCAGCCGCTATCCAAGGCTCCCTTTGGGAAAGGGAGCTCCCGCGGGAGCGGGTGAGGAATTGCATCAATTGACCGAGCGCAGCGAGATACCTGCTAAACTATTCACCGGTCACCGGTCGCTAAACACCCCATCCCCTATCCAAAACCCCAATATGTACGGTAATTGACAAAAGATTTATAAAACTTACCCACAACATATTGACATTTTAAAAATTTCTGTTATTATTTTCTTATAGTGTATTCAGAATCATCAATCAGGAGGCTCAACATGTGTAATAAATGCAAAAAGTTCGATTACAAATGGATCATTTGGATCGTATCTGCAGTAGCTGCCATCACCGCGGCGATCACGACCGTCCTTGTGATCAAGGCAAAGCAAAAGAAAGACGACGAACAACTTGAGGAATACCTCGATTATTCAATACAGTAAGCACTAAAGGCGGAGGGCAACAGTCCTCCGCTTTTAGTTGATGCGCGCATATTTCTCTGTCCTGCACCCGACGGGTGCTTTTTTCTTTTCCTCCCGCTCATATCCCCTTCCTCTCGCTGTCATTGCGAGCCTCATGGGCGCGGCAATCCCACAAACAGGAGCAGAGCATTTCCAAGCCTCCCTTTGGGAAAGGGAGGTGGGTCGGAACTCGTTCCGACCCGGAGGAATTGCACAAATCGTCCGAGCGAAGCGAGTATCCAAGCAAAAGCCTTCCCCCCAAGGGTAAGCCTTGGCAGCGCCCTGCTCTGCCCTAAGCTCACTTCTCCTTCGGCTTGCTCAAAAGTCCCGCGATCAGCGACAGCACCACCGCCGCGCCGATTCCTGCCGCCGAGGCAGTCAGCGCGCCCGTCAATATCCCGACTGCGCCGTCTTTGTCCACCGCGTCGCGCACGCCCTGCGCCATCAGATGCCCGAAGCCCGACAGCGGCACCGCCGCGCCCTCGCCCGCAAAATCCGCCAGCGGCTCATACAATCCTACTGCCGAAAGTACGACTCCCGCTACCACAAAGCCCGTCAGTATCCGCGCGGGCGTCAGCGATGTGCGGTCGATCAGCACCTGTCCGATCAGGCACATCGCCCCGCCTACCAAAAAAGCCCATAAAAACTGCATTTTTATCATCCTTCCTTATAATTCACAGTCATTGCGAGCCCTTTAGGGCGTGGCAATCCCACAAAAAGGGACTGTACATTTCTCCCAAACCGATTGCAAACGACAAAGGGATTGCCGCGTCGTCCTCAAAAGATGGCAGCTTTGGGCTTCGCAATAACTCTGATGCTCTATTCACCAAAATTGTTATTTTACCCTCGAATACAGCTTGAAAAAAGACATATACAATGTTATGATATATATTTAGTGATAAAATATTCAAGACAGTTTATCATTCGTTATTTCTTCATTCATAGATAAAGGAGGAAATTTATGGCTGAGCTCAGCTTTCCCAAGCGGCCGTACCGAACCCGCGGCGGCGTACATGCTCCGCACAACAAGAACACCGCGCACAAAGAGAGCGTGGTAATGCCTGTGCCCAAGATGGTCGTCCTGCCGATGACCCAGCATATCGGCGCTCCGTGCAAGCCGATGGTCAAGGTCGGCGACACGGTAGACGTCGGTCAGCAGATCGCGGGCAGCGACGCGTTCGTCAGCGCCCCGATCCACGCGAGTGTTTCCGGTACCGTCAAAAAAATCGACAAGATCACCATGCCCGACGGCAGTAAGGTGGACGCGATCTTTATCGAGAGCGACGGCGAACAGCGCCTCTCTCCCGATATCAAACCTCCGCAGGTAGAATCCCTCTCCGACCTGATCGCCGCCGTGCGCAGCAGCGGTCTGGTAGGCTTAGGCGGCGCGGGCTTCCCCACCGCCGTCAAGCTCAATATCCCCTCGGACAAACACGTCGATACCCTGATCATCAACGTCGCCGAGTGCGAGCCCTACATCACCTCGGATCACCGCGAGATCCTCGAAAACAGCTGGGACGTGATCTCCGGCGTTCACACGGTCAAGGAGTTTTTAGATATCCACCGCGTGATCATCGGTATCGAAAATAATAAGCCCGACGCGATCAAAGCCCTGCGCGAGATCGCCGACAACGCCCACGATCCCGATGATGAGATCCGCGTGCTGCCGCTCAAAGCGTCTTATCCGCAGGGCGCGGAAAAGGTCCTGATCAAGGCGTGTACCGGGCGCGAGGTTCCGATGGGCGGGCTGCCCTCCGACGCGGGCTGTCTTGTCATGAACGTCGGTTCCGTCGCGTTCATCGCCCGCTATCTCAAGACCGGTATCCCGCTGGTCTCCCGCCGCTTAACGGTCGACGGCGGCTGTATCGAGAACCCCTCTAACGTCATCGTCCCCATCGGCACGCCGATCAAAGACGTGATCGAATTCGTCGGCGGCTATAAGGAACAGCCCTATAAGCTGATCATGGGCGGGCCCATGATGGGCGTTTCCCTGCCGAACGACGAGCTGTATATATTAAAACAGAACAACGCCATTTTGGCGTTGAGTGAAAAAGAAGCGCGATCAAGCGAGCCTTCCGCCTGTATCCGCTGCGGCAAGTGCCTCGACGCCTGCCCCATGCGCCTGCAGCCCTTGGAGCTCGCGAACGCCGCCGGACGCGGCGATCTCGACGCGCTGAACTTCTACAACGCCATGAACTGTATGGAATGCGGCTGCTGTTCCTTCACCTGTCCCGCCAAGCGCCATCTGGTACAGAGCATCCGTCTGGGCAAGGCGCAGCTCCAGAAGGCGAAGCGCGAACAGATCGCCTCAAAAGACAAAGGAGGTAAAAAGTAATGGAAGCAAAATTACACGTATCCTCCTCCCCGCATTTCAAGAGCAATAACTCCACCCGCCGCATCATGCTCGACGTCATCATCGCCTTATGTCCCGCGGCGATCGCGTCGTGCGTGATCTTCGGCATGCGCAGTCTGGTGCTGATCGCGGTCTGTATCGCGACCTGCGTCCTGCTCGAATACATCTCCCGCAAGATCATGAAGCGCGACACCACCATCGGCGACCTTTCCGCGGTCGTGACGGGTCTGCTGCTCGCGCTGAACTTACCCGTTGATATCAACCCGCTGATCGCCATGTTCGGCTGTCTGATCGCCATTGTGGTCGTCAAGCAGATGTTCGGCGGTATCGGCATGAACTTCGTCAACCCCGCTTTAGCGGCGCGTATCGTCCTGCTGGTATCCTTCCCCTCCGCGATGATGCACTGGGTTCCCGCGCTCGGCGCTCCGCAGGCGGCTTCGATCGACGCCGCCACCTCCGCGACCCCCTTGGTCGCCGAACCCGGCGTCTACTCCTATGTTGACTTATTACTCGGTCGCTGCAGCGGCTCTATCGGCGAGGTCTGCGCTGTCGCCTTGATCTTAGGCGGTATCTATCTCGTCATCCGCCGCGTCATCTCCCCCATCATCCCCTGCGTCTATCTGGCAACAGCGGCGCTGATGAGCCTGATCGTCGGTCTCGACCCGCTGTACCAGCTCCTTTCCGGCGGTATCCTGC
>JAFRBD010000057.1 GCA_017405065.1 Ruminococcus sp. | reverse complement strand
TATCAGCAGGATCAGACTGCAGCTGCGCACTGTAGCTGACGCTGTTTTGCTGCGCTTCTTTATCATACTGATCGAGATTGATAGCAGAAGCAGGACTGTGAATCTTTAAAAGCAGATATTCAGCGTCAGTGAGACCTGCGCCTGTCGCAGTCTTCGGAACTGTCACCTTGAAATTGCCAGATACCAGAACGGTATCTTCGCCGGATACTCTCTTAGCAATAACATATCCGGGCAGCTTCAGCTGACGACCTGTTACCGAATATTCAAGTGATAGGGGATTCGTTTCCTTGACATATTTCGCATATCCTAAGCCGACGCTCATCGATACAAATACCGCAGCGATCACTACACTGCAGATCAGTACGTGATACCACCGGAAACGCCATTCTTTATTCTCTTTTTTCGGAACGATACTAAACTTCTTCATGATATCGCCCCCCTTTAATTAGCCTGTGTACCCTTAGCGGATACATCAAGCTTGATCGAAATGTCGGTCGTCGTTACATCCTCGGCAGCATCTGCGTTGATCTTTACGAGATCATTCTTCTTAAATGAGAATGTATACTCATCAGAATCTGTGCCGGGATCAAGATAGGCGGATACAGGGAATGTGTAACAATGACTGCTTTCAGAATAAGTGCCGGCTTCACCGTTCAGTTTAACATCACTGCAGGCGCCTGCAATTTCAGAAGCATCAAAGAAACCTGAGGGATCTGTACCGCTGATTCTGACAACGATATCATACAGGAAAGGAACCTCGGAGTTTCTATTGATCACACAGAACTTGTATGTTCCGTTTCCGGAATCATCAAAGGTCAAATCAGCCGTTTTTTCAATGCTGACGTCAAAACTGGCGACGCGGGCGTTACTTCCACCTGAAGCGCCGACAGCGTATTTCGCAAACATCCCCGAGGCTAAATGCGCCGAGAACAGAACAAGGCATATCAACACTGCAGCTGCACGTATGAAAATGCCGGAAAGTTTATTCACTTTCATTTTCCATCTGCTCCTTTTACAAAAATTCTTAGACATTTACCATGACGTCTCTTCGAGGATAAATCAATCTTCCGAAATATCTTGACCCTCTTCGTAAACGGCTGACGATGATGTATCAGTGGATGAATCAGCAGTTTCATGGGATGTTTTATTACCTTCCGCATCTATCGATTCTGTAGATCCGGAATTATCATCAGTATTCTCCGCTTTCTCAGCAAAATCAGAAGACTCTTTCACATCAACATCATCATTTGATTCTTCCGTTGACTGCGTTGAAGTATCAGCTTCTTCTATCTTATCTTCTGTCTTATCTTCAGCGGAACCGTTGTTTTCCTGCTGCGCACGCAGGCGCTTGATCTCCTCAACAATACTTTCCAGGTCATCCCTATCCTTCTCTCGTTCTTTCTGACGAGAGCGATAAAGCAGGAAGATGGCGAGAACCAGCACCAGCAATGTTCCCGGGACGGTTTTAAGATACTTGAAGATCACGCCGATAAACGGGATACGGAAAGAAAACTTCGCTTTGATATCATTCAACTTGATCGGATCATCGGCAATATTGTTCGCATCGCCCTTCGTGATGACATTTTCGCCGTCAATATTGATGATACGATGGATCACCAGCATATTACCATCCTGATAAACAACGATATCTCCTACCTCATAATTTTCATCTTCACTAACAAATATCAAATCGTTTGTTTTCAGGACAGGCTCCATAGACGGGGACATGACAACCGATACACCGAAGCCAAACGGCATAGGCAGCTGGTTGCCGACAACCCTCGACGCATTCCATGAAAAGACGCCTAAACCGACTGTCAAGCCCGCTATGATAATCAGTACGATTCGAAATATCATCGAACCGACTTTTGTTTTTTTCTTTTTATCCGGCATGTCAGTTATCTGCTTTCTCTCTTTTCTTGACCTTGCGATAAACAATGAACAGTACGATCAGCGCAACGAATGCTGCAATCGCCAGAATGATCCAAAGCAGATTCTGGGTAAAGTCGCCGGTCTGCGGCGTTACGGGAGCCGTAGTCGCAGCAGGCGACGTAGGAGTTACGGCAGAGGTGGGCGTCACAGAAGTAGGAGAGGGCGCAGGCTCGCCGGTAGGCTCTACGGTAGTAGGTGCTTCGGTAGGCGCCTCAGTCGGCTTCTGACGGAACTTCGCGTGAGCGTGAACGTCGGAACCGGGCTTGATGACCAATGTAGGATCGGTCAGGCTGCCGCCCTCGGGGAGCGTATAGTCGCCGTCGATCTCCCAACCGATGAATTCCCAGCCGTCAGCAGGAGTCGCAATGATCTTGACAGTCTCATCGCTATCCTTGATGACTTTGATCGGATTCTCCTTGGTCGGTACGGTGGTACCTTCGCCTTCGATCACGTCAGCGTCGACACTCCAGTACTCAGGGGTCGGAGGTTCAACTTTCTCGAATTTTGCGTGAGCATGAACGTCGGAACCGGGCTTGATGACCAATACGGGATCAGTCAGGCTGCCGCCCTCGGGCATAGTGTATTCTCCGTCGATCTCCCAGCCGATGAACTTATAACCATCGGCAGGAGAAGCGGTAATGGTCGCAGTACCGTCGGTACCCTGCTCGACCTTCGCGGGATTATCGACAGGCGGCGTTACGGTACCGTCACCCTGAATAACATCAGCGTCAACAATCCAGTACTTCGGGATCTTCTTGAACTTCGCGTGAGCGTGGACGTCGGAGCCGGGCTTGATCACCAGTGTGGGATCGGTCAGGCTGCCGCCCTCAGGCAGCGTATAATCGCCGTCGATCTCCCAACCGATGAATTCATAACCATCAGCGGGGGTCGCGGTAATCGTCACGTTGTCGCCGGAGCCCTGCTCAACCTTGACGGGATCAGAGACAGGAGGCGTTGTGGTACCACTGCCCTCGATGATGTCGGTATCAACAGTCCAGTACTTCGGTACCGGCTTGAACTTTGCGTGGGCATGGATATCAGATTCGGGCTTGATGACCAGTGTGGGATCGGTCAGGCTGCCGCCCTCAGGCAGCGTATAATCGCCGTCGATCTCCCAGCCGATGAATTCATAGCCCTCGTCGGGAGTTGCGGTAATCGTCGCGGTATCGCCGGAGCCCTGCTCGACCTTTACAGGATCGGAAACAGGAGGCGTCGTAGTACCCTTGCCCTGAATTACGTCGGAATCGACGATCCAGTAAGCGGTAGTGGGTTCTTCCGTAGGCGGAGCTTCCGTGGGAGGAGCTTCCGTGGGAGGAGCTTCCGTGGGAGGAGCTTCCGTAGGCGGAGTTTCCGTAGGCGGAGCTTCCGTGGGCGGTGCTTCTGTCGGAGGCTCTTCTGTCGGAGGTTCTTCCGTAGGCTTCAGGCGGAACTTTGCGTGAGCGTGGATATCAGAACCGGGCTTGATGGTAAGGGTCGGATCGGTGAGCTTGCCGTCGCCGACGATCTCATAGATATCGTCTTCATCAAAGGTCCATTCGACGAACTCGTAGCCCTCGGCGGGAGTCGCGGTAATGGTGGATGTCTCGTCCTCTTCCTGTTCGACCATATCGGGATCTTCGGCAGTAGTACCGCTGCCCTCGATTACATCGGTATAGATATGCCAGTAGTCTTCTAACCATGCAACTGTCTTGATGCGGATATTCGCGCGCAAATCAGCGCCATCCGCGGCAAGATTGCCGAGCATGGTGTCATAAGCGTCATTAGAGGTCAAGCCTTCTCCGTCAAAGCGTTCAAAAGGCCACTCCCAATCGACAAAGTAATCGCGGCTTGTGCCCTTGCCTAAGGGTCTGATCTCGCCGGTCTTGTCAATATATTCATAATCGTGCCAATCGGATGTGCCGTCGGCGCCGAAGTATGTGCCGTCGGAATTGTGGAAGCGGGAATTCAGCGGAATCCAGAGATCTTCGCCTGCATCGTTTTTGGCGTCGATCCACGCCTCTAAGTATACCAGATACTTCAGGTCGTGTGTTCCGTCGTTCTTGACAGAGAACTTATAGGTCTCGGCGGTGCCGGGAGCAAATACATTGCTGTCATCGGACGAGATAACGGTAAATTCTTCTTTTCCCTCGTCATAGGTGAGATGGAAGACCTCGATATCGGTATGAGTGCCCCAGACCTGATCTTTATCATAGGTAGAGAAGCCAAAATCCTTCTCATTGATCTTGTCCTCAGGCTCTATGAAATAGATATCGGGATCACCGACAAAGGTGGGTACGATAAAGCCTGTTTCTGCGGTATCGATCTTGCTGAGCTTACTCTTATCCGCGCCCTCAGTGAGCGAGATAACATAACCGGAGTTATCTACCGAATATCCAACCACGAGGCTGAACAGCATTGTCAAAGAACACATCTCGATGATCAGCAGCACTGCCATGATAATCGCGATCGTGCGTGAAGCGTTATTACGTTTTCTTAAAGAAGCGTAGTCTTTCATCGAAAGCCTCCTGTTTCTGATCCAATGAAAATAGTCCTTAAAAAATACAAATGGTTCTTATCATCTTTAGAATAGCCGTAACTGTTTACATATATTCTAAAGATGATAATACATCATCATCGCAAAGCAAAAACGACATTCGCGATTTGAGCATCGGTATTCAAGATCCCCCTGCCCAGCCACGGGGGCAGGGGGATGAATGAATGGATTCAATTAATCAGGGTTCACCTGATAAGACAAACTAAATTAACAGTAGGTTAAATTAGTCGATCTGGACTGCAGCAGCAGCGAAGGTGAAGTCGATGTTGGGCTGAGTCATACCAAGATAGGTGTCAGCCTTGTCATACATGGAGCTGTTGTCCATAGGATCGTCCATGGGCTCCTGCTCGAATGCCCAAGCCCAGCTCAGGGTGAAGGTACCGTCGATGGTCTTGCCTGCGGGAACGTCAACATAGATTCTGCCCTGTTCGTCAATACCAAGACCGAAAGCATTGGTGTTGCCGATAACGGGATAGTAGCCCTCGTTAGCCTCGAGCCAATCGGTGAGCTCGGTCAGGGAAACGCCGTCTTCAGAGACATCCAGACCGGCGAAACCGGCGATATCGCTGAGCTTGAAGCTCATGTTGCGATGGTTAGCAATGGTGCCCTGGAAAGCGATGTTGAACTTAACGGGATAATAATCATCAGTCAGAGTGAACTCATCATCGTCGATCAGACCGGTGGTGTAATCGAGATAGTCGCCAGCCTCGAGGAACGCGTCGCTCTCAACGTCGAGCTTGAGATACAGACGGGTAGCAACCTCGGGAGTACCGGAGATAGTAGCTGTGATAGCATCATCCTTCTTGGTACCGGGAGCAACCAGCTCATCGCCGTTAGCGGAAACTACGGAGTACTCGCCCTCGTAGTCAGCGTCGTCGGTCTCATACTGAGTAGCAAAGAGGTTATCTTCCATGGAGATCTCAATGCCCCAAGCAGCAACGCGAGCGTTGCCGCTGCCTTCGCCCTTAGTGATATACTTCGCAAATGTGCCGGAAATAGCGCAAGTGGAAAGCAGGGTCACGATCAGAAGAATAGCAGCGATTCTCATCATTTTGTTTTTCTTCATTCTGGAAAAACTCCTTTCATAATATTTTTGCCTAACGTCATAGGCTTCAGATTCTTCCCTCTTGACCAGAGGGGATGTACCGGGCATCTCTGCCCATTCGCGGAGAATGCCGCGGCATTTATATATTCACCCTCAGCGTGGCTTCCGAGGGAAGAATAAACTAAGTTTACTTTGAGGATTGTAAAAGCCGTCTTACTCCTCCGGTTTTTCCTCATCCTTGGATTCAGCTGCCATTTTGGCTTTTTTCATCCTTTGGAATTCGCGGAACTCTTCGAGCTCCTCGGCGGTCATTCCGGCGGGAACAGCCGAATCATCGCCGGCTTTCTCCTCAGCCTTCGGCTCTGCAGGCGTTTCGGATTGTTTCTCTTCAGGCTTTTCAGCCGTTTCGGAATCATCTGACTTCGGTTCCTTCTTCGGCTCCTCCGTCTTCTTTTCCGCCTGAGCCTGCGCCGCCTGTTCGTTGGCTGCGTCAGCTTTTGCTTCTTCGGCGTTTTCTGACTCAGCCTGCTGAGCGCGCAGCGACTCCAGTTCGGCTAAGAGCGCGTCGGTATCCTTCTTCTTATTCTTATCATAGCGCTTCTTCATGATCAGATCATAAGCGACGAGAAGCACGATCGGCACCGCTACGCATACGATCAGTCCGGGCGTCGTCTGCAGCCACATGGCGATGTTGCCCGCGCCGGGGATACGCGTGATATATGTACCGATCAGGTTCTTGGCAGGCGCTAATGAAAGATCTTCGGAAACATTGTTATCACCCTTTGTCTTAAAGGCGAGACCGCCGTCCTTATCCTTTGTCACCTCTACGCATCTATGCGTCAAAACGCTTTGCTTTTCGCTGTCGGGATCAAAGAACGAGATAATATCGCCGTCCTGAGCGCCTTTGGCGCTTTCACCTTTGATATCTTCAGGCTCAGCCTTTTTGACTAAGATCAGGTCGCCGGTCATGATGGTGTCCTCCATGGAGGGAGAAAGCACGATCATCATGGTGTATCCGGCAAACATGGGATATTCATCAGGGTTGGTATAGCTTTTGATGATCATAGTAACATTGATAACGAGGACGGGGATCAAAATCACACAAAGGATAATCCCGATGACCGTAAACGCCTTATGGCGCTTAGCAACAGGCTTTGTGGCCTCGTTATCCTGATTTATCGTTTCTTTATCTTTATTCATGGAATTGAATCCTTTCAGAAGGTGAAAAACCAGCACTTGCCGATAAACACTGCCCTTTATATTCAAGATAAGAATAACACAGTTTCTTCTGAAAGTCAATCAAATTATTAACAAATTTTTAATTATTTATTTGTTAATCCTTAAATATTTTATGAATAACCGCCAAAATCTTTAGTGAATCCGATAAGCAGCGACAACAAATCTACCATTATCTTCATGGTACGCGCATGTGGATAAATATGCGATTTGTGCGGGATATAAAGGTTTTTCTGTCACAGAAACGACAGAAAGCTCACATATCTCATCTACGATACTTTGATATTCTTCTTTTGTTTTTTCTCCTACAGAAAAATAATACCGAAAATCTTCCGACTCATCGTCTTCTTCATACACTTTTGTAGGAAATGCTGCGAAAATTCTGTACAGACGGTTGCCGTCGCGCGTACGCAGGATCATATCACAGTGTTCGTCCATATAATCCCGATAGGAATACAAGTCGATCTCACCGAACATGGACCCGTTGTTCATATTGTGGCCATAGATCACAAAAATGTCGCTGTCGATATCACAGTTATCGCCCACAAACAAACATCCCGAAAAAGAATAATATCCGTCGAAATCGGTATGCAGATAGTATTCAACGTCGTCAGGCGTATGCATGACAGGATAATCTATCCCGGTATCCGGTACCGTGAGCCAGGCTGTCATATCGCCGTTCAACGAAAACAGTTCTTCAAGGCTGTATACACGGATAGGTTCGCCCTTGGAGGTGGTTTCGACCGGAGTATCCTCGGCAGCAGAAGGTTCCTCCTCGTCCTCCCCTACCGTTTCTTCTGTCTGATACAGTATTTCTCTCAGTTCATCAAAGCGCTGTATCTCTTTCTGCTGGGGCAGATACTCTGTGCTCAGCTTGTAAACGGAAAACGATATAACGCCGATAAGAATAACGGCGAGGAGCAGGATACCGGTATAGATCAGTTTATAAGGTTTTCGTTTCTTTTTCATCGTACTGATAATACCTTTATAATAATAGGGTAAGCTCCCTTTAGATAAAGGAGCCTTAAGTTGACGATATTGCCCTTGAGGGGAAGGCTGTTTTGCGTTTTTCCAACGCTTGTTCAGCTGTGTTCAAATCGTATCATTCATTCGCAAAGAACATAAACCCATAGCCCGAGGGCTACGGGTTTATGGACTTTTGTTCATTCTTCCGGAACGAAATCACATGAGTTCATCTTGCGTTTTCGTCCTGTTGCTTCTGTCGATTATACAGCGTTCTTGAAGTACGCGTCGGCATATACGTTGTACCAGTACAGCGCCTGAGCCAGTTCATACAGTTCAGGCTCGCTGTCCTGTAGCGTCATGCAGGTGGTCGCGTAATCGAGCGCGGAGTAAGTAAGAGAAGCGGTGCCCTTGGTGTTCGCGAGCGTATAGCGTACCGCAAGGTTCGCGGCAGCGATACCGTCCAGATCGAAGCTCACGAGCGTGCCGTTGAAAGTCGGCGCGACCGCCTCGCCGTTGAAGGTGAAGCTATCCTTATACTCATTGAAGATTGCCTCATCGACAACATTGAAGTAGATCTTGATCTTGGTATCGGCGTTCATGACCAGCGAAGCGCCGCGATATCTCAGACCGTAGTCGGCAAAGATAGTGTCCGCGAATCTCGCTCTGGTCTCGTTGTCGCCCAGACGCGCGTTGATCATATCCTGTGTGACCTCGGGGAAGAAGCCCTTGACGCTGATTTCATTGTCGGCGAGTTCTTCGGTGTTGACGTTGAAGTAGGTCTGCGCCTTTGCGCCGTAGTTCACGGTCGACTGCAGCAGCGTGGGCAGGAGGTTGTTCTGGTAAGCCGCGTTATCGGTAGAAACGGTCTCGACAAAGAATTTGCCGTAGTGCCAGCCGTCGGTATCGACGTCGGCGTTCTTCTTGAAGTAGATGTTGTAGACGCCGTTCTGTTCGATCGTGTACTCGTTGCCGGTGCCGTCGGGATACATTCCGTAGCTCTCGGTTGCCTCGTAGTACTTCGCGACCTTGATCTGATCGCCTGCCGTCAGCGCAACATTCTGAATGACATACTCGTCGGTGTTCTCGGGATTCTCGGTGAGCTTGAATCTCGGATCAGCCGCGTTCCAGTTGGTAGAGCCGTTGATCTTGCCGATCAGGTAAGGCGTGCCATCCTCGAGCGCGGAATCAGCTGCTTCATAGGAGTCGTTATATCTCTTTGCGTAATCCGTCGCCTGATAGGTATCGGTCTTGACCACAACGCCGTCCTTGAACAGGGTGGCGGTGATATCTACGGTCATTTCGGGCGCGTCGATCGCGACAGCGGTCTTGTAGCCGAAGCCGTTAGCATCCGGAGCTGTCGGCAGCGGGAGCTGTTCGGTAGCAGTTCCGTTCATCTCAAAGGTGTAGGTGTAGCCTGCGGAACTGTCATCCGGGATCTGCCAGTAGAAGTTGACGTGGATCTTGCCCTCGAGGGACAGGGAGTGGGAAACGCGATAAACCTTTGCAACAGCGGTATAGGTGGCGGTGTAGGTAGCGTCGCCGGTTACCGAAGTGATCTCGGGATCCCAGCCCGCGAAGGTGTAGGTATACCGTAAGTCAGCCGCCTTGGTGGGAGTCTCGCCGGTGTATTCGGGCGTATCACCGTATGCTACCTCGCTGCTCTGCAGCTCGGTACCGTCTTCATCGACAAACTTGATGGTGTACTTGTTGACTTCTGAATTTTAAGTCGCGGTATAGGTAGCGTCGCCGGTTACCGGAGCGATCTCAGCATCCCAACCTGCGAAGGTGTATGTATACTGAGCGGGCGCCGCCTTGGTCGGGGTCTCGCCGGTGAATGCAGGAGTCTCGCCGTA
>JAFRBD010000056.1 GCA_017405065.1 Ruminococcus sp. | reverse complement strand
GCGGAACGGCGGCTCTAAACCAAGGAGGTCAGATAGTTGAAGCAAAATGCGGTCGTATCCTTGAAGGATATCAATTTCAAGTATTCGAATGAGGTGATATTGAAAAATATCAGCCTCGACATTTATGACAAGGAGTTCATTACCTTGCTGGGCCCTTCGGGCTGCGGCAAGACGACGACTCTGCGCATCATCGCGGGCTTTGAAACGCCCGGGAGCGGCGAGGTGTATTTTGAGGGCAGGGAAGTCAGCGCGCTGCCGCCGCATAAGCGCAGCGTCAACACCGTGTTCCAGAATTATGCTTTGTTCCCGCATCTGAATGTTTTTGACAACGTCGCCTTCGGTCTGAAGCTGAAGAAGACGTCAAAATCCGAAATCGAGCGAAAGGTAAAAGAGATGCTCGCCATCGTCGATCTCAAGGGCTATGAGAAGCGCCCTGTCAGCGCTTTGTCCGGCGGTCAGCAGCAGCGAGTGGCGATCGCCCGCGCTTTGGTGTGCGATCCCAAGGTCGTTTTGCTTGACGAGCCGCTCGGCGCGCTCGACTTGAAACTGCGCAAGGATATGCAGATCGAATTAAAACAGCTTCAGCAAAAGACCCAAAAGACTTTTGTCTATGTGACGCACGATCAGGAGGAAGCCCTGACGATGTCCGATCGCGTCTGTGTCATGAACAACGGCGTGATCGCGCAGATCGGCACTCCCGAGGAGGTTTATAACGAACCTGCCAACGCTTTTGTCGCCGACTTTATCGGCGAGGCGAACATCATCAACGGCGTCATGCTCGAGGACTGCAAGGTGCGGCTGCTCGGCGTGGAGCTTGACTGCGTGGACAAGGGCTTTGAGAAGAACAAGCCCGTGGACGTCGTGATCCGTCCCGAGGACGTCGAGGTCGTCGCGCCCGATAAGGCAACGCTCATCGGCGTGGTCGAGGACGTCGTTTTCAAAGGCGTACACTTTGAGATCTCCGTGCGCTGCAACAATTGTCAGTGGCTGATCCACTCCACCGTATCGCAGAAGGTGGGGGACACCATCGGCATGTACATCGATCCCTTTAATATCCATATTATGGAGAAGATGTTTCTCAACCCCACAAATGACATTATCACGGATGTTTATTATTCCGATAAAGAAAATAACACAACAACGATCCTTCTCGAAGGCAACGAGGTCACGATCCCCGATACCTTCTATGAGGAAGGAAAGAAGATCAGGATCGTTCTGCCGCCCGACGCGCTGTATATCGCGGGCGACGGCGTAGGTCATCTCGACGAGGTATATATCGAGTCGGTCATCTGGAAGGGTGAGCATAACGAGATCGTCCTCGAGTCCGACGAACGCAAGTGGATCATGCAGAGCGATTATGACGAGCAGGTAGCGACCTATGTGCCGATCTGCTTCGATTTCAGCAAGGCTGAGATCAGCGAGGGTTAAGCCGATGAAGTCAAAACGTCCCGCTGTTCCGTATCTCGGTTGGATGCTGGTGTTCACCATCGTCCCGCTGGTCATGGTTGTATATTACGCTTTTACTGACGCTCAGGGTCATTTTTCCGTTGAACCCTTCCGGAACGCGTCGGTATACAGTCAGGTGTTTCTGTATTCCCTGTGGATCGCTCTGATCTCTACCCTGATCTGTCTGGTATTGGCATATCCGCTGGCATTTTCCATTTCGCGCTGCAGCGAGCGCGGACAGAGCATGATCATCATGTTCATGATGGTGCCGATGTGGATGAACTTTCTTCTGCGCATCTACGCATGGGTGCTGATCTTACAGAATTACGGCCCTCTTGATATGATACTGAATTGGTTCGGTATCGATATCACGCTGATCGGCAACTCGGGGGCGGTCATCGTCGGCATGGTATATGAGTTCCTGCCGTTTATGATCCTGCCGCTCCACACCGTTATGAGCAAGATCGACCCGGCGTTGATCGAGGCGGCTCAGGATCTGGGCTGCAACGGCTTCCATGTGTTCGGCAAGGTCGTGTTTCCGCTGTCCGTGCCGGGCATCATCTCGGGGGTGACGATGGTATTCGTGCCGACCGCGTCGACCTTCCTTGTCGCCCAGTATTTAGGCGGCACCCAGTTCATGATCGGCGACGTCATCGAGCGCGTGTTCCAGAGCGACTTCCATACCGGCTCGGCGATCGCCGTGGTGCTGATGGTCGTCATCCTCGGCTTCCTCGTCTTTATGAACCGATTCGGAGATAAGGAGGCGGTGAACTGATGAAAAAACTGCGCTCCAAGATCTACCTGATCATCATTATGGCGTTTTTGTACCTGCCGATCGTTTACCTGATCGCCTATTCCTTCAATGACGGCAAGACCTCCGTCTGGAAAGGCTTCACTTTGAAGTGGTACGAGGCGCTGTTCAATGACGCCCAGATCATGGGCAGCCTGAAAAACACGCTGATCATCGCGGTACTCGCGTCAGTCATCGCGACGGTTCTCGGTACGATGGCTGCGATCGGTATCTATAATTTCAAGGGCGGCGTACGCTCCGCTATCCTGAACGTGTCCAATGTCCCGATCATCAATCCCGAGATCGTGACGGGTGTGTCTTTGATGCTCCTGTTCACCTTCGCGGGTGTGATGCTGGGCTTTGAGATGGGCTTCTGGACGGTGCTGCTGGCGCATATCGGCTTTTGTACGCCGTATGTCATCCTCAATGTCACGCCGCGTATCCGTCAGATGGATCCTTCCCTGTATGAGGCGGCGCTGGATCTCGGCTGCTCGCCGGTACAGGCGTTCTTCAAGGTCGTGCTGCATGAGCTGCTGCCCGGTATCTTCTCGGGCTTTCTGATCAGCTTCACTTATTCGCTGGACGATTTTGTCATCACCTACTTTACGCGAGGCTCGCGCTTCCAGACGCTGCCGATCCAGATCTATACCATGACCCACCAGCGCATCAATCCCAAGGCGAACGCTCTTTCCGCGCTGATGTTCGTGATCGTCATCGTCCTTCTGGTCATTTCCAATTTTGCGACCCTTCGCAAGAAAAAGGAGGCGGCGCGATGAAAAAGCTGTTTTCGCTGATTCTTGCTTTGCTGATGCTTTCAAGCGTCATCCTTCTTTCTGCATGCTCATCGTCAGCTGCCGATCATGATGACGCACAGGAAAATGATAACGAACCTGCCGGATTTCAGGGCGAGGTCAATGTCTATAACTGGGGCGAGTATATCGATCCCGGTGACGACAGCGGCGTCGACGTCGTCGCTGAATTTGAGAAAAAATACCATATCAAGGTCAATATGACTAACTTTGAGACCAACGAGGAGCTTTATAACGTCCTTACCAACTCCAACTCCACCTATGACGTCATCTTCCCCTCGGACTATATGGTCAGCCGTCTCAGAGAAGAAGGGCTGCTCGCAAAAATCGATTTTGACAATATCCCGAACTACCAATATATCGACGAGCGCTTCCGAAATATGGCGTACGATCCCACCAACGAGTACAGCGTGCCGTATTCATGGAACTTTGTCGCGATCGGCTACAATACCGATATGATCGAGGAAGGCTCTGTGACCGGCTTCAAGGATCTGTGGGATCCCGCCTATAAAGAGGACGGCATCCTGATGTTCAACAACTCGCGCGACGCGATGGCGATCGCGATGCAGCTGTGCGATCCCCCGATCGATCCGGGAGCCGACAGCTTTACCCGCGAGGATATCGACCGCGCGACCGAAAAGCTGATCGAGCAGAAATCGGTGCTGAAGAAGTACGTCATGGATCAGGTCTTTGTCGAGATGGAACAGAACCAGAGCGCCATCTGCACCTACTACGCGGGCGATATCTGGACGATGATGCAGAATAATGAGTCGCTGGATTATTGTCTGCCCGAGGAAGGCTCCAACATCTTCAACGACGCGATGTGTATTCCCGCCAACTGCAAGAACAAGGAGAATGCCGAGCTTTTCATCAACTTCATGTGCGAGCCGGAGATCGCCGCTCTCAACTCGGAGTATATCACCTACGGCACTCCCAACACCGCTGCGCTGGAGCTGATCGACGAGGAAATGCTTTCAAGCGAGCTGCTCAATCCTCCTGAGGATTATCTCGAGAAGTGTTATACCTTTTCCAATCTCGACGACGATATCTACAGCTATATGCAGAAACGCTTTGTCGAAGCCTGCTCCGCCTCTGCTGAGGTCAAATCCATTGAGAAAAAGACGGTCGATCCCGTCGACGTCTGGACGGTCGTTGTGATCCTCGCGGCTGTCATCATCGCGACGATCGTGATCATCGTGCTTGATATCCGTAAGGCGGTCAAAAACCGCGGACGCATTCACAAGATTCAATGAGGAAATAGGAAGTAGGAATTAGGAATGAATGGAGGGCGCTGCCCTCACCTGATTTGTATTTCAAAAACATAATAGTTTAAAGTACAAATAGAACGCTCATGGCTTCAAAGAGTCATGAGCGTTCGTTTATATGTCTGTATTATCAATCCAAAACACGAAGTGTTTCCCTTTTTCCTAATTCCTATTTCCTAATTCCTAACTCCTAATTCTTTCAGCTGTCTCGCGTTTTCCTTCGTCAACTCGTCGCTGATCGCCATTTTTTTGATCAGGTTGTGAACGGTTTTGTCGAGCCTGCCGCTCTTGCTGTAGTCGGCGGGGAAGATGAAGTCCACCCTGTCGCCGCGGAGCAGCTCTTCGACCTTGCTCTTGTTGTTTTCCTGATACACCGCGATCGCGCAGCCGCCGTATGCCTTCATCATTTTCATGCACGGCACGTCGGACAGTCCGTCGCCGATATAGATCATGTTGGTGAAGGGGACGCGCTTACTGTCGTCCGGCATCGAGCGGTTGAGGTCGATATCGTTCGCGATATCCAGCACGCCCTTGTTGATGCGGTAGACGAACTGGGTCTTGTTGGTATAGTTGACGGCGGTCTTCGGCCACAGCGCGTTTCCGTTTTCATCATAGAGAAATTCACAGGCAAAGATCTTGGTGAACTTGTCCGCGATGCCGGAGCCTTCGATGATCTCCTTGAGCCCCGAGGAAATGACGTAGTGCTCGATCTGTACGCCCTGCGCCGCGCCGTAGAGATTGATGCGGTCAAACCAGTCCTTTACGCCCGGGTACAGCACGATCTTTTTGCCGTGCTCCACCAGCAGTTCGCGCGTCAGGGCGATCCCCTTGCGCTTGCACTCTTCGATCATGGTATACAGATAGGCAAGCACGCCGTCCATCTGAGCGCCGGAGCCGAACACATTGGCTCTCTGCCAGAATTCGGACGGCTGCATATCCAGACTCGGGATAAAACCGTAATCCTGCATATCCTTAGTGCACAGCGTTTTATCAAAGTCATACATGAGGGCGATGACGGGTCGTTCCATAATGAGGCTCCTTACTGAGAGGACTTTAACTGAGGCCCCCTTTCCTAAGGGGGCTGTCAGCGGACACTTGTGTCGCGCTGACTGGGGGTTGCCGAAAACGCTCTTCTATTCTCAGCAACCCTCCGGCTCTTCGAGCCACCTCCCTTAGAAAAGGGAGGCTATCAATAATTTCGTTATCTGAAAAGCCGCCCTGACCTTTCAAGGCGGCTTAGTTGTTATTATTCGTATTCGTAGATCTCGACGCTTTCCAGGATCACGTCATTGACGGGCTTGTCGCTGCTGTCGGTCTTAACCTCGGCAATATCGTTGACGACGTCCATACCGTCAAATACCTGAGCGAATACGGTGTAGTTGCCGTCGAGATAGTTGTTGTTGACCTGATTGATGTAGAACTGAGAGCCGTTGGTGCCGGGACCGCGGTTCGCCATCGCGACGGCGCCCTCGATATTCTGCAGATAATCGGAGATCTCCAGGTCGAATTCTTCGCCGTAAGCAGATTCACCGCCGGTACCGTTGAAGTTGGTGTAGTCGCCGCCCTGGATCATAAAGCTGTTGATGACGCGGTGGAAGATGGTGTCGTCGTAGCGGCCTGCTTTTGCCAGCGCCTTAAAGGAGTAGACCGCTTTGGGTGCGACCTCGGTGAAGAACTTGATCGAGATATCGCCGTAGTTGGTATGCAGAGTGGCGACCTCTTCGCCCTTTTGCGGTTCCTTGTGCTGATACTCCGCGTCGGCCGCGTCTAAGTCGGCGGCGGGTACGTCGTTGATGTCCAGCAGCGCTTCGGTGGATTTTGCTTCGTAATTCACGGTTTCACCTTCCTTGGCAGTTTTGTCTGTCTTTGCGACAGTTTCGGTTTTGCCCGATGATACGACCTGTGTGCCGCAGGCTGTGAGGGCGGCGCCGATCATCAGGACGGTTAAAATGATAGCTATAATACGTTTCATGGTTTTTCCTTTCTGCCGAAAAATCGGACTAACGCTATTGTATACGATACAACACATTTTTTCAATAGGTACGGAAAAAATTCTTATAAAACAGTCCTCGCGAGGGGCTTTATCAACCTTTCTTCACAGAACGGCAACAGTCATAACCTTTCTTCCGTCATCATAGATTGTACTGTATAACAAAATGCAGGAGGACGATCATGACTTCATTTCTCCCCGAGGGGAATAGGATACACAACGCCGCCAACCTCGCCGCTGTCAGCTCGATTGATGGCTTGCAAAAGGCGATGGAGCGCGGGGATATCTTGGAAGCGAAAGCGATATCATGCGATCATGAGCATAATCTGAGGGTGGATCTGCCCGGTTTGCACGGGATCATCCCGCGCGAGGAAGGCGCTTTGGGTATCCGCGAGGGCAGTGTGCGGGATATCGCGCTGCTCTCCCGTGTCGGCAGGGCGGTGTGCTTTACCGTCAAGGAGCTGGTCAGCGACAATAACAGTCTGACAGCGATCCTGTCCCGCGCCGACGCCCAGCAGAAGTGCGCCGAACAGTATCTTAACTATTTACGTCCCGGCGACGTTATCCCCGCCCGCGTGACGCATCTCGAGCCCTTCGGCGCGTTCTGCGATATCGGCTGCGGGATGGTCGCGCTGATGCCGATCGACGCGATCTCCGTCTCGCGCATCGAACATCCCGACGAGCGTTTTACCGTGGGAATGGATATCTTCGCGGTGATCAAATCGATCAACGGCAGCCGCGTGACCCTCAGTCATAAGGAATTGCTCGGAACATGGGAGGAAAATATCTCCCGCTTTGCGATAGGGGACACGGTGACCGGCGTGATCCGCTCCATCGAGAATTACGGGGCGTTCGTTGAACTTGCGCCGAATCTTGCTGGACTTGCCGAGCTGCGCGATAATATCCATGTCGGCGACACCGCCGCTGTGTACATCAAAAGCATCCTGCCGCAAAAAATGAAAGTAAAGCTGATCATCATCGACCATTTTCATGAGGAGCGGCTGCCTGACGCTCCGGAGTATTATATTACCTCGGGACATATCGAAAGGTTTGTTTATTCGCCGCCTGACTGCGGCAGGCTGATCATGACGGAGTTTTGCTGAGTGAGAGGTAAAAAAGAGGCTCGGAAGCCGTCTGAGTTTTTTAATTTGACAATATATGGCGTTTCGTGATAAAATAATCTCAACACATTGTGATGAGGTGTCCATATGGAGTTGTATCAGTTTATCGTCCTTGTTATCATCGGATTAGCCGGTATTGCCGCGGCGATTGCGGCGATCATTATTATTCCGAATAAGAATAAAAACAATGATGCGGAAATCACTGCGCTGCGTGACGAGATCGAAAAATCTTCTCAGGCGGCGATCCGGAACACGAATGATGCGATCGCCTCCCTGCGCACCGAGATCGTGACCTCTACCCAGAATTCCGTGAAGAATATGGGCGATATGATCGCGGTCAACCAGCAGAGCTTTTCTGCGTCCCAGAGTGAAAAGTTCACCCATCTCGAGCATCGGTTCCAGACCTTTGCGCTCGAGAATGAGCAGAAGCTCGAGAACATCCGCCGCACCATGGAACAGCAGCTGGATGAGATCCGCGAGGATAACAACAAGCAGCTCGAGGAAATGCGCAAAACCGTGGACGATAAGCTGCAAAAGACGCTCGAGGAAAAGATGAACCAGAGCTTTGCCCTCGTCAGTGAACGGCTCGAGCAGGTGTACAAGGGACTCGGCGAGATGCAGACCCTTGCCGTCGGCGTCGGCGATCTGAAAAAGGTGCTTTCCAACGTCAAGACCCGTGGTATCGTCGGTGAGATCCAGCTCGGCGCGATCCTTGAGGACATTCTCACGCCCGATCAGTACGATACCGATGTCGCAACCAAGAAAGGCTCCCGCGACGTGGTGGAATTCGCCATCAAGCTCCCCGCGCGCGACGACGGCTTTATTTATCTGCCGATCGACAGCAAGTTCCCCGGCGATACCTATGCCGCTTTGCGCGACGCCTATGAAAGCGGTTCCAAAGAGGCGGTGGACGCGGCGGCGAAGGCGCTGACCGTCACCATCCGCCGCGAGGCGAAGGATATCCGCGACAAGTATATCTCCCCGCCCGACACGACAGAGTTCGGCGTCATGTTCCTGCCCTTTGAGGGGCTGTACAGCGAGGTGGTCAACCGCGGCATGGTCGAAGTTTTGCAGCGCGACTACAAGGTCGTGATCGCGGGGCCTTCTACGATGGCGGCGCTGCTCAACTCCATTCAGATGGGCTTCAAGACCCTCGCCGTGCAGAAGCGGAGCGCCGAGGTCTGGAAGCTGTTAGGTTCCGTGAAAAACGAGTTCGAGACCTTCAACGCCGTCTTGCTCGCGACGCAGAATAAGCTCGATCAGGCGAATAAGGAACTTGACAAGCTCGTCGGCGTGCGGTCGCGTCAAATCAGCCGCAAGCTCGCCGCCGTTGAGAGCAACGATACGCCTGTCAGTGCTTATTTTTCTCCTACAGAAAATTATTCCGAAGGAGAATGATTCTTTTGTATTCCGTAGGGGACGGCGCTTGCGACGTCCCGCACGTTTATCACTATCTCTCTCAACCGCGAAGCATATGAAGCGTTTCCGTAGGGGCGTTCCTCAGCCGGAGACGGCACCCTTCTGTCATCCTGCGGATGACACCTCCCCACCCGGGGAGTTCTCATTGGTCGACCGCAGAATGACGGGTGTAGAATACATCGAAAACGTGAGATAGGAATGAAATGTTTCTGCCAAGCGGGACGGCGCTTGCGACGTCCCGACGCACCGTTTAACCGTCTATATGCGAAAAATCCCCCCTGTATGAAAACATCCCTCCGTGACAATACTATTCACAGTATTATCATGGAGGGATTCTTTGTTATACAACAAGGTCGAGCTGTGCGGCGTCGATACCGCCCGCCTGCCCGTGCTCAGCGAGGAGCAAAAGCATGATCTGCTGCTGAAGATGCGCGAGGGCACGCCTGCGGAACGCAAGAAAGCGCGCGAGGAAATGATCAACGGCAATCTGCGGCTGGTACTCAGCGTGATCCAGCGCTTCACCGGCAGGGGAGAGAACCTCGACGATCTCTTTCAGGTCGGCGTGATCGGACTGATCAAGGCGATCGACAACTTCGACGTCAGTCTGGACGTCCGCTTTTCCACCTACGGCGTACCCATGATCATGGGCGAGCTGCGCCGCCACCTGCGCGACAGCTCCAGCCTGAGGATCTCGCGCTCCATGCGCGACACCGCCTACCACGCGATGAAGGCGAAAGAGGAGCTGACAGTACAGCTCAACCGCGAGCCGACGGTCGAGGAGATCGCCGCCGCGATCGACAGCGATAAGGAGAGCGTCGTGCTGGCGCTCGAGGCGATCGTCGAGCCGGTGTCGCTGTACGAGCCGGTCTTTTCCGACGGCACGGACACCGTCTATGTGATGGATCAGGTGGGGGACAAGAGCGACGATAAAGACTGGCTGGAGGAGCTCGCCTTCAAAGAGGCGCTGAAAAAGCTCTCCGACCGCGAAAAGCGGATATTATCCCTGCGCTATTTCAAGGGCAAGACCCAGACCGAGGTCGCCGAGGAGATCGGCATTTCTCAGGCGCAGGTCAGCCGCATCGAAAAGGGCGCGATCGACTCCATCAAGCGGGAGCTGTAGTGAAGATGATCAGTTGTTTGACTGATAATAACTTAGCATTTTATTGTGAGCTGTTTATTCTCTGATAGGTAAACACGGTCTCAGTATCAGCATTTTGATAGGTAAGAATATCATCTTTTATCGTAAATATGTCCGAATCGGAAAAAACCTCGGGACAGTTGATTGTGATGCTGCTGTCTTTGACGGTATAAGTAAACTCTCTGTTTACGATCGTATCGCGATAGGCGCCCGTACCGTCCTCTCTGAAGATGAATTGTTCGGATGAATCGTCGGCAGTCCAAATGCCGACGACGCCGGCTTTGCTTACGTCGGAATCGCTGCAGGAGACAAAGCTGAAAGCGGTAAGCGCGATACAAAGAATCAAGGCGAAAGCGAGGATCGAGGTCTTTTTCATGAGGAAGCTCCTATTCTGTGATCGTTCATATGAATCGCTTGTTTTTGGTGATATCGTTGAAAGCGTAATAGCAAATAAGACCGCCTTCAAACAACTAACCTGCTCCCCGATTTGGGGAGCAGGTTGTATCTGATACAGTATTTAAAATCAATCTTCCTTTGCCTTGATCAGACCCTTGAAAACGAGAGCCGCCAGCGCGCCGCCTACCAGCGGAGCTACCAAGAATACCCAGTAAACCGCGAGAGCCGAAGCGTCGCCGGTGAACGCCTTGATCAGCGCGGGGCCGAAGGAACGGGCGGGGTTGACGGAGGTGCCGGTGAAGTAGATGCCGAAGATGTGTACGAGCGTCAGGGTGAAGCCGATGACCAGACCCGCGAATTTCTCATACTTCTTCTTGGAGCAAACGCTCAGGATGACCAGCACGAATACGAAGGTCAGGATGCACTCGATGACCAGCGACTTGAGGATGCTGTCATTGAACAGACCGTTGGTGCCGAGGCTGGTGTCGAAGCCTACCAGAGCGCCCAGAACGGCAGCGCCCGCGGTAGCGCCCAGGAACTGAGCGATGATGTAGATGAAGAACTCGCCTACGGTCATGCCGCCTGTCAGCAGAACGCCGAGGGATACCGCCGGGTTGATGTGGCAGCCGGATACGTTGCCGATGGAGTACGCCATCGCGACGATGACCAGACCGAACGCAACAGCCGTCAGCGCATAGGCGACGTCAGGGCTGTCGGTGGCGCAGCCGAGTACGGTAGCGGTACCGCAAGCGAACAGTACCAGCACGAAGGTGCCGATGAATTCAGCAAAGAATTTTTTCATGTTTTTCTCTCCTTTTGATATGTTTTCCCGATGACATTATGTCACTGTCATTATCATACCAAAGGAATTGTGCGAAATCAATAAAAAAAGATAATTGTAACAACATTTTTATCTGTTTTATACAGTAATGACACCTGTGTAACCAAATATGATCCCGACGACCGCCGATCCTACAATGATCAGGATCGGATTAAGCTTTTTGTACAGCAGCAAAAACAGCGCGAGGGCAAAAATGCAGAGGCTTACATAGAAGTTCGCGGATTGGAATACGGCAAGGTTAATTCCTTCAGAGAAAAATATCTCCTTGCCGACGCTCAGCACTGTCGCGGCGATCAAGCCGACCACCGTCGCTTTCAGTCCCAGCATCGCGCCCTGCACCAGGCGGTTTTCCTTTATTTTTTCATAGACCTTCGCGATCAGGAGGATGATGATGAACGGCGGCAGCACCAGACCTAACGTCGCCAGTACCGCGCCCAATATGCCGCCGACCTCGCTGCCGATATAGGTGGAGATATTGACGGCAAAGGCGCCGGGGGTGCTTTCCGATACGGCGATGAAGTCGACCAGCTCCTCGGTCGTCATCCAGCCGTGCGCGAGGACGGTCTCCTCGATAAAGGGGATCATCGCGTAGCCGCCGCCGAAGGTCAGCGCGCCCATCTTGAAGAATTCGAGAAACAGCAGAAGATATACGCTCACAGCTTTTTACCTGCCTTTCCCGCGATCAGCGCCGCCGCCAGTCCGATGACCGCCGCGCCGACGATAACGATGATGACGTTGGTCGAGAAAAAGGCGACCGCCGCGAAGGACGCCGCCATGATCAGATAGGCGATGATGTTCCTCGGACATTTTTTAAACATGGAAACGACCGCCTTGATCAAGAGCGCCAACACGCCCGCGCGGATGCCGAAGAAGGCGTATTTGATGACCTCGAGCTGTTCAAACGCTCTTAAAAACAGCGAGATCAGGTAGATGATGATAAAGCTCGGCAGCACTACGCCGAAGGTCGCGCAGAACGCGCCGAACACCCCCGCCATCCGATAGCCGATGAACGTAGCGGCGCAGATGGCGATGGGCCCCGGGGTGGTCTCAGAGATCGCGACGACCTCCAGCAGATCGTCGCCGCTGATCCAGCCCTTTTTCTCTGATATTTCATTTTCGATGATCGGGATCATCGCGTAGCCGCCGCCGAAGGTCACCACGCCGATCTTCATAAAGGTGAGGAATAATTGTAAACAGAGTTGCAGTTTTTGTTTCATAAATTACCTTATCGTCATTATTGTATCAATGTCATTGCGAGGAAGCGGGACGCGCGTGTTTAACACGCGTGTTGAGCGACCGTGGCAATCCCCCTGTCGTCAATATCGGTTGATGTGAGAAAAAGGTTCTACTCCTCTTTGTGGGATTGCCACGGCGATAAATCGCCTCGCAATGACAGCAAGAGGATACCGGTTATTGCGGAAAAAGGCACGCGTGCCTCAGTTTTGCTTTTCCACGATTTTGTAGTCGTCGGAAAAGCGGAAGTACGGACAGCTCGAATCCGAGCCGCTCATGAAGCGAGCGAGATCGTCCTCGTCGAGATTGACCTCGCACTCATAGTCGTCAAACGCCTCATTATAATTGTAGTATGCGCAGAATTCACAGCTTGATTTTCCCGCCATGGTAACACATCCTGATCGTTAAAATGTGATTGTTTATTTAGTATAACAAAATAGTAAAATATTTTCAATATGTTGTTGCAATTTCACGAGAATTCTTATATACTTAGGGTAACAAATTATAGGGAGATGATACCCATGTTTATTACCAATGATATCAAGTACATCGGCGTTAACGATCATGATATCGACCTGTTCGAGGGTCAGTATATTGTGCCCAACGGTATGGCGTATAATTCCTATGCCATCGTTGACGATAAGATCGCGATCATGGACAGTGTCGATCAGCATTTCGGCGACGAGTGGCTGGATAACATCAAGGCAGCTTTAGGCTGCAGAAAGCCCGACTATCTTGTCGTTCAGCATATGGAGCCCGACCACAGCGCGAATATCGACGTTTTTCTGAAAGCCTATCCCGAGGCGACCGTCGTTTCCTCCGTCAAGGCGTTCAATATGATGATGAACTTTTTCGGCACCGATTACGCCGACAGACGCATCGTCGTCAAAGAGGGCGATACCCTCGAGCTGGGCAGGCATGTGCTGAACTTTGTCGGCGCTCCCATGGTTCACTGGCCGGAGGTCCTGATGACCTACGACAGCACGGATAAGGTGCTGTTCTCCGCCGACGGCTTCGGCAAGTTCGGCGCTCTCGACGTCGATGAGGACTGGGCGTGTGAAGCCCGCCGTTATTACATCGGCATCGTCGGCAAGTACGGCAAGCAGGTACAGGCTGTCCTGAAAAAGGCGGCAGGGCTGGATATCCAGATCATCTGCCCGCTCCACGGCCCCATCCTTTCCGAGAATCTCGGCTACTACATCGATCTGTATAATACATGGTCGTCCTACGGCGTCGAGTCCGAGGGCATCATGATCGCCTATACCTCCGTTTACGGTCATACCAAGAAAGCGGTCGAGATCCTCGCCGAAAAGCTGCGTGAAGCCGGCTGCCCCAAGGTCGCCGTCAACGACCTCGCGCGCGAGGATATGGCGGAGTGTGTGGAGGACGCCTTCCGTTACGGCAAGATCGTTCTCGCCACCACCACCTACAATGCGGAGATCTTCCCCTTCATGCGCGAGTTCATCAACCACCTTACCGAGCGCAATTTCCAGAACAAGACCGTCGCTTTCATCGAGAACGGCTCCTGGGCGCCTCTCGCCGAGAAGGTCATGCGCAAGATGCTCGAGGGATGTCAGAAGATCACCTATACCGACAACAACGTCCATATCAAGTCCGCGCTCAGCGACCTGAATATGGAAGAGATCGACGCGCTGGTCGAGGAGCTGACCATGGACTATGTCGCTCACGACAGCGAGAAGGCGGACAAGAACGACCTGACCGCGCTGTTCAATATCGGCTACGGTCTGTATGTCGTGACCGCCCGCGACGGCGCCAAGGACAACGGCTGTATCGTCAACACCGTTTCTCAGGTCACCAACACCCCCAACCGCATCGCCGTCTGTATCAATAAGAAGAACCTGACCCATGATATGGTCTTGAAGACCGGCATGATGAACGTCAACTGCCTGTCGATCGACGCGCCGTTCAGCGTTTTTGAACACTTCGGCTTCCAGAGCGGCAGAGACGTCAACAAGATCATCAACGACGGCATCCTGCGTTCCGATAACGGCGTATCCTTCCTCGGCATGTACATCAACAGCTTCATGTCCTTAAAGGTCGAGCAGACCGTCGACCTCGATACCCACACCATGTTTATCTGCACGGTCACCGAGGCGCGCGTCATCACCGACGTTGAGACCATGACCTACACCTATTATCAGAACAACGTCAAGCCCAAGCCCGAGACCGACGGCAAGAAGGGCTGGGTCTGCAAGGTCTGCGGTTACGTTTATGAAGGCGAAGACCTGCCCGACGACTTCATCTGCCCGCTGTGCAAGCACGGCGTAGCGGACTTCGAGCCGATCGAATGACGCGCGCGCCTTTGTCCGCCTTTTGAAATGTCGACCGGATCGGTGACGTCATCAACGGCGAGGACAGACGTGTCTGTATCTGTGGCAATCCCCTTGTCCAAAACAGCATTTGAAATAATAACAATATCATTCCCTCTTTGTGAAATTGCCGCGGGAACCCTCAGTCACCTTCGGTGACAGCTCCCTTAGGAAAGGGAGCCTTTACACCGCGCAATGACACATGAAGGAAAAAAGGAGAACTATTATGAAAAAGTATGTATGCGACGTATGCGGTTATGTCTATGATCCCGAAGAGAACAACGGCGTAGCGTTCGAGGATCTTCCCGACGATTTCACCTGCCCTCTCTGCGGCGTAGGCAAGGAAGATTTCAGCGAAGAATAATCGCAAAAAGCAAAACCGGCCCTGCGGAAATCCCGCAGGGCTTTTGCTGTATATGAAGCTGTAGGGTACGGCGCTTGTCGACGTACCGAACAAAAGCCTTCCCCTTGATGGGGAAGGCTCGGCAGATATTTGCTTCGCGATATCATTGATTGATCAAAAACGCCGCGGACGACCGATGGTCGCCCCTACGGAAGCAGGGATATGCTTCGCAAAAAAACAATATCATGCATCAAAGGCGCCCTCTTGCGAGAGCGCCTTTTGAATATGCTTTACAAATAATATGAAAATGATAGATAAAGGAATCGTTCTGTCACGCCGTTGATGACGGCGTTGATAAATTCAACGTTTCAAAAGGCGGATTCCGACGCACGCGTTACGCGTCCTGACCCGGAACCTTGGGCAGACCGGCAAAGCCTGCCTTGAGATCCTCGTCGGTGGGGATGTAGTCGGTCATCTCGCCGTCGTTGTACTTCTGGTACGCGACCATATCGAAGTAGCCGGTACCGGTCAGACCGAAGACGATGGTCTTCTCCTCGCCGGTCTCCTTGCACTTGAGCGCTTCGTCGATCGCGACGCGGATCGCGTGGCTGGATTCGGGAGCGGGCAGGATGCCTTCCACTCTCGCAAACTGCTGTGCCGCTTCGAATACGGAGGTCTGCTCGACGGAGGTCGCCTCCATGTAGCCGTCGTGATAGAGCTGAGAGAGGATAGAGGACATACCGTGATAGCGTAAGCCGCCCGCGTGGTTCGCGGAGGGGATGAAGTTGGAGCCTAAGGTGTACATCTTTGCGAGCGGGCAGATCATGCCGGTGTCGCAGAAGTCATACGCGAACTTGCCGCGGGTGAAGCTCGGGCAGGACGCGGGCTCGACCGCGATGATGCGGTAATCCTTCTCGCCGCGGAGCTTCTCGCCCATGAACGGAGCGATCAGACCGCCGAGGTTGGAACCGCCGCCGGCGCAGCCGATGATCATATCCGGTTCGATGCCGTATTTATCGAGCGCCGCCTTGGTCTCCAGACCGATGATGGACTGATGCAGGAGAACCTGATTCAGTACGGAGCCCAGCACGTAGCGGTAGCCGGGATGGGTAACGGCGACCTCGACCGCCTCAGAGATAGCGCAGCCGAGAGAACCGGTGGTGTCGGGATGCTCCGCGAGGATTTTTTTGCCGACCTCGGTGGTCATGGAGGGGGAGGGGGTGACGTCGGCGCCGTAGGTGCGCATGACTTCTCTGCGGAAGGGCTTCTGCTCATAGCTGACCTTGACCATGAAGACTTTCAGATCGAGTCCGAGGTAAGCGCATGCCATAGAGAGCGCCGTGCCCCACTGACCCGCTCCGGTCTCGGTGGTAACGCCCTTTAAGCCCTGCTTCTTCGCGTAGTACGCCTGCGCGATCGCGGAGTTCAGCTTATGGCTGCCGGAGGTGTTGTTGCCTTCGAATTTGTAATAGATCTTCGCGGGTGTGCCCAGCGCTTCTTCCAAGCAGTAAGCGCGAACAAGGGGAGAGGGACGATACATTTTGTAGAAGTCGCGGATCTCCTGCGGGATGTCGATGTAGGGGGTGGTATCGTCCAGCTCCTGCTTGACCAGCTCTTCACAGAAAATGCCGCTCATCTCTTCGGCGGTCAGGGGCTGACCGGTGCCCGGGTTCAAGAGAGGCGCGGGCTTGTTCCTCATATCCGCGCGCAGGTTATACCATT
>JAFRBD010000055.1 GCA_017405065.1 Ruminococcus sp. | reverse complement strand
GGTAACTGAGGGTTGCCTAAGGCTCCCTTTCCTAAGGGAGCTGTCACCGCAGGTGACTGAGGGTTGCCTAAGGCTCCCTTTCCTAAGGGAGCTGTCACCGCAGGTAACTGAGGGTTGCCTAAGGCTCCCTTTCCTAAGGGAGCTGTCACCGCAGGTGACTGAGGGTTGCCTAAGGCTCCCTTTCCTAAGGGAGCTGTCACCAAATCCTCGGATTTGGTGACTGAGGGTTCCTTATTTTCTTCAAAAGAAATTTGAATATACAGTTCTTTATTCTCTGAAAGAATTTTATCGACCGTTTCCGTGTCCGCTTCCAAGAGCTCAAACGTCCGCTGTTCATCCTGCTCGACGACCTTGTCCTCGCTCAGCTCCAAGCCGAACTTTTTGATCAGCGAGAACAGCTCCAGCCGCGCCATCAGCCTTGCCGCTGCCGCCTTATCGCCCTCGGTCGGGATATAGCTTTCAAGATTCGTGTCCACGGGGGCGGTCAGGCAGATCTCGCCCAGCATGCGGCTCATAAAGCAGTTGTCCTTATCCTTTTCGAGCTTCGCTTTCATGCCAGGGCGTATATCCAGCTCGTCCAGATGCTCGTAGATATAGTCGATATTATCGTACTTTCGGATCAGCTCGGTCGCGCCCTTGGGGCCGATGCCCGCGACGCCGGGGATGTTGTCTGAGCTGTCGCCCTGGATCGCCTTGATCTCGATGAGCTTCTTGGGCTCCACGCCGTATTCCTCTTTGACGACCTCGGGGGTATACAGCATGGTGCCGTTGAGGTTCTTCGCCAGACGCACCGAGACGCGATCGTTGACCAGTTGCAAACTGTCGCGGTCGCCTGTCGCGATCACGCAGGTGCTGCCGGTGTCGGCGGCTGTTTTACTCAGCGTGCCGAGGATATCGTCCGCCTCGTACCCCTCGCAGGTCACGAGCTTGTAGCCGAGGTCGGTAAGCAGCTCCTTGAGCGGCGCCATCTGCTGATGCAGCTCCTCAGGCATGCCCTTGCGGTTCGCCTTATACAGCTCATACGCCTTGTGGCGGAAGGTCTTGGTCTTCAGGTCGAAGGCGATCGCCACCGCGTCCGGCTCGACGTCCGACTTCATCTTCTCGAACATGGTCAGAAAGCCGTAGATCGCGTTGGTGAACTGACCGTCCTTGGTCGTCAGCGGCTTGATGCCATAGAACGCGCGGTTCAATATGCTGTTTCCGTCTACTACTAATAGTTTCATCGTATCACCTAAAAGAGAGAATCGTCATTCCGAGGAGGGATATCATCCCGACGTGGGAATCCCCTTGTCGATAATACCGTTTGATGTGAAATCAAAAGGCAGTGCGCCGCTTTGTGGGATTGCCACAGCCCCTAACGGGGCTTCGCAATGACATTGGTATTATATCTTATACACCACGTTCCCCGTGATCCAGTTGGTGCGGTAAAGTCGCGGCACACGCTTACTGACAGCACACAGCACCTCATAGCTGATGGTGTCGCCCCAGCGCGCGACGTCCTCGGCAGTGGGCTCACCGTCCTTGCCGTTGCCAAACACGACCACCACGTTGCCGACCTCCGCCTCGGGGAAGCCGGTGACGTCCAGCATGGTCTGATCCATGCAGATACGCCCGATGATCGGGCAATTCTTACCGAATTTTTTGGTCTTGTCCCATACGAACATATAGCCGTCCTTGGCATAGGCGCGTATGTAGCCGTCAGCGTAACCGACCGGCACGGTCGCGATGCGCATATCATGCTCGGCGGTAAAGGTGCGGCCGTAGCTGACGGTCGTGCCCGCCTTGACGGTCTTGACGTGTGAGATCAGCGTTTTCAGCCGCATCGCGGGCTTCAAATCGAGCTGATTCCGCATACAGCCCGACGGCGCGTAGCCGTACAGAACGATACCTGCGCGCACCATATCCAGCCGCATGGCGGGATAATCCATGATCGCGCCGGAGTTGGAACAATGACGGATCGCAAAGGTGATCCCCGCCTTTTCCAGCTCGTCCGCGGTATGCGTGAAATTCTCATACTGCTTCATCGTGTAGGCTTCGCCGTTTGTGCCGTTGTCAGCGACCGCGAAATGGGTGAAGACGCCCTCGGGGATAATACGCGGCAATTGACAGGCTTCTTTTATTTCTTCTACAGAATTATCATCTCTCGGGAATTCCTGACACATAAAGCCGATGCGGCTCATGCCGGTATCGACCTTGATATGCGCCTTGACCTCCACGTCGAACTCTCTGCACCAATCGGACAGCTCCTTCGCGTAGTCAAGGCTGTAGACCGCCTGCGAGATATTCTGCCTCGCCAGATCGCGGCAGCGGTTGGCGGGCGTATAGCCGAGGATCAGGATCGGCTCGGTGATGTCGGCGCGGCGCAGCTCCAGCGCCTCGTCCAGATTGGACACCGCGAGGAAATCCACGCCCAGCTCATGATAGAGCCTGCAGATCTCCACGGCGCCGTGACCGTAGCCGTCCGCCTTGACCACACAGCACAGCTTGACGCCCTCGCCGATGGTCTTACGGATCGTTTCATAATTCTCGCGGATCGAATCCATATTGATCTCCGCCCAGAGTCGGCGGGTAAACAGCAAATTTTCTTCCAAAATCGTCACCTCGTCAGAAGCATATATATAGTTATTATAATACAAATGAATATTATTTACAATATCATAGGAGAAAAATGTGTGATCCGTATGATTTGAGCAGTCATTGCGAGGGAGCGTCTGAGCGACCGCGGCAATCCCACAAAGAGGCGCAGGGCGTCTCTAACATCGAACGGCTTCAAACCGCCGGGGGATTGCCACGGCTCCATAACGGAGCCTCGCAATGACAGTTAAAACCTTGACAAGATATAGACCGAAGTATAGAATGGAGTATGGAATTATCAACCGTCATTCCGAGGGAGCGTCGTCACGCGTGTTGTACGACCGTGACAATCCCACACCGCCGTACTCCTGCTTTGTGGGATTGCCACAGCGCCTTACGGCGCTTCGCAATGACAGTTTTTTACAAGGTCGTGATCCTATGAAGCAAACTCCCAACAGCACCAAAAGCAAGATCGTCTCTGCGGCGTGGCAGCTCTTCTACGAACAGGGCTTTGAAAGCACCACGGTGGACGAGATTGTGAAGCTCTCCGGCACCTCGAAAGGCTCCTTCTATCACTACTTTGAGAGTAAGGACAGCCTGATCGGCTCCCTCGCCTATCTTTTCGACGAAAAGTACACCGAGCTGGAAAAAGAGCTGGACTACGGTAAAAACGCCGTAGACAACATCATTTTCCTCACACGGGAGCTGGGTAAAATGATCGAAAACAACATCGATATCGAACTCATGTCCCGCCTGTACACCCAACAGCTTTCGAAACGCGGTGAAAAGGAGCTGCTCGACCACAGCCGCATGTATTACCGGCTCTTAAAAAAGCTGATGATCCTCGGTCAGGAACGCGGCGAGATCATTCGCGATAAATCCGCCGCAGAGCTCGTCAGGATATTTGCGATCGCCGAAAGAGCCCTGTTATACGACTGGTGTCTGCACGGCGGCGAATACTCGCTCACCGAGCATATCGAATCGGTTCTGCCGATGCTGACAAGCGCTTTCCGCGCATAAAAATTATTTCTTCTGTATATTAGTCTGTTATTGAGTCTATTAGTTTTTCTGCTTAGTAACAGACTTTTTTCTACAAATTTCCAATACTGTATCAATTTTAGTCTATACTTCGTTCTGTATTGCGTTTCACATTTTAATGTGTTAATATATTTGGGTGTTCAATGAATCAGACCTTTGAAAAGGCGATGACAGTTCTAACGATCGATTAACCTGTCACTTGCCGCTTTTCACCGGTCACTAAAAATTGGAGGGAAAAGAATGTCAACCAACACTATTGTCATCCTCGTTGCTTTCGTCGCTTACATGGGCATGATGATCCTCATCGGCGCCCTGAACAGCAAGCAGAGCAACAATGAGGACTACTTCCTCGGCAGCAGAGGTCTCGGCTCATGGACGGCGGCGCTTTCGGCGCAGGCTTCCGATATGAGCGGCTGGCTGCTGATGGGTCTGCCCGGCGCGGTTTATGTCGCCGGTACGGGCGAGGTCTGGATCGCGATCGGTCTGTTCATCGGTACCGTTCTCAACTGGTTCCTCGTCGCGCGCAGACTGAGAAAGTACACCATCGTCGCGAACAACTCGCTGACCATCCCCAGCTTCTTTGAGAACCGCTTCCACGATAAGAAGGGCGTGCTCAAGGTAGTGGCTTCCATCATCGTCATCGTGTTCTTCGCGGTCTACACCGCCTCCGCGTTTGCATCCGGCGCAAAGCTCTTCGCAAACGTATTCGGCACCGGCGCAGACGACAAGACCGCTTACATGATCGGTCTGATCATCGCGGCTGTCGTTATCCTCGTCTACACCCTGCTGGGCGGCTTTAAGGCGGTCTGCTACACCGACTTCATCCAGGGCATGCTCATGCTGATCGCGATCCTTGCGGTCCCGATCATCGCCTATATCGGCATCAGCGGCGACCTTACCGGCGCTCTCAGCGCGAAGGGCGTTGCCGATCCCGCAGGCTTCTTGAGCCTGATGAAGGACGGCGAGGGCAACCCTGTTTCCGCTATGTCCATCATCTCCAACCTCGGCTGGGGTCTGGGCTACTTCGGTATGCCGCATATCCTCGTCCGCTTTATGGCGATCAAGAGCGATAAAGAGGTCAAGAAGAGCCGCATCATCGCCATCGTATGGGTCATCCTGTCCCTGGGCGCCGCGTGCTTCCTCGGTCTCATCGCCAGAGGCTTCCTCAATGAGGATCTCGTCGCCAGCGGCAAATCCGAGGTCGTCTTCATCAAGTCGATCCTCCAGATCTTCGACGGCAACATTATCCTCGTCTTTATCGGAGGTATCTTCCTGTGCGGTATCTTAGCCGCGATCATGAGTACGGCTGACAGCCAGCTGCTGGTCACCGCCTCCGCGATCAGTGAAGATATGTACAAGGGCGCTATCAACAAAAAGGCAAGCGAAAAGAGCGCGCTGAACGTCGGCAGGATCGCCGTCGTCGTCGTCGCGGTCATCGCTTTCGTCATCGCGCTCGATCCCAACTCCTCCGTCATGGGTCTTGTATCCGACGCGTGGGCGGGCTTCGGCGCCGCCTTCGGCCCGATCATCCTGCTTTCTCTGTTCTGGAAGCGCTTTAACCTTCCGGGCGCCGTCGCGGGTATGATCACCGGCTTTGCGACCGTTATCATCTGGGACTATCTGCCCCTCGTCAACGGCGGCACCATCTACGCCGCTACCGGTCTGTACTCTCTGGTACTCGGCTTCGGTCTGGCGCTGGTCGTCGCGGTCATCGTGACCCTCATCACCAAGAAGCCCTCGGCTGAGATCGAAGCAGAATTCGACAAGGTCAAGACGGTAGAGATCTGATCCGGATATTATTCTGCTTCAGAAAAATAATGCATCAAGAAAAGCTCGGAGTTCCGGTAGGTTCTCCGGGCTTTTTCAGTTGCTATTAACATCATTCATATCCTTTCGCTGTCACTGTAGGGGACGGCGCTTGTCGACGTCCCGTGCGGCAGAAGGGTTTATCCGCTATCTGCGGCTTTCGTTATCCAATACGCCCGTCACACTGCACAGACGTTATTTCAGTTTCGCGGTAAACGACATATTGACAATCGTTTGCGGGATGTCGGCGAGCGCCATCCCCTACCGCTGTCACTGATGCGTTTGCCGATTCAAACCGTTCACCGTTCTTCGTTCACCATTCAATCAATCTTTTTTTCTCCAATCCAATTAACCATGACACGAATTTTACCGGTTGTTACAGGCTTGCAACCAAACACAATATATAGTGGTCGGGCATAATTGGTTCACAATAAATTGTTATAATTCTTTTAAAGACATCATTTTTATTTTTCTTATCAAATTCAACAAAGAAATATTTTTTTCTCGTATATTTTACCGATTGATTTCGCGTTATCTTTCTGCTATATTATGACAGGATTTCGCCCTAAGCACAAGATACGGCGGCGGGCATGCTTTTTGTAACAAAAGTATTACAGAACCAAAACGCTACACTGAAGGAGAGTATGAGTTAACATGACAAAGATCAAAATGATCCTCAAGCGCGACGGACGCGCGGTACCCTTTGATAAGGAGAAAATCACCCAAGCCATCTTCAAGGCGGCGCACGCCATCGGCGGCAACGACTATGAGAGCGCCGAAGAGCTGGCGACCAAGGTCGTCGAATACCTCGAAGCCGAGGATAACGATACCCCCACCGTCGAGCACGTTCAGGACACCGTCGAAAAGATCCTGATCGAGAACGGTCACGCGCGCACCGCAAAGGAGTTCATCCTTTACCGTGCGGAGCGCACCAGAGTCCGCGAGATGAACACCAAGCTGATGAAGGTCTACGAGGACCTGACCTTCAAATCCGCGAAGGATAACGACGTCAAACGCGAGAACGCCAACATCGACGGCGATACCGCGATGGGCACCATGCTCAAGTACGGTTCCGAGGGCGCGAAGGAATTCTATCAGATGTATGTCCTCAACCCCAAGTTCGCCAAGGCGCACCGCGAGGGCGACATCCACATCCACGACCTCGACTTTCTCACCCTGACCACCACCTGCTGCCAGATCGACCTGTTGAAGCTCTTCAAGGGCGGCTTCTCTACCGGTCACGGCTTCATCCGCGAACCCAACGATATCTCCACCTACGGCGCGCTGGCGTGCATCGCGATCCAGAGTAACCAAAACGACCAGCACGGCGGTCAGTCCGTTCCGAACTTTGACTACAGCATGGCGCCGGGCGTCACCAAGACCTATAACAAGCGTTACCGTGCGAACCTCGCCCGCGGCGCGGAGCTCCTCGCCGACGACGAGAACGCCAAGGAAAACATCGAAGCGATCTGCGCGGCGGCAGAAGCCGCTACCGGCGAGCTCGCGAAGCTCGAATCCGCTCCCGAGTACGACGCAAAAGAGCTCGAGCTGCTGACCGGTCAGTACGGCGAGAAGATCGCCGCAAAGCTCCAGCGCTTCGCGAAAAAGCACGCGCTGACCGAGACCGACCGCGCTACCTTCCAGGCGATGGAAGCGGTCGTCCACAACCTCAACACCATGCACTCCCGCGCGGGCGCGCAGGTACCCTTCTCCTCCATCAACTACGGCACCGATACCTCCCCCGAGGGCAGAATGGTCATCAAGAACATCCTTCTCGCGACCGAAAAGGGTCTGGGCAACGGCGAGACCCCGATCTTCCCCGTCCACATCTTCAAGGTCAAGGAAGGCGTCAACTACAACCCCGGAGATCCTAACTACGACCTCTTCAAGCTCTCCTTCCGCGTCTCGGCAAAGCGCCTCTTCCCCAACTATGCCTTCATCGACGCGCCCTATAACCTGAGCTACTACAAGCCCGGTCATCCCGAGACCGAGGTCGCTTACATGGGCTGCCGTACCCGCGTCATCGGCAACCGCTATGATCCGTCCAGAGAGATCACCTACGGCAGAGGCAACCTCAGCTTCACCTCCATCAACCTGCCCCGCCTCGCGATCCTCTCTAACAAAAACATCGACTTCTTCTTTGAGCAGCTCGACCGCATGCTCGACCTGTGCATCGATCAGATCTTAGAGCGCTTTGAGATCCAGTGCCAGAAGCTCGTGCGCAATTATCCGTTCCTGATGGGTCAGGGCGTATGGATCGACTCCGACAAGCTGTCGATCGACGACGAGGTCAGAGAAGTACTCAAGCACGGCACACTCTCCATCGGCTTCATCGGTCTTGCCGAGGCGCTGGTCGCCCTGATCGGCAAGCATCACGGTGAAAGTGAGGAAGCCCAGCGTCTGGGTCTGGAGATCGTCTCCTTCATGCGCAAGAAGCTCGATCGTCAGAGCGAAAAGATGAATCTCAACTTCACCTGCCTCGCTACTCCCGCCGAGGGTCTGTCCGGCCGTTTCGTCCGCATCGACAAGGAGCGCTTCGGCGTGATCAAGGGCGTTACCGACCGCGACTATTACACCAACTCCTTCCATATCCCTGTCTACTATCCGATCAACGCCTTTGACAAGATCCGCATAGAGGCTCCCTACCACGCGCTGACCAACGCCGGTCACATCTCCTACATCGAGCTCGACGGCGATCCCAGCGAGAACCTCGAGGCGTTTGAACAGGTCGTGCGCTGCATGAAGGAAGCAGGCATCGGCTACGGTTCCATCAACCATCCCGTCGACCGCGACCCCGTCTGCGGCTACACCGGCATCATCGGCGACTACTGCCCCAAGTGCGGCAGAAAGATCGTCAAGGACGGTATGCAGGTAGAGCGCATCCGCCGCATCACCGGCTACCTTGTCGGCACTCTCGACCGCTTCAACAACGCCAAAAAGGCGGAGGTCAAGGACAGAGTCAAGCACAGCCTGAGCACAGGAGAATGCGCCTGCGACTTAGAGGCGGTCTGAAAGTAATTGATAAAACGTATAACAGCCTCCCTTTCCCAAGGGAGGTGCCCGACAGGGCGGAGGGTTGCTAACAACGTTTTTCAATGATGATTCATTTAATACAGCGTAACAGACAACAACCCCCAGTCGCGTGACACAAGTGTCCGCGCCAGCCCCCTTAGGAAAGGGGGCCTTGGTTATCCATAAGGAGTATTTATGTCCGAAACCAAAACGCCCCTGCGTCTCGCCGGCGTCGTCAGAGAGAGCATCGTCGACGGTCCCGGCATCCGCATGACGGTATTCGTGCAGGGCTGTCCGCATCACTGCAAGGGCTGTCACAATCAGCACACATGGAACTTTGACGGCGGTTATGACAGCACCGTCGAGCGCGTCTTAGAAGAAGCCGCCAAGGATCCGCTCCTGTGCGGCGTCACCCTCTCGGGCGGCGAACCGTTCTGTCAGGCTCCGGCGCTGACCGTTCTCGCCAAGTGCGCGCACGAAATGGGCTTGAACGTGTTCTGCTACACAGGCTACACCTTTGAAAAGCTGCAAGCTGAATTTGTCGATCACCCTGAGTATCGCACGCTGCTCGAGCAGTGCGACTGGCTGGTAGACGGGCCGTTCATCGAAGAAGAAATGAGCCTGATGCTCCACTTCCGCGGCAGCCGCAACCAGCGCATTTTAGACGTACGCAAATCTCTTGAACAGGGTAAAGCGGTATTGTCTGAGATAAACTAAAAACAGAAACCATGAAAAGAGCGTCGGGTATCCGGCGCTCTTTTGTTAGGAATAGGGGGTCAAAAAGCCTTCCCCTCGGGGGGAAGGTGTCACCGAACGGTGACGGATGAGGGGCAGGCATTTCCTCTTTCGCCCCGAACTCAGCTGTAATCAGCGTATATCTCTATGAAGTTCAGGCTTTCGCTCTCTTTGAATCAGCGATATTCCGGATAGGTTATCCCCTCATCAGTCAGGCTTCGCCCGACAGCTTTTCCTTGCAGGTACGGCAACCCCCAGTCGCTTCGCGCCAGCCCCCTTAGGAAAGGGGGCCTTCAGGCGTACGTATCCCGCAGTCAATTTCCGATCCTCACTCTTTCGTTGTTTTACACAAATTCCCCATTAAAATTTGCCGACATTGTCCTGTTGTAATACTCCGCAAAATGTGATAAAATGATTGTGTATATACGGTGTTTTTCCAAAATCATCTATGAAATCAGTAATCAATGTCATCTTGAAAGGATGGATAGATATGGTAGTAAGAGATATTATTGAGATTTTAGACGGCGAGATCATCTGCGAGGGCGACCTCGATACCGAGATCAAAACCGCCTGCGGCTCCGACATGATGAGCGACGTACTGGCGTTCGTCAAGGATCAGAGCGTCCTGCTGACGGGGCTGGTCAATCCGCAGGTCGTACGCACCGCCGAGATGATGGACATGGCTTGCATCGTTTTCGTGCGCGGCAAAATGCCCGATCAGGGCATCATCGACCTGGCGGAGCAGCGTGACATCACCCTGATCAAGACCCGCTACAGGATGTTCACCGCCTGCGGAAAGCTGTATGAGGGCGGTCTCTCCGGAGGTACAGCGGTATGAACAATATCCATCTTCATTACGAGGTCAGCGCCGAGGACTTCACCCGCGCGGGCGAGGCTTCAAGCTCCGTCAAAAAGCGCCTGAAAGCGCTGGGCTACAATACCGACGCGATCCGCAGGGTCGCCATCGCGATGTATGAAGCCGAGATCAACATGGTCATCCACGCGAACGGCGGCTTTGTAGACGTTGACATTTATCCCGATCATGTGGACATCCTGCTCTCCGACAAAGGTCCCGGCATCCCCGACGTAGAAAAGGCGATGCAGGAGGGCTTTTCCACCGCGCCCGACAATGTACGCAACCTCGGCTTCGGCGCGGGTATGGGTCTTCCCAATATCAAGAAATATACCGACGAGATGCGGATAGAGACCGTGATCGGCAAAGGTACGGACTTGTATCTGACCGTAAGAGTCAACGAAACATAACACGCATGAATTAGGAATTAGGAGTTAGGAGTTAGGAATGATGGGAAACGCTGACGCGTTTTAGATTATATAGTATCCCATATTCTACATTCTACGATTCTCTCAACTCCTTATCAATTCGGGTGCGGGTATCCCGCCGTTAATTCCTAATTCCTCATTCCTAACTCCTCATTAAAAAGGAAATATCATGAAAAACTACTTCCACTCTGTCGAGCTGGACGCAGAGCTTTGCTGCGGCTGTACCAACTGCCTCAAGCGCTGTCCCACCGAGGCGATCCGCATTCGCGGCGGCAAGGCGCATATCCTCTCCGAGAGGTGCATCGACTGCGGCGAATGTATCCGCATCTGTCCGCATCACGCCAAGCGCGCCCGCTCCAACTCAATCGAAGAAATACAACCCTATAAAATCAAGGTCGCGATCCCCGCGCCTGCTCTGTTCGGTCAGTTCAACAACCTGAACGATATCGATATCGTGCTGACCGGTCTGCGCGCGATGGGCTTTGACATGATCTATGAGGTCAGCCGCGCCGCTGAATTGGTATCTGAAGCTACGCGTCAACTGATCAAGGAAAAGAAACTCCGTCTCCCGATCATCAGCTCCGCGTGTCCCGCCGTGGTGCGCCTGATCAAGATCCGCTTTCCCGAGCTGTGCGCCAACGTCCTGCCCCTGCTGGCGCCGATGGAGGTCGCCGCAAAGATGGCGCGCAGGAAAGTCATCGAAATGACCGGCGTTTCCGACGAGGAGATCGGCGTGTTCTTCATCACGCCCTGTCCCGCGAAGGTGACCGAGATCAATAACCCCACCAGCACCGAAAAGAGCGCGGTGAACGGCGCAATTGCCATCTCACAGATCTATCCCGAGCTGACCTCTAAAATGGACAAGCTCAATACGATCGAATCCATCGCGAAATCCGGCCTGATCGGCGTAGGCTGGGCGACCTCGGGCGGTGAAGCCGCCGCGATGCTGGGCGACAAATACCTTGCCGCCGACGGCATTGAGAACGTCATCCGCGTGCTGGAAGAATTGGAGGACGAGCATATCCACGGTGTGGATTTCATCGAGCTGAACGCCTGCTCGGGCGGCTGCGTCGGCGGCGTACTGGCAGTCGAGAATCCCTATGTCGCTCAGGCGCGCATCCAGAATCTGCGCAAATATCTGCCCGTTTCACTGAACCATCTGAAAGAGAACGACATGGACAAGATGCAGTGGGAGAACGAGCTGAAATTCAACGCCGAGAGCTTCCGCTTATCCGACGACATCTTTGAGGCGATGGATATGATGGAGAAGATGGAGGAGATCTGCAAGACCCTTCCCGGACTTGACTGCGGCTCCTGCGGCGCTCCCACCTGCCGCGCCCTCGCCGAGGATATCGTCAAGGGCAACGCCAAGGAGACCGACTGTATCCACAAGCTCAAGGCAAGGATCCAGTCCGTCTACGACCAGTTGGGTAAGCTATGAGCGGCACCGCATTGACTGAACGCGAACGGGAATATCTCAACTGCAAGGTTCCGATGCTCTCAGGCGGCACGGCGGCGGGACGCATCATTTTAGGCGTCTTGGCGTCGATGGCGCAGGCGGTCTTTTCTCCGTCGTCGAACTACGGAAAAGCCGACCGCGGACTGATGCGCACCGTCAGAGAGATCCGCTATACGAGATACAAAAAGGCGGTGCTCCGCAAGCAGAACGGCACACCGAAAAAGGGCGACGAAAAACTCCTCAAAAAGCTGAACAAAAAGGATTTCATTCTCGCTGAGGATACCTACGATCCGGATGAGTTCACCAAGCAGATCTATGAGGAGTACTTAAAAAGGCAGGAAGAGCTACGGAATAGGAAATAAACAGTTTTTTCCTTGAAACAATATCGTCAATTGAAGCACACCAATGTATCAGTGTCATTGCGAGCCTTCATGGGCGTGGCAATCCCCCTGTCGATAATACCGTTTTGAAAGAGAAGCCCTGCTCCTCTTTGTGGGATTCCCACGGTCGCCGGACACGAGTGTCCGCTTCCTCGGAATGACAGCGAGAATTTGCTGTTGCTCCCTAATCAGAAACATACACAATTCCTAATTCCTGACTCCTAATTCCTAATTACCGGAGGAAATTATGACCGTAAACGAACTGAAAGATAAGCTGAACCTGACCATCCTCGTCGAGGACGACCTTGACCGCGAGGTCACGGACTGCTACGTCGGCGATCTCTTAAGCTGGGTCATGGGCAGAGCGCCTGCAGACAGCGCGTGGCTGACCGTCATGGGCAACATCAACAGCATCGCCGTCGCGACCCTCGCCGACGTAAGCTGCATCATTCTCGTGGAGAACGCCGCGCTCGACGACAACGCGCGTCAGAAAGCCGAGATGCACGGCGTAAACATCCTTACCACCGAGGATAACAGCTATTCTCTCGCCGTCAAGATAAGCAAGCTGATCTGAAGGCGGGCGCTGACCGCGCACCATTGATAACGGGAGGAGAAAGTTCCTTCCCTACAAAAGGTATTATTCTTATGCAGAAATATTATTACGACCTGCATCTGCACTCCTGCCTGTCCCCATGCGGCGATATGGACATGACGCCCAATAATATCGTCAACATGGCGAAGCTGCTCGGGCTGGACGTGATCGCCCTGACCGATCACAACACCTCGCTCAACTGCGAGGCGGCGATGAAGGTCGGCGAAGAAGTCGGCGTGCTGGTCATCCCCGGGATGGAACTGACCACCTCCGAGGATATCCACGCAGTATGCCTCTTCCCCACGCTTGAAAAGGCGCTCGCGTTCTCTGCGTATGTGGACGCAAACCGCATCCATATCCGCAACAAGGCGCACATCTACGGCAGACAGGTCATCATGAACGAAAACGATGAAGAGATCGGCGAGATCGACGATCTCCTTCTTCCCGCGTCCTTCATCGGCATCTACGACGCCTACCGCAAGGTGAAGGAGTTCGGCGGCGTCTGCTATCCCGCGCACATCGACCGCGACTCGCTGTCCATCCTCGCGGTACAGGGTGAGATCGACCCGTACTGCGGCTTCAGGACCGCTGAATTAGCGGATATTTCCCGATTGGACGAGCTCAAGCAGCAGCACCCCATTCTCCGACACATGAACATCATCACCTGCTCCGACGCGCATTATCTCGAGAATATGCGCGACGCGGCGAATACGTTGGAGCTGCCCGAGCTGACACGGGAAGCGGTAATTGAATATCTGGATACACAAAAGTGACCGTCCTGCAACAGCAGGGCGGCTTTTTCGTCCCTTTCATCACCCAAAACCATTCACTGCTTCACCGCTTTAAAACTTGCAAGAACCAAAGCGAAATGCAGAGTATAATTCTGATACGGAAAAATAAGCGCTTGATGTAATTATCAATATTTCCTTTTTCGAACATTAGCAAAAACTAACGAGAAACGCTGCAAAAAACTGTAATTTTTACCGCCATTTGCACGAAAAAATTGCGTTATTTTATAGACAATCTCTTTTGAATGTGCTATGATATTAGAGTAAGTAAGTATAGGTTTTTTGCCGAACGTAAATCGGTAAATGCAAGCGCCTATGTGAATGATTCGCTACAATTCATCAGAAAGACTTACAACATTTTTTACCAAGGAGGAATAAAAATGCTTAAAAAAATCAGCAGCCTGCCGTTTCAGGGCACCCCTGAGCAGGAAGCACAGCTGAAAGAGGTCATCCAAAAGCATAAGGATGATCCCGGCGCGGTCATGCCCGTATTGCAGGAAGCGCAGGACATCTACGGCTATCTGCCGCTGGAGGTCCAGCTGATGATCGCGGAAGGGCTCAACGTACCGATCGACGAGGTATACGGCGTTGCGACCTTCTACAGCCAGTTCGCGCTGTCCCCCAAGGGCAAGTTCAACATCAGCGTATGCTTAGGTAACGCCTGCTATGTCAAGGGCTCGGGCGACGTGCTAAACCGACTCTCTTCCGAGCTGGGTATCGAAGCTGAGGAGTGCACCATGGACGGTAAATTCTCGCTCACAGCCTGCCGCTGCATCGGCGCATGCGGTCTGGCTCCCGTTATGACGGTCAACGACGATGTTTACGGCAGACTGGTCGCCGACGACGTTCCGTCGATTCTCGCGAAGTATAAGGACGCGTAAATGAGAGAGCTATCCCTGAACGTCATGGACGTGGCGCAGAACTCGGTACGTGCCGAGGCGACGCTCGTGCGGATCTCGGTCACCGACAGCGATAAGGAAGATCGCCTGACGATCGTGATCGCCGACGACGGCTGCGGCATGACGGATGAACAGGTACAGCAGGTCATCGATCCGTTCTT
>JAFRBD010000054.1 GCA_017405065.1 Ruminococcus sp. | reverse complement strand
TATCTTAACTCTGATTCGTGTTTTATGAGAATTAGGAATGAGGAGTTAGGTATTAGGAATTAGGAATGAATGGCGGGACGTCCGCATCAATTAATTATTTGTTCATACAACTATCTTATGGATTTCATATATTTGCATTAGCATTAAAAATGTTAAGATGTGTATTAAGAATATACATGTAGATTATCCCGAAATTCCTCATTCCTCATTCCTAATTCCTCATTATTAAGAAAGGAGTGTTCGCTTATGGGAGCTAACCGAAAGCTCAGACGAAGAACCGTATGGCTGCTGATCATCATATTGGCGGTCGGCTTCGGCGCGGTCATCACCCGTCTGGCTTATCTGCAGTTGGTACAGGGCGAAGAACTCCAGCGCAGAGCGATCGAGCAGCAGCTTGCCGATACGCCGATCTCCGCCAAGCGCGGTACGATCTACGACACCAAAGGCAAGATCCTTGCCCAGTCCGCATCCGTATGGCGCGTGGTCATGGCGCCGGCATATTTTGACGACGGCGCCGAGGGCGACGAACAGAGGTCGTTTGTCGCATCGCGTCTTGCCGAGATCCTCGGATTGGATGAAGCGGAGCTTTTGGAGGATACAAAGCAGAACACCTACTATGTTTCCGTCAAGCGCCGGGTGGAAAGCGCGCAGAAGGATCAGATCATCGAGCTGCAGAACGAGTTGTCGGAGAAGTATCAAAAATCCGGTATCATCTCCCTGCTTGACGACTATAAGCGCTATTATCCCTACAGCGATCTCGCGTCCTCGGTCATCGGCTTCACCGGTTCGGAGGATCAGGGTCTGTGGGGCGTCGAATACCAGTACAACGATTATCTCGCGGGTACCCCCGGGCGCATCATCTCGGCGCAGAACGGTATCCAGACGGAAATGCCCTTCGACTATAACCAGAACATCGGCGCGATCGACGGCAGCTCGGTGGTGCTTACGATCGACGAGACCGTCCAGAGCATCGTGGAAAAGTACATGAAGCAGGGCGTTATCGACAATCAGGTACACGAGCGCGGTGTCTGTATCGTGATGGACGTCAACAACGGCGAGATCATCGCGATGGCGTCGGTCAACGGCTTCGACCTCAACGATCCCTTCTCCGTCAACGAAGACCAGAAGAAAGAGATCGACGCGATCGACACCGAGTATCTGATCAAACATAATTACTTCAAAGAGGATGAAGATCCCTACAAGGTCAGCGACGCGAAGAAGAAAGAGCTGATCGAACAGGCGCAGAACGAGGCGGAGAGCGCCGCTCTCGCGCGCAACTGGCGCAATAAGGCGATCTCCGATACCTACTATCCCGGTTCCGTCTTCAAGATGGTCACCCTGTCGATGGCGCTTCAGGAAGGCGTCGTCAACAAGGACAGCCGTTTCGGCTGCTCGGGCGCATATCAGCTTTACGAAGACACCATCCACTGTCATAACACCGCGGGTCACGGCACCCAGACGTATCAGGAATGTCTGTGGAACTCCTGCAACCCCGGCTTCATCCAGATCGGCCAGCTGGTCGGCAAAGAAAAATTCTGGGAATACTATCAGGCGTTCGGCTTTTCCGAAAAAACCGGCATCGACCTGCCCGGCGAATCCGAGGACCAGTTCTTCGTCCACGACGGCGTCGAAGGCAATATGCTCGACACCGACTTGGCGGTCGCCTCCTTCGGTCAGAACTTCTCTATCACGCCGATCCAGATGATCACGGCGGCGAGCGCCGTCGCCAACGGCGGCAAGATCGTCCAGCCCCATGTCGTCAAGCAGATCCTCGACAACGAGGGCAACGTCGTGAAAAACGCCTCTACCGAGACCAAGCGTCAGGTCATCTCCGAATCCGTGTCCAAAGAAATGTGCGGCATCATGGAAGAGAACTGTACCACCGGTTCCGGTAAAAACGGTTATGTCGCAGGTTATCGCGTCGGCGGCAAGACCGGTACGTCCGAAAAGCTGATCGACGTCAATGACGACGGTGCCGACGACTATATCGCATCCTTCTGCGGCTTTGCTCCCGCGAACAACCCGCAGTACGCGGCGCTGGTCTTCTTCGACGCGCCTTTAGGCGGCAATTACTACGGCTCCGCGGTAGCGGCTCCGGTATTTGCCGAGATCATGAGCGAGGTCCTGCCTTATCTCGAGGTCGTCGCTCAGTATACCGACGAAGAGGCGAGCAACATCGATACCGCGGCAGGCTCCTACACCGGCATGAGCGTCGAGGACGCGACGGCGGCGGCGGAACAGGACGGCTTCAGCGTCACGGTCAAGGGCGAAGGCGCGACTGTCCTGACCCAGAACCCGATGACCGGCGCGGCGATCCCGACAGGCGGCACCATCGTCCTGTACACGGATGAGAACAGTAAATCTGAGAAGGCGACTGTGCCGAATCTGGTCGGCTTCGGCGTATCCGAAGTCAACGACATCGCGTCGTCCTACGGTCTGAACGTCAGCGTGACCGGTACGGTATCGTCCTCCGACAGCACTTCCTCCGCGCAGAGCATTCCCGAGGGCACCGAGGTCGCTCCCGGTACGGTCATTACCGTTACCTTCAGCAGCGGCGGTATCGCCGATTAGTGAATATTAACAGTGAATAGTGAAAAGTTGAGGGCGGGCTTTGCCCGCACCCGATTCCTATTTGAATACAGAACGAGAAAAATACCAAAATGAGGTGAAACCATGGAAACCGGTATATGGGCATTCGGCGTAGCGGCGGTATCCTTTGCCGTTACCGCGATCATCGGAAAGTATCTGATCCCTTTCCTCCACAAACTGAATTTCGGCCAGACGATACTGGATATCGGACCCAACTGGCATAAAAACAAGCAGGGCACCCCTACGATGGGCGGTATTATGTTCGTCATCGGTATCGTGGTCGCGACGACGGCGGGCGTACTGCTGTACGCGATCGGTCACGGTCTGGATTCCGTCAGCCGCTTTGTGTTCGCGGGTCTGCTGTTTGCGCTGATGAACGGCGGTATCGGCTTCATCGACGACTATGTTAAGGTCGTCAAAAAGCGCAATCTCGGTCTGACCGCGATCCAGAAGCTGGTGCTCCAGTTCCTCGCGGCGGCGATCTACCTGTTTGTCATGTATCTCTGCAAGGACAATACCGAGATACTCATTCCGTTTGTCGGCTATAAAGACCTCGGTTTCTTCTATTATATCGTCATGGCGATCGTATTGGTCGGTATCGTGAACGCGGTCAACCTCACGGACGGTATCGACGGTCTGGCAGGCTCCATCACCTTCTTTGCCTGCCTGTTCATGATGCTGATCGCCAACGTACTGGGCGATCATACCGCCAACGTGCTGTACGCGGCTGCCGCGGCGGGCGGATGTCTGGGCTTTTTGATCTGGAACTTCCACCCCGCGAAGTGCTTTATGGGCGACACAGGCTCGCTCTTCCTCGGGGCGATGGTCTGCTCGATCGCGTTCGCGATGGATATGCATTTGTTATTGATCCTGATCGCGCTGACCTACCTGATCGAGATGTTCTCGGTCGTCCTGCAGGTCAGCTACTTCAAGCTCACCCACGGCAAGCGTCTGTTCAAGATGTCGCCGATCCACCACCATTTTGAGATGTGCGGCTGGTCGGAAATGAAGATCGTATGCGTTTTCTCGGGCTTTACCGCCCTTTGCGGCCTCGGCGCACTGCTGATGGTGATGTTCGGTTAAAACGCCTTCCCCTTTGAGACGGTGTCAACGACTTAAGAACAAACTGTCATTGCGAAGCCCATAACCTCCCTTTGGGAGGTGCCGCTGATAAGCTGCAGGCTGTGGCAATCCCACAAAGAGGGACTGCACCTTTCTCTTATATCAAACTGTGTCAATGACAAGAGAGTTGCCTCAAGTGGAAAGGCTATTATATACGAAAGGACACGGCATATGTCGACAATCGAAAATACCTCGCGCCGCAGGGTGCGGGATTATGAGCGTGAGCGTCATGCCTCGTCCAAAAAAGGCAGACGCAAGTTCAATTTCTCACTGGTCAATATCGGAAAAGGCATCGATATTCCTTTTATTCTTTTGATATTCGTACTGCTTGCCATCGGCATTACGATGATGTTCTCGGCAAGCTACCCCGTCGCTTATTATGAGATCGGCGACAGTTATTACTATCTCAAGCGACAGCTGATCTTTGCGCTGGTCGGTCTGGCGATCATGATCGCGGTCTCCTTTGTTGATTATCACTATTACCACCGCTTTGCCGCAATCATTCTGGGCGTCAGTTATTTTGCCCTGCTGCTGGTACTGGTGCTGCCGTCCCAGGAGGGCGGCGTCCACCGATGGATCGGCGTCGGTATGTTCGGTATCCAGGCGTCGGAGATCAGTAAATTCGCGATCATCCTCTTTATGGCGCATTGGGGCAGTCTTTACTATGACCGTATGGATACGCTCAAGTTCGGCGTTCTGCCGGGCGCGGCAGTCTTTCTGTCTACCGCGCTCCTGCTGCTCTTTGAGCCGCATTACTCCTGTATCGTTATCATCGGCATCCTGACGGTCGTCATGATGTTTGTTTCGGGCATCAAGATCAAGTGGCTGGCGATCGGCGCTGCGGTGCTGGCGGTTCTGATCCTCCTGCTCTGGGTCACCGGTATGCTGACCTATGCGATGGAGCGTATGGACGGCTGGGGTCAGGCGCTGAACGAGGATCTCGACCGCGATATGTGGAACAGCACATGGCAGACGCGCAACAGCCTCTACGCGATCGGTTCGGGCGGTCTGTTCGGACTGGGACTCGGTCAGAGCCGGCAAAAATACCTCTACCTGCCCGAACCGCAGAACGACTTTATTTTCGCGATCGTCTGCGAGGAGCTGGGCTTGGTCGGAGCGGTGCTGATCCTGCTGATATTCGCGCTGCTGGTATGGCGCGGCGTTATCATCTCCCTGCGCGCGCGCGACCGCTTCGGCAAGCTGCTCGGTATCGGTCTGACGTGTCATATCGGCTTGCAGGTCGTACTGAATATATTGGTCATCACGGACTGGCTGCCGAACACGGGTATCTCCCTGCCGTTCTTCAGCTACGGCGGCTCCTCGCTGCTGACGCTGTTGTTCGAGATGGGCGTTATCCTCTCGGTATCCAGAACGTCAAATATAGAAAAGAGTTAGGAGTTAGGAATTAGGAATTAGGAGTTAGGAATTGACGGAGGGCTCCGCTCTCACCCTATTGATCAATTACACTCAAACGTACTGCAAAACAAAAACGCGTCAGCGTTTCCTTTAATTCCTCATTCCTCATTCCAAATTCCTAATTAAATAAAACGGAGTTTTATCATGAAAGTATTACTCGCCGGCGGCGGTACCGCCGGGCACATCAATCCCGCCTTAGCGATCGCGGGCTATATCAAAGAAAAGGAGCCGGATACGGAGTTCCTCTTTATCGGCAACCGCGACGGCATGGAGCAGCGTTTGGTCAAGCAGGCGGGCTTCCCGATCGAATCCGTCGTGATCACCGGCTTTAAGCGCAGTCTGTCGCCGAAGAACACCGTCCACAACATCAAAACGGTCTATTATTCATTTGAATCGCGCGCCAAAGCGAAGCAGATCATCAAGGCGTTCGATCCCGATATCTGCATCGGTACCGGCGGCTACGTCAGCGGTCCGGTCATCCTCGCCGCGTGCAACCTCGGCTATAAGACCGTGATCCATGAACAGAACGCCTATCCCGGCGTGACCAATAAAATGCTGGCAAAATCCGTGAACCGCGTGATGCTCGCCAACGAGGACGCCAAAAGCCGCTTTACGGACAAGGCGAGCTTTGTCCTGACGGGCAATCCGATCCGTCCCTCGATCCTTGCGACCAAGCACGATGAGGCAAAGGCGAAGCTCGGACTGGACGACAGCAAGCCGATCATCCTGTCCTTCGGCGGATCGCTCGGCGCAGAATGTATCAACAAATCCATGGCGGAGCTGATTGCCCGTTCCGCGAAGGACAAAAAATACTATCACATCCACGCCTACGGTCAGCAGGGCACATGGATGCCCGAGCTGCTGAGATCCAAGGGCGTTGATCTACAGAAATGCGATAACCTCGACGTCCGTCAGTATATCGATAACATGAACGACTGTCTCGCCGCCTGCGATCTGGTCGTATCCCGCGCGGGCGCGATCACTTTGTCGGAGATCCAGGCGAAGGGCAGACCAGCGGTGCTGATCCCCTCTCCGTTTGTCGCGGAGAACCACCAGTACCACAACGCGATGTCGATGGTGAATAAAAAAGCCGCCAAGCTGATCGAGCAGGCGGATTTGTCCGGCGAGCTGCTGATCGAGACCGTCGACAGCATGCTGACCGACAGGAGTGTTCTGGAGGAATACCGCAAAAACGCCCAGCAAATGGCGATCACCGACGCAAATGAGCGTATTTATCAGACCGTTAAGGAAGTCCTTTCTGAGAATTAGGAATGAGGAATCAGGAATGATGAATTAAGGGAAACACTTCGTGTTTTGATTTGTATTTTTATCTGACTCAGCTTACAAATCAGGTGCGGACAGCGCGTCCACTGTCGATTCCTAATTCCTAACTCAACAGTCACCTTTCCATCCTTTCTATCATAGAATAAAAGGCATAGAGTCTTTGAAAGGGTGTTGGGTGTGTCGGTATTTGTGGTAGACGGCGGGAGAAGATTATCGGGAGAGGTACAGCCGCAGGGCTCCAAAAACAGCGCCCTGCCGATTTTGGCGGCGACGCTGCTGTGCCGCGGAGAATGTGTTTTGCACAACTGTCCCCGGCTGAGCGATGTGGAGGCTTCGCTGACGATCCTGCGTTACATAGGCTGCTCCGCGCGCCGCGAGGGCAGTACCGTGATCGTCGATACCGAAAGTGTGGATCGCTTTGAGATCCCCTCAGAGCTGATGCACCGGATGCGTTCCTCCATTATTTTCCTCGGGGCGATGATCGCACGGCTGACACGCGTGCGGATGTCGTTCCCCGGCGGCTGCGAGCTCGGCCCCAGACCGATCGATCTGCATCTTGACGCTCTGCGTGAGATGGGGGTCGTGATATCCGAAGAGCACGGAGAGCTTGACTGCTACGTGGAGGATGAGCTTCACGGCGCGAATATTTCCCTGCCGATCCCGTCGGTAGGCGCGACCGAGAACATCATGATCGCGGCGGCATTGGCAAACGGTACCACCGTGATCAGCAACGCGGCGCGGGAGCCGGAGATCGTCGATCTTGCGGATTTTCTGAACAGCTGCGGCGCGTGTGTCCGCGGCGCGGGGGAGAGCACGGTCGTCATCGACGGCGTCGAGCGCCTTTATCCCGCTGTGCACGCGATGATCCCCGACCGCATCGTAGCGGCGACGATGATGTCAGCCGCAGCGGTCACGGGTTCCGATATCACATTGAAGGGCGTGATCCCTTCTCATCTCGAATCGGTGTTTCCCGTATTCCGTGACAGCGGATGTGAGATCACCGTCAAAGAAAACACCGTTCGTTTCAGCGCCCCATACCGATTGAAAAGCCCCAAGCTGATACGCACGATGCCGTATCCGGGCTTTCCTACCGACGCCCAGGCGCCCGTGATGAGCATGGCGGCTGTCGCCGACGGAATGACGGTGTTTGTAGAGAACATGTTTTTGAGCCGTTACAGCCATGTCAGCGAGCTGTGCCGCCTCGGCGCGGATATCCGCGTAGAGGGCAAGGTCGCAGTGGTAGACGGCGTGAAAAGATTGCTTTGCGCCAACGTCCGCGCGCAGGATCTGCGCGGCGCCGCCGCTTTGGTGGTTGCCGCCTTATGCGCGAGGGGACAAAGCGAGATCAACGGCATCGAATACCTCGAACGCGGCTATGAGGACTTTGAGCTGGCGCTCAGTTCTCTGGGCGCGGATGTGAAGAAGATATAGATTTCGTGAACAATGAATAGTGAATGGCGTCTGGAAACGCTGACGCGTTTTGGATTCCACTGTATTAGGGTAAGGGCGAAGCCCTCCATCTGCCATTCACCATTAGTCATTTACTGTTCACCCAAAAAGAAAGGAGGGTTATTATGGCGAGAAAATCGGATAAAAAGCGCAAAAAGAGCGGGCGCAATTCCGCGCGTGAAGAACAGCGCCGCCGTCCGCGGCCGGCAGAGCCGACACGGGACGACGAAATGCCCTATGACGATTTCTCCAACGGTTATACCGATGAAATCGACTTCCGTGATTTTGAAGAACCGTCTCCCAAGCGCCGACCTCGCAGACCCTCCGAACCGGTTCGCGACGAAGAACCGTACGACGACTATCCGGATGAGCGCAATACGCGCAGATTTGAGAAGAAAAAGAAAAACAGTAAGGATAAGAAGAAAAAGACCCGCCCGTCCCGCCGCCCCGTCGAACCGATGCGGGACGATGAGGACATGCTCAGCGAGTTTTCCGACGATACCAATGATTTCTATTCCGACGAAAGCGCGCAGAGCAGACGACGCGATCATTCGCGTGAGGATAAAAAAGCCAAGCAAGCTAAAAAGAAATCCAAAAAGCAGGAAAAGCGCAAGCCGAAATCCCCGCTGCAGCGCAAGATCATCCGCATCCTCAGCTACGGCGCGATCATCGCCGTCGTGCTGATCGTCGGCGTGGTTTTGTCGCTGACGGTACTGTTCAAGACTCAGGCATATGAGATCACGGGCGTGACCCGATATTCGGAGGAAGAGATCATCGACGCCTGCGGTATCAGCAAAGGTGAGAATATCTTCCTCGCGCCGAAATCCCCTGCCGAAAATCGTCTGAAAAAGACCTTCCCCTATGTGGAGGAGGCAAACGTCAGCTTCAAGATCCCCGATACCATCCGTATCGCCGTGGAAGAGGCGGATGAGGGTTATCTGGTGAAGCTCAGCGGTTCGGACTATCTGGTCATCAGTACGAACGGCCGTATCCTGAATCAGGTCTCGGATCCCTCCGCGTACGATCTGCCGATCTTTATCGGGCCCACGCTCACGTCGGGCGCTGTCGGCGACTACGTCAGCTACGAGGATGAGACGGTGGTCGAAATGATCCGCAGCATCACCCAGACTTTTACGGACAACGGCTATCAGGGTATCACCGAGATCGACGCTACCAATATGGCGAATATCTCCTTTACCTACGATGACCGCATCAAGGTCAAGCTCGGCATCCCCGAGGATCTGGACTATAAGGTGCGTACCGCGATGACCATTATCAAGGAAAACCTGGACAAGAACCAGACGGGTACTGTTACGGGCGTGCTCGATGTGTCCCGCTGCAACTCCACCAAGCGCTCCTATTTCAACGAGCAGTCGATCCATCCCACCGAGGTCAAGCCTTCCGAAAAGCCCACCGAGGCGGCTTCGGGCGACGGTTCCGGAGAGGAATGGAGCGGCGAATGGACCGATGAATGGAACGACGACAGCTACTATGCCGACGGCTACAGCGACGATTGGAGCTGGGATGCTGGTTATGGTTACTATGAATAGCGCATAATACCGGTCATTCCCTGTGAAAATTTATCAATTTTTTGAAAAAAGTTCAGAAAATGATTGAATTTATCATCGATATGTGTTAAGTTATAATATGATAGAAGAAAAATAATGCGTTTAATATGCATGGAAGTCTATCGACTCTCATTCATATGACAAGGAGGATATAAAATGGCTTTTGAATTGGAAAAGAACCCTGCCAGTGGTCTGCCGGTAATCAAGGTGATAGGCGTCGGCGGAGGCGGCGGAAACGCAGTCAACCGCATGATCAAGATGGACGTCAAGAATGTAGAATTTATCGCTGTGAATACGGACGAGCATGTCCTGCGCTATTCTCAGGCGAATGAAAAGATCCAGATCGGTGAGAAGGCTACCCGCGGCAAGGGCGCCGGCTCTATGCCCAGTGTCGGACAGGCTGCAGCAGAAGAGAACCGCGAAGAGATCGCGGCGATCCTCAAGGACACCGATATGGTATTCATTACCGCCGGTATGGGCGGCGGCACCGGCACGGGCGCTGCTCCCATCGTAGCAAAGATCGCCAAGGATATGGGCATTCTGACCGTAGCGGTCGTGACCAAGCCCTTTGCTTTTGAAGGAAAGAAGCGTATGGCACAGGCAGAGCAGGGCATCGCGGAGCTGTCCGCCTGCGTTGACTCCCTGATCATCGTGCCCAACGAGCGCTTAAAGCACGTTTCCGACCAGACCATCACCTTACAGAACGCCTTCCTGATCGCCGACGATGTACTCCGTCAGGGCGTACAGAGCATCTCCGACCTGATCGTTGTACCCGGTCTTGTCAACCTCGACTTCGCCGATGTTTCCGCGATCATGCGCGACGCGGGCTTTGCTCACATGGGTATCGGCAAGGCTACCGGTAAGGACAAGGCGGCTGTCGCCGCTGAAATGGCGATCAGCTCCGCTCTGCTCGAGACCTCGATCGACGGCGCTACCGGCGTGATCATCAACCTCACCGCTTCTCCCGACAGCACTCTCGAGGATATCGACGCGGCTTCCACCATGGTTCAGCAGAAGGCTGCTCCCGATGCGAATATCATCTGGGGTGCTGTGATCGACGAGGATATGAAGGACGAGATCAGCGTGACCGTTATCGCTACCGGCTGCGGCGGCACGACCGATAATTCCGGCGCGTTCCCCAGTTCCTCTCCCGTTTCCAACCCCGTGACCGCTCCCGATCCGCTTGCGGCTCCTTCCGCTCCCGCTCCTGCGGTCGAGGTGGATTCCACCGACGATGACGATTCGTTCTACGACATCATGTCGATCTTTAATTCCTGATAAGAAGAATAAACGTCAGTAAGGCGGCTCATAAGAGCCGCCTTTTGTTGTCGGAGGGAATTGCGTCAAATAATCATGCGGCAATAATCACCGACATGATATAATCGGTGACTGAGGAATAAAGATTATCGGCCGAAGGGAGATACCAAACAAAAGCCTTCCCTTTTGGGAAAGCGTAAGACTTGGCAGAAGAATACATATCTGCTGAAAAAGCCGACCGCCCTTTCGGACGGTCGGCTGCTTTTGCGCTTGTTGGGTTTATTCATCCTCTTCCGGAAAGACGCCGCTCTTGTACTTGAGGGTGAGGATGCGCCTGACCTTTGCGTCGAGTTGTTCTTCGGTGATCTCGCCCTTGTCGAGAGCGCCTTCGATCGCCGTGATATAACTACTCATGCTGTCGGGATTGAGGATCATGTCGATATCCGCTGCAAAAATGCCTTTTACGATTTCTCTGTCGTCAACCTTTTCTTTGATGACGTCGGCGCTCATGTTGTCGCTGACCGTGACGCCTTTGAAACCGATCTTGTCGCGCAGGAGCTGAGGGACGACTTTCCCGCTGAGGGTCGCGGGGGTATCCGCATCAAGCTCGTCGACGATCACGTGGTCAATGACGATGACGTCTACGCCTTCTTTTATGCCGGAGCGGAAGGGGAGGAGATCGTTCGCTTCTATCTCCTCGAGCGAACGGCGCAGGTGGGGATAGCCCTCGGTCTGTGCGTTTTCGCTGTGGGTCTCCTGACCGGGGAAGTATTTGATCGAGGGGATGACGCCGCCTTCTTTGTAGCCCTTGACGGCGGAGCTGACCAGCTCGCCGACAGTATCGACAGTGAAGTCGGGATCGTCGCCGTCGATCGCCTCGCTGATATCCGCGATGAGGGAGAAGTCGAGATTGAAGCCGATCTCGTGCTTTGCTTCGGAAACGTCGAGCGCATTGCTGTAGGCGCTCTCGGGGGTGGCGTCGCTGTCGGTCGACGGAGCATTGCCGCTTTGGGGTCCTCCCTGAGGACCGCCTTGGGGACCTCCTTCGGGACCACCCTCTGGTCCGCCCTGAGGTCCGCTCTGCGCGGTATCGGGCAGCGTGATCATGCCGTCGTCATCTACCGCGATGAACAGCGGGAGCTTTGCGTAGGATTGGGTGTCGGCGATCAGCTTCTGAGCTTGTTCGTCGCCTGAGAAGTTGCGCGGAGAGAACAGCACGCCGCCGACGGGAAAGTCTTCAAGAGAGCTTTTGACCCGATCGCCTGCCTCGGTGACCAGCGGCTCGTCGGTCAGAACCTCGGGGGTGACGATAAAGAGCTGACAGATCTTTTCGCGGCGGGACATCTTTTTGAGCGTTGCGTTCGCGGCGGATTCATATTCCGATTCTGTCGGCGCGGTCGGATCGACTTCATCCTTGGTAGCTGCCGTGACCGCCTGTGTAGGAGCCGGAGCCTCTGTGGGCGTATCGGCGGGCTTTGCCGTATTCGGCGCGATGACGAAATGCACCAGCGCGAATATGCCGACGCCCGCGAGGAGGAGAACGATCAGGATGATGATGAACGCTTTGGGGCTTTTCTTTTGGATATGCTCGCCCTTTTTGGCGTCATATTCCTTGCGGGTATGTCGGCGGCTGTCGGCGGGATCGGCGGTTCTTGTCTGCCACGTGCTTTTCGGACGCTCATTGACGGGTGCGTCAGCCTGCTTGCGGTCGGAGGACTCGGCGAGGATCTGATCTACCAGATCGTCTGCCGCGTCCGTACGCGCGGTGCTTTTCGCTTTCTCCGCCGCTTGATCCGCTTCGGATACCGCAACCTTATCGGCTATCTTTGGTTTTTTCGATGAGAGCGCGTCAAGACCGCCTTTTCTGTCATCAGGTGATAATCTTTTGCGCTTATCACGATTGTCAGCCATAGTATAATCCTTCCTGACATGTTTCGGTTAATATAACACTTTATCATGTTACCACAAAAGTGCCGAACATGTCAATGAGGACGGTGCATTTTTCTGATTGCTCATAATCATGCTGTTTTCGTCACTATATACAGATTGTTTCGATGCATTTTGCAGCGGTGCAGGTCGTAGATTGCAAAATCATCAGCGCGTTAATGCTGTGAAAGAAGAAAGGGCATTCCGTTCGGATTCGGACTTTACAAATAGGGTGAATCTATAGTATGATAATGACAGAAGTAAGGAGATGAGGTTATGAAAGGGTTGTTCGGAAAAGTCACGGCGATCGCTCTGGTCGTGATCCTTTCGATTATCTGTACGGTTCAGGCAGGAGCTGTGATGGCGCTGCCGCTGAAGGTCGGTGATGTTGACAGGGATAACAATGTTACCGTGATCGACGCGACGCTGATCGCGCGCTTTTTGGCAAAACTGCAGAAACCGACTGAATTGCAGGAGGCGTTGAGCGACGCTGACGGCGACAAAGAGATGACGATCCTCGATTCGACTGTGATCCAGCGGGAACTCGCCGGATTGCCGGGGCTCTTTACCGGTGCGCTGATCACCGATTATGTCGTTGGGTTTACCTCCTTCCACGCCGACTGTGAGATCTCGATCGCCGATCATTACTTTACCGCGGACGTATGTTATATCGGCGTACCGGTGACCTTCTATCCAAAGGCGTACGGCGGTCCGCGGCGATATTCGCTCAGTGTCAACGGTGAAACGGTATATGAGGTCGGGGCGAAGGATTATGATATAAACAAGGGTATCCCCCTTACCTTTTTGGAAGAGGGTGAACACGTGATCACCTGCGATGCGGAATGTAATTACGGACAACATACGACAAGTACGCGCAGGGTAAAAGTCGAAAAGCTGCCCGAGGACGGCAGTCCTGCAGTTATGGGCGCGGTGTTTTATGACGAGGATTACCGCAGCTCCGGTGACAGTGTCATGACGGTTCATGCAGCAGGAGGTACGGCGCCGTATCAGTATCAATATACGCTGTATTACGACGACCTGAGTCCGCTGTGCATCTCGTCGGATGGTGAAATCACGCCTGAGCCGGCTCCGAGCAGATACACGACCGGTTTTATCGGTGAAAATGAGATCAATCTGATCGGGATGTTCTCAAAGTATGTGCCTAAGCCGTCAGCAGGGGAAAAATCTGATGTGATGCGTGCCGAGATCACGGTACGCGACGCGGAGGGTCGGATTTCTCAGCCGGTTATCGCGAGCTATATCGGGTATGAGATATGTTATTAAAAAAGAATCAGGGGTTGGCTTGACGCCAACCCCTTTACCTTTTGTATTCATTTTATTCTGTTAACAGATCGATCAGCTTTTCCCGGCTGAGTCCGGCGTTTCTGCTGATCTCATCGTTCGGGATGACACGGATGATTTTTCCGTTGTATCTCGATACCAGAACGGACGCTTGCTGTCCGTCTATCTCGATGAATTCTTCGGTGTATTCTTCGTTGAGCGGCACCTGCTTTTTGAGCATGGAGCGCTCGGTCAACGCGCCTGTCGGACAGAG
>JAFRBD010000053.1 GCA_017405065.1 Ruminococcus sp. | reverse complement strand
TTCCGCAACCTTGTCAAGGAAACCAAAGGCAAAGTGACGGATCAGCGTTTCAGAAATCTTGTGGAAGAGAGTAAAAAAGCCGTCAGCAACAAGCAGAATCCTAACGGCAAATATTTCTGCGAGTATGAATACATCCCCGAAAGCAATACCTCAAAATATGCGGTTATCGGAATCGCCATCATAGATTTCATCTTATTGATGTGGGCTTTGTTTTCGGGCAACGGCGTTTTGGCAGTATTGCTCTTCGTTGTATTCTTTATTCTCCTGATAATCATTATCAAACTGAGCACAAAAACTATCTATAATATGTCGTCGTCATATGTCCTTTATGAACGGAGATTCAAGGGTAACGGCATTGTTGTCTACGGTAACGACTGCAGTACCCGGCAGTTTGACGTTCCGGTCAAAGACATTGAAAGCATTTCTGTGAAAGGCGAATGGAAAGGTTTCAAAAGCGTCCTCTTTACGGCTGATGACGTGCAATACTGGCTGATATGCAAAAACGACGGCAGCGCGGAACAGTTGGAAAAAACGATTATGATGCTGAAAAAATTATGATTCCCGTTACCTTAACCTACGTCAATTGAATACAGATCAAGCTCTGGGTCATGAGATTCGTCTCTGGGACAGAGCTTTTTTGTTGCAGGATGATTGAATGGACTGCATATGCTTCGCGGTGAACGGCTGTCAGCAGAAAAGCTTTCACCTCATCCGTCTCTTTACGGTGACACCTTCCCCCATCAAGGGGAAGGCTTTAGTTTGGATAGCATAACAAAAGACCCCGCCGAAGCGGGGTCAAACGTTTATATTTACTTAATCAAAGGAGATTAAGCGCGCTCCTTCTTGCGAACGAAGAAGATAACGCCTGCAGCCAGTACCATTACGCCGAGCATAATGAAGAGAATGGTCTCTTCCTGACCGGTCTGGGTGTTGGAAGCGGAACCGCTCTTGGTAGTAGAAGAGCCGCTGCCGCCGCCGGAGGTAGAACCGCCGCCGGAAGTGCTGCTGGTGGAGCCGCCGGAGGTGCTGCTGGTGGAACCGCCGCCACCGCCGGAGCCTTCGTCAACAGGATAGTCCTTTGTCCAATCCTGCTTGTCGCCGGTAGAGGGGTTACCGGTATCTCTTGCCTCGATGATCGCCTTGTTGACTTCGTCCTGAGACAGACCCAGAGCCTTTGCGACCTCGTCGATCGTAGTCTTAACGTCCTTGCCGTTGAACTTCAGCGCGTTCTCAAGACCGTCGTTGCCCTTGGAAGAAAGGAACAGAACGAACATCTCATAGGCGGTAGTGTTGGAAGGAATGGTATCGCCGACGATGTTACCGATCGAAGAGATCTGGAGACGGGGACCGAGCTTACCGCTGTTCCATCTTGCTTCCATACTCTTCTTGTTGGAGTCGACCGGATTCTCGATCATCTTGTTGGGATCCGCAGAAGCGGTATCACCGAAGCAGGAAGTATCCATCAGAAGCTGATAAGTCTCAGCGCTGGTGTCATAGTTGTTGAAAATGATGATGTAGACATTGCCATCGGTCACGCCTAAGCCGGCTGCGTCGAATTCCCAAGTCTTACCGCCGTCGTTAGAGGTACCGCCGAGTTTCTTCTTGGAACCCCATGCAGCAAGCTCGCCGTTCTTGATATCAGAGATATAGAACAGGATAGAACTCGCGCCTTCCCAACCGCAGGAAGAAGCATCAAAATAAACCATACCGGCGCCGGTAGAAGCAACGTCAGCCTCAGCGCCCTGAGAAGCGACGTCGTCAGCCGCGGCAGCCTCGTCGGCAACCTCGACCTGAGCCGCGGAAGCGCCGATAGCGACCAGGCTCATGAGCAGCATAGCGACAAGCGCCAGGCTCAAAATCTTTTTGAACATAATAATCTCCTCCGTAATCAAATTACTAAGTTTAGAGAAAGAGAGTTTACACTCTTCCTTAGTATCATATATTATAGCGCAAAAGTCGGATTTTTGCAATATTTTTTCAATAATTAGCTCTACAAAAGTATACAAAAATCATTTTTTAATTTGCTACAACATGAACAAATACTTTAGTAGATTGCGGATAAACATGCAGTATTTTCCATTTGGGTTTGTGGAAAGAGTATAAAGAAGCCTTCGCTATTGATTGCCCTTATTTTTCTTTGCGAGAATAAAGGTCGCGGTAATGATCGCGCAGAAAACGACCGCGCTTACCGCAATGATCCAAGCCGTAACGACGTTGGTATTGATGCCGTCGGCGGCTACCTCGCCGTCAGGGGGCAAGGCAGCAGGCGCGCTGCCGGCAGCATTTACCGCGAGCGGCAGAACGGTCAGCGCGAGCATAAGCAAGGCGCCCGTGACACTGATGATCTTTTTCATATGATCCTCCTCATGTCAAAAGAGGCCGGCTCAGAGAGTCAGCCTCGATCGATCTTATTCTTTATTCTCGGGAGTCTTTGAAGGTTCCTCGGCAGGAACGTCGATCGACGGAGCGCCGGTCTTCTTTTTCTTCATGTAAAAATACGCAATCGCACCGCCGCCGGCAAGAACTACCAGAACGATCACGATCCAAAGGACGGGAGAAGAACCGCCCTTATTCGTACCCGCAGAAGTCGGGGTAGCGTAGTGAGCCTCGTCGACAGTTGCCGCAGCATTTCCGTCGGCATCGGTAGCGGTAATATAGTAGCCCTCCGCTGTTTTAGCGGGCAGGGTCGCGGCTGCTTCGGGAGCAGGGCTGCCGGAGCCGGAGCCTGAGCCGCTGCCGGAACCGCTGCCGGAGTCGCCGGATACGCTGCCTACGTTGCCGGAACCGCCGTCGTTTCCGGCAGAGTCGTTTGCGTCTACGTCGCCTGATTCACTGTCGCCGTAGAGGATGCTGTCCTCTTCAGCCGAATCGTAAACAACGCTCTTGGAATAATCGTAGGCTGTCACTGCTTTTTCCTTATTGGCAACAACGCCGGCGATATCGACGTCTGTATCATTGCTGTCGCCGGTGACGGAATTGATAAAATTGCCCTTATCCTGCGGAACGTCGACATTCAGCTCAGGCTGGGCGTCCTCCAGAACCGGGTCGCCGTCTACCGTTACGTCGCAGGTGAACTTAAAGTCAGTGATCTGGGGCTGTGTTTTATTCTTCATCGCATCATCCAGGAAGATCTTGTAATCATACAGATAGCGGATAAAGTAGCTGATATCAGTAGTAGCGTTCGCTTTTGCCTTGAATTTGACGGTGATAAAGCTGCGCGTCTCGTTAAACTTCACGCCGCGAAGAATCGAGAAGTTACCGACTACTTCGCCGTCGATATTAGGATTGGCAAGCCAGTTGCCGTCCCAGTTTTCCTGATCATGATCATTGAAATCGAGTACCGAAACAACCTCGAGCACAGCAGGATCGTAGTAAACGGAAAACTCGCTGCCGATGACTTTGGATTCAACGCCGCCGAGCTTGAGGCGGTAGGTCACGTCCTGACCGTTCTTGACTTCTACCATGGTCTTAGCCGCGTCGACCGCGCCGTTGGCGCTGACGGCAGATACAGCCGCGACGCCGATCACCATAGCCAGTACACACAAAACGGAAATCAACTTCTTCATCATTATTACGTCCTTTCATACCGGATCCGCTTGCGGGATCGGTATTTGTTTTCAATACAGTTGTATTATAATACATCTAAAAACATAATTCAATAAATAAATTGTTAACAGTCGCTCTTTTACACATTATCTGCTGCAAACACGAACCCCCCTTCACCGGGAAGGGGGGTTCGCAAATGTTTAGTTTGGAGAATCAAACCGAATGATTAGTCTTCGTTCTTTCTCTTCTTGGTGAAGAGGATGATACCTGCAGCCATCACGAGGATGATCACGAAGAAGATCGCGATCTCAGGTGAACCGGTCTGAACAGCGGAGCTGTTCGTAGTAGTCTTGGTGTCACCGGTGCTGGAACCGGGTGTGGTCGCAGCAGGCTTGGGAGTAGTCGGAGCGGTTGTCGGCTCGAGAACGGGCTTAGTGGGTGCAACTGCATCAACTACGTGCAGGACGCCGATCGCCTCGCCGTCGGAGAAGACGAACTTGAGGTTATAGTCGCCGACTGCAAGGGTCTCCATGTACTCAGGCTTGAGTGTCAGCTTGAGGGAACCGGAAGCCTTGGTGTAATTGGTGTAGTCGACCTTTGTATAGTTACCGTCGCCCTTCAGGTCGATCCAGAGAGATCTGAACTTGCCGTAAGTCTTGGAATCGTCGGCGTCACCGGTAGCGTTGACGGTGAAGGTCTTGTCTTCCAGAGTCTTCAGCTGGTAGGTCTGCTCATCCGCTGTATAAGCTGTCTTGACCGGGGTACCGGGCTGACCGTCGAGCTCGCCGTTTCTCTCAACGGGAGGATCGACGATATCGGTGTCTTCGAAGATCTGCTTCTCTTCGTCCAGACCCTCTAAGGTCTTGATGTTGGTGGAGATGTAGTAGATGCCGGGCTTAGCGTTCTCATCAACATGGATGGTGAACTCGATGACCGGGGCCTTGTCGCCGCTGAAGTCAGCGCCGTCAGCATTGGTGTAATTGAACGCGATCTGGTCTTCGTTGAGCGGGTTGCCGTCAGCGTCAACTACTGCCGCATGCTTGTAAACTACATTGCTGTTTTCATCGGGATTCTCGATATCAGCGATGCCGTTGAGGTTCGGGAAGGTGGGATCGCCGACAATGGAGATCTCGGGAGTATCCCAAGTGGTGACCGCATCGATACCGCAGATGGTGCCTGCATTGGTGAGATAGAAGGTGTAGGTATGATCGGAACCGGGCTCTACCTCATAGAGGTTACCGTCAGCATTGATGTAGACCTTGTCGCCGGAAATCGGAGTGGTCGGCTGCTCAGCCTCGGTGGGCTGCTCTGCCTCGGTGGGCTGCTCTGCCTCAGTGGGCTGCTCTGCCTCAGTGGGCTGCTCCTCAGTGGGCTGCTCTGCCTCAGTGGGCTGTTCCTCAGTGGGCTGAGCCTCGGTCGGCTGTCCCTCAGTGGGCTGAGCCTCAGTCGGCTGTCCCTCAGTGGGCTGAGCCTCGGTCGGCTGTCCCTCAGTGGGCTGTCCCTCAGTGGGCTGTGCCTCGGTCGGCTGTCCCTCAGTGGGCTGTGCCTCGGTGGGATCCGGAGTGTAAGGACGCTCATCGAAGCTCGCTTCAGCCTTGATCTGCTGATCGGGATCTTCCGGATCAACAGGATCGCCGTTCTCATCTACATGCACACCGTTCTTGATGATCGGGGTGATGTCTTCATCCGCAGCAGCCATGGTCTTGATCGCGTTCTTGATCTCACCTTCGCCGGGAGCGGTTACGGTGTAGGTCGTCTTGATCAGGACGTCGTCGGGGCTGTTGAATACGAACGGCTCGTCAGTGCTCGGAGTGGAAGCAAGATACTTGATCACGCCGGGAGTCTCAGTGTTGTCGACTACGTTGTCGCCGTCCTTGTTCAGGACAGGATAAGCGGGAGTGCCTACGAGATCCAGCAGATCGTCGGAGAAGGTCTGAGATGCGTTGACGTTTGCGATCTTGCCGCCGTCAGCTACATTGGAAGCATCCAGATAGGTGTATACGTCGAAGGTTTCACCAACATTGAATGTCTTGGTCTCTTTCTGACCGTTCAGACCGTAGATGGTAATGGTAGCCTTGGGAGCCTCAGTGGGCTGAGCCTCGGTGGGCTGTGCCTCAGTCGGCTGTGCCTCGGTGGGCTGAGCCTCGGTCGGCTGAGCCTCGGTCGGCTGTGCCTCGGTGGGCTGTGCCTCAGTCGGCTGTGCCTCGGTGGGCTGAGCCTCGGTCGGCTGAGCCTCGGTCGGCTGAGCCTCAGTGGGCTGTGCCTCAGTGGGCTTAGGCTCGGGCTGAGTGAAGGTCATGTACTCGTCGCCCTTTGACTCCTCGTCAACCGGAGGAACAAGCGTATCGGGCTGTACTTCACCCTTATTGATAATTCTGGTCAGATCCTCATCAGCTGCCGCCAGCATCTTGATGGTGGTCTTGATATCAGCGGTGCCTGCCGCGGTTACCATATAGGTCGTCTTGATCACGACGTCGCTGTCGCTGTTGAATACGAACGGGTCGTCAGTGCTCGGCGTAGAAGCGTTGAAGATGATCTCGCCGGAAGATGCGGCGTTGCCGAGGGAGCTATCGCCGGTAACCGGGAATACCTCGCTCAGGTTCTTGATCGTGCCTTCGGCGCTAAGCTCGTCTGACAGCGCTACAACGGAATCGGTGTAGGTCTGCTTACCGCTGATGGCAGCGATCTTGCCGTCGTTAACGCTGCCTGCGTTCAGGACGGTGTAGACGGTGAACGTATCGCCGATATTGAATTCCTGAGTTTCATTCAGGTTGCCCCAGATATCGTAGATGTTTACGATAGCCTTGTCAGCCTCAGTGGGCTGAGCCTCAGTGGGCTGAGCCTCAGTGGGCTGTGCCTCGGTGGGCTGTGCCTCGGTGGGCTGTGCCTCAGTGGGCTGTGCCTCAGTGGGTTCAGCCTCGGTGGGCTTGGGCTCGGGTTCAACGAAGGTCATGTACTCGTCGCCCTTGACGGTATCATCACCGGGCATGAGCGTATCGGGCTGAATTTCGCCGTTATCGATGATTCTGTTCAGATCCTCGTCAGCGGAAATCAGCATCTTGATAGCGGTCTTGATATCAGCGGTGCCTGCCGCGGTTACCTTGTAGGTAGTCGCGATCACAACGTCGCTGTTGCTGTTGAATACGAACGGATCTTCATTGTTCGGAGTAGAAGCGTTGAAGATGATTTCGCCGGAAGTTGCGGCGTTGCCGAGGGAGCTATCGCCGGTGACAGGGAATACCTTAGCAAGATCGGTGATGGCGCCCTCAGCATCAACCGCATCCTTCAGAGCTACAACAGAATCGGTGTAGGTCTGAATACCCTTGATGGAAGCGATCTTGCCGTCGTTGACGCTGCTTGCGTTCAGTACGGTGTAAACCGTGAACTCATCGCCGATATTTAATTCCTGAGTTTCATTCAGGTTGCCCCAGATATCGTAGATGTTTACGATAGCCTTGTCAGACTCGGTGGGCTGAGCTTCAGTGGGCTGAGCTTCAGTGGGCTGAGCTTCAGTGGGCTGAGCCTCAGTGGGCTGTGCCTCAGTGGGCTGAGCCTCAGTGGGCTGTTCCTCGGTGGGCTGTTCCTCAGGCCATTCGAAGGAAGCATGGAGTCTGAAGTCGGGCTTAACAATTTGTCCCTTGTCGATAATTCTGGTCAGGTCCTCATCCGCTACAGCCAGTGTTTTCATGGTGGTTCTGATTTCAGCCTCACCGGGAGCAGTTACGGTGTAGTTGGTCTTGATCAGGATATCGTTATTATCGTCAAACTTGAAGCCGTCAGTAACGGAAGGTGTGGAAGCGTTGAAGTAGATCGCGCCGAGTGCAGGATCTTCCTCTGTAACAGTCCACTTACCGTTCGCTACGGTAGCCTTGCCGGTGATCGGGAACATCGCTTCGATATCGAGGATGTCGCCCTCTTCGGGATTAAATCCGTCAGCCAGTGCCAGGATAGCGTTGGAGTAAGTCTGGGTACCGTTCAGAGAACCGATATCGCCGATATTTGCGGTATTCAAGGTGGTGTAAACGGTGAAGGTATCGCCAACATTGAACTCCTTGGTCTGGGACTCGCCGTCCAGACCGTAGATGGTGACGGTAGCCTTGCCGGTGGGCTGAGTGGGTTCAGCCTCGGTGGGCTCTGCCTGAGTGGGCTCTGCCTCGGTGGGCTGTGCCTCGGTGGGCTGTGCCTGAGTCGGCTCTGCCTCGGTGGGCTCTGCCTGAGTGGGCTCTGCCTCGGTGGGCTCTGCCTGAGTGGGCTCTGCCTCGGTGGGCTGTGCCTCAGTGGGCTGTGCCTGAGTCGGCTCTGCCTCGGTGGGCTCTGCCTCGGTCGGCTCTTCTTCCTCAGGCCATGTGTAGGACGCGTGGAGACGGAAGTCTTCCATACCCACTACTACCTGATAATTATCGAAGATATCGGTCAGATACTGATTT
>JAFRBD010000052.1 GCA_017405065.1 Ruminococcus sp. | reverse complement strand
TTCTTGGATTTCTCGACGTCGTCGACCTGCGTTTTCATGAACGTGTAACGCTCGGAAACCTCTTTATATTCCTCGATCGCGTCGGTGTTGACGGAGCCGAGGGCTTTGATCTTGTTTTTGAGGGCGCTCAGACGGGAACGCGCTTCCGTGAGGTTCGCGATCTCCACCGCCTGCTGCTCCGCCTCATGGCGGGTCAGCTCATACTCGTCCCAGAGCTTGGCGATGATGTCGTCGAACTCCTTCTGCTTGCCGGCTTTGCGCTCTTCCAAACGCGAGAACTCGTTAGACGCATGCTCGCGCTCGGCGGTCTTGTCGCGCTCGAGCTGTCTGAGTGACACGCTCTTTCTCTCCAGCTCCAATTTCTCATTGTTCAGGCGCTCGATGTTCTCCGCCGACAGCTTCTGCTGTTCGGTCAGCGCGTCGATCTCGGCGCGGAGAGCGACGATTTTATTTTCTATTCCAGAAATATTCTGATCGTAATTCTGTTTTTCGCGGTTGAGCTCCTCGATACGCAGCTGCTGGTCGGAGCCGGTCGATTCGGCGCTCTCGATCTCCGCCTTGCGGGTATCGACGTCCTTCTCAAGGCTCAGGATATCCAGACGCAGCTGCTGGAGCCTGTCGGCGTATTCCTCGCGCTTTTGGGCCATTTCGTCGCGCGTGCCGGAGATGGTCTTGATCTTCAGCTCGGTCGACTCGATATCGGCGTTGAAGCGGATCATATCCTTCTGCGCCAATTCTCTTGACACTTTCGCCTCGGTGATCTTCTTCGCGCCTGCCTGCAGCTCGCGCTCGATGTCCTCGAGGTCGCGGCTGACGCCTGCCAGCTCGCTCAGACACGCGTTGTACTCTGCGCTCAGGCGCACCCTGTCGTTCTGGGTGTTGGTCAGCTCGGCGCGGGCGCCGATCAGGTCGGCTTCGACCTTGGCGTAACGGCTCTCTGCTTCGGTGAGCTTTTCGGCGGCGCTTTTCGCTTTGGCGCTGAGCTGAGCCGCCTGCTTGCTCAGCTTGTCGATCTCGCTCTCGCGGGCAAGCAGTCCCGAATTCTTCGCGCGGGAGCCGCCGGTAAAGGAACCGCCGGCGTTGATGACCTGACCGTCGAGGGTGACGACCTGGAAGCGGTAGCCGTAACGCTTGGCGATCGCGGATGCAGCGGAAAGGTCTTCGGCGATCACGATGCGTCCGAGAAGGTTCGAGAGGATATTCGCGTACTTCGGCTCGCAGGTGCAAAGCTCACTGGCGATCCCGATATAGCCGTAGCAGTCGTCCAGACCCTTTTCGTCGAGCGAACGGGGCTTGATGGTCGTGATGGGCAGGAAGGTCGCTCTGCCGCCGTCGCGCTTTTTGAGCAGCTCGATCGCGCGTTTCGCGTCGGAATCGTTGTTGACGACGATGTGCTGCATCTTGGCGCCGAGGGCGACTTCCATCGCGATGTTATACTGCGACGGCACCTTGATCAGCGTGGTGACAGGTCCGCAGATACCGCCCAACTCGCCCTTCTTTGCCGCCTTCATCACCATCTTGACGCTGTCGTAGAAGCCCGCGAAGTTCGCCGACAGATCGGCTAATATCTTGGCGCGGCGGGATTTTTCCTCCGCGTCAAGGCGCAGGTTCTCGGCTGTTCTGCGCAGCTCCTCACGCTTTTCGGCGCGGGAATTCAGCTTCATTTCCAAGCCGCTGATCGAATTGCCGAGCGCGGCGATCTTTTGATCGGCGGCTTTTATCTTCTTTTCATAATTTTCTTTTATCGAAATAAGGTCGTCACGCTGGGCGCGTTTCGTTTCCTGAGATTCTTTCAGTACCCTCGCGCGCTCCTCCAGCTCTTCGATCGCGGTCGCGGCGGTGATATCCGTCACGCGCACGTCCGCTAAACGCTGGGACAGCGAGGCGATCATCGCACTCAGCTTCTGCAGCTCGTCGTTCGAGCGGGACGCGTCGTTATTGATAGCGTTGAGCTCTGCGGAAGCGGCGTTATAGTCGCTCTGCTTACTCAGGATCTCTTCGCGTAATTTGTCGATCTCGGCGAGCTTGGTCTCGACGATCTTTTTGATATCGACGGCGGAATTCTCTGCCTTATCGATCTCGCCGATGATACGCTCGATGTTCTCTTTATGATGCAGGATATCATTCTCGGCGACCGAGATCTCGGCGTTCTTGCCGGCGATCTGCGCCTCGAACATGGCGGCGGCGTTGCGCTCCTGCTCGATCTGTGAGCTGAGCATACCGTTTTTGACATACAGCTCCTCGGTCTCGGCGGCGATGGTACGCAGCGCCTCGTCCGCTTCCTCATACTGGTTCTTGGCGACGGCGATCTTGTCCTCATAGTCGCGCAGGACAGCGGCGCTCTTGTCGAGCGTATCCAGCCAGAGGGAGATCTCCAGCCCGCGCTTTTCGGCGCTGTACTCGAGGAATTTCTTCGCCTTTTCGGACTGGACGCGCAGGGGCTCTACTCTTGATTCCAGCTCGGTGACGATATCGCGCAGGCGCAGCAGATTCTCTTCGGTATGCGCTAATTTGCGCTCCGCCTCGGTCTTGCGGTAGCGATAGCGGGAGATACCTGCGGCTTCTTCAAAGATCTCGCGCCTGTCCTCGGATTTGGACGCGACGATGGAATCGATCTTGCCCTGACCGATCATGCTGTAGCCGTCTCTGCCTAAGCCCGTATCCATGAACAACTCGTGGATATCCTTCAAGCGGACGGAAGCCTTGTTGATGAGGTACTCGGACTCGCCGGAGCGGTAATAGCGGCGGGTGACAGCTACCTCGTCGCCGCCGTAGGGCAGGCTGCGGTCGGAGTTGTCGATGGTCAGCGTGACCTCGGCGTAGCCCTGACGCTTGCGGCGGTCGGTGCCGTTGAAGACGACGTCCTCCATCTTGGAACAGCGCAGAGACTTGGCGCTCTGTTCGCCCAGCACCCAGCGGATGGCGTCGCTGATATTGGACTTGCCGGAGCCGTTGGGTCCCACGATGGCGGTGATGCCTTTATCGATTTTTAATTTTGTTTTATCGGGAAACGTCTTGAATCCCTGCAGTTCGAGAGATTTTAATAACATATATAACCTCTGGGGGATAATTTAGCCTTCCCCTCGAGGGGAAGGTGGGCTTTTCGGCTCCTAAAGAGTCGAAAAGGTCGGATGAGGTGGAAGCCTTTCCGATAAATCAATGAACGAGATGGAGCGGAAACGTATCCACCTCATCCGTCTCGCTCAATCGCTCGACACCTTCCCCTCAAGGGGAAGGCTGTTTTGCAATTTTCCACGCTTATTCTGTTGTTTCAACTATTGATTAGCGTTTCAAGGGGAAGGCTCTTCCCCTATCTCAACATCCAAATCAGACATTGTATCATCTTCCATAACGGTGATCTCATAGCCCATCTCTTTCAGGGCGATCAGATTACCTTTACGATTGCCGGTCATCTTGGAGCGGCTTTTCGGACTCACACGCAGGGTATACGATCCCTGCGGCAGTTCTTTTAATAATTCATATGCTTTTTCGAGCATGATGCGGCTCTCGCACAGCTCTTTGAACGCGGGATGATACGGTCCCGCGAGCATGTTTTCTTTCAAACTTTCGCTGTCGTGCAGACCGACGCGGATAACGCGGGCGCGCGCGTCTTTTGCTTCAAACAACCGGATCAATCCGGCACATAACGCTACGGCTTCCTCCAAGGTCTGCGGCTGATAAACGCCTGCTTTATAGAGGTCGCCTAAGCGCGTACCTTTCATTACGATGGTCGGATAGATACGCACGGTATCGGGCTTCAATGTGATAAACTGCCGCGCCGTTTCTACGTCCGATTCGGGCGTACTCATATACAGTCCCGTCATCATCTGCAAGCCGAGTTCAAAGCCGAAGTCTTTGATCAGCCTTGACGCGGTACGAACGTCGTCTGCGGTATGTCCGCGGTCGTTCGCCGTCAGCACCGTATCGCTCATGCTCTGCGCGCCGAGCTCGATCGACGTGACATGATAGGTCTTTAACAGCGTCAATATCTCTGCGTCGATACAGTCGGGACGGGTCGAGATACGGATCCCCCTGAAGCGGTCGATAAAGGGGACGGTCGCCTCTAACAGAGAGATCATGTATTGCCTGTCGATCGCGGTAAAGCTGCCGCCGAAAAAGGCGATCTCGCTGTGGATCGAATTTTCTTTTAAAGAATCAAGAGCGGTCGTGACCGCGCTCTTGACGTCCTCGGGTGTCGGCTGATACGCTTTGCCGGTGATACTGCGCTGGTCGCAGAAGGAGCACCGGTGCGGACAGCCGTTGAAGGGGATGAATAAAGCGACGTTCGCGTGCCTGGGCATATCTTTAATAACCCATCAGCTCCAACGCTTCACGCGCCGCCTGCTGTTCCGCTTCTTTTTTGGAGCGGCCGCCTCCCCTGCCGATGACATTACTGTTCAGCAGGACCTCGACCTTGAAGTGTTTATCGTGGTCGGGACCGGTAGAGCCCACCAGACGGTACTCGAGCTTCTCGCCGGGGTTCTTCTGGATGATCTCCTGCAGCTTGGTTTTATAATCCTTGAAGGAGCGGTTTTTGTGCTGTTCGATCTCGGGGATCACGAAGCGCAGAATATGCCGCTGAGCGGCTTCCATGCCGCCGTCGAGATAGATCGCGGCGATCAGCGCCTCAAACGCGTCGGACACGATCGACGGACGCTTAGCGCCGCCGTTGCGTCGTTCGCCGTTAGAAAGGCGCAGATAAGCGCCGAGGTCGATCTGCCTGGCAAAGTCGAACAGGCTCTTTTCACACACCAGCGAGGCGCGCAGCTTGGTCAGCTCGCCCTCGGGCAGATGCGGACAGTGCTTGTAGATATAGTCGGAGACAACGATCGACAGCACCGCGTCGCCGAGGAACTCCAGCCGCTCGTTGTACTTCATATTTTTATGCTGCTCGTGCGCGTAGGAGGAATGGGTCAGCGCTTCGGTCAGCAAAGCGGGGTCGTTGAATGTATAGCCGATGGCTTCCTGCAGATCCTTCATCACTCCGCCTCTTCCTCATCGACGGCAATGCTCGCGAGCGCCTCGGTCACAGTGCCGATGACGTCGTTGCCGACGTACGCCATGCAGACGCGGACGGCGTTCTTGATGGTCTTGGCGTTGGCGCTGCCGTGCGCCTTGAAAACGGGCTTGGAACAGCCGAGCACCGGCGCACCGCCGAACTCGTCCATATCCATTTCCTTTTTGAAGGCTTTCATATCGCCCAGCACCATCGCCGCGGCGAGCTTGTTTTTGAGATTCTTCTTGAAGATGCCCTTGATCTTGCCGAGGAGGGCAAGCGCGACGCCCTCGTAGGTCTTGATGATCATGTTGCCGGTAAAGCCGTCGCAGACGACGACGTCCGCGCCGTCAAGCGGGATATCGCGTCCTTCGACGTTGCCGATAAAGTTGACGGGCGTTTTCTTCAGGAGCTGATAGGTCTCCTGTCTCAATTCGTCGCCCTTATGCTCCTCCGTGCCGACGTTGGCGAGTCCCACGCGGGGATTCTTCACGCCGAGCACCTTGTCCATATAGACGGAGCCCATGATCGCGAACTGCTGCAAAACGCCGGGGCGGACGTCGGTGTTGACGCCGCTGTCGATCACCATCGCCTTGCCGCTCGCCGTGGGGATCACGGGAGCGAACGCGACGCGCTTGATACCCTTGATGCGCTTGACGATAAACATGGAGCCCGCGCCGATCGCGCCGGAGTTGCCGGCGGATACAAAGCCGTCGCCCTCGCCCTCTTTGAGCAGACGGAAGCCCGTCGCGAGGGAGGTGTTCGCCTTTGTCTTGGAGCGGATGGAGGACGGCTGATCGTCGTTGGTGAATACGTCGGGAGCGTGATAAAGCGCGACGCCGTCGAGGCTGATCTCGTTCTCAGCCGCGACCCTGCGGATGGTCGCCTCGTCGCCGACGAGGAGGATGTCCACGCCGTATTCCTGTTTGGCGTCAACGGCGCCTTTGATGATTTCGAGCGGGGCGTTGTCGCCGCCGAATGCGTCTACGATGATTTTCATAATACCAAGTCCTTATCTGTATATTCGCCTTCCTTTGGGAAAGGAAGGTGTCACCCAAAGGGTGACGGATGAATTGTATTTTTTGATCGAGCGCAAGCGAGAAACCTTTTATTCGGTTTGTCGCTCCGCTCCATTTGATACAATTCCTCAGTCGCCGAATGGCGACAGCTCCCTTTCCCAAAGGGAGCCTTTATATGTTTTTCTCATTAATAAACTGTTTCAAATCCTCCAGCGAGCGGTCGGCGTACGCCTGTCCGCGCTCCGCCTTGTCGCGGGGACGGTTTATCAGCTCGGGAAGAATACCGAAGTTCGCGCCCATCGGCTGGAAGTCGGTCACGAACGGGTCGCTGATATAGCGCGCCATCGCGCCCATCATGGTCGTGGGCGGCAGGGTGACCGTTTCCTGACCGTTCAATAACCTCGCGGCGTTGATACCGCAGAGAAGCCCCGAAGAAGCGCTCTCCATATAGCCCTCCACACCGGTGAGCTGACCGGCGAAGAAGCGGGATTTATTTTCTTTATCAGAATAATCCGAGTCCAGTATCCTCGGAGAATCGATGAAGGTGTTGCGGTGCATCACGCCGTAGCGCAAAAACTCCGCGTGACTCAAAGCGGGGATCATGGAAAAGACCCGCTTCTGCTCGCCGAATTTCAGATTCGTCTGAAAGCCGACAAGATTGTACATGGTGCCGGCGGCATTCTCCCTGCGCAATTGGAGCACCGCCCACGGACGGTGACCGGTGCGCGGATCTCTGAGTCCGACCGGCTTCATCGGCCCGAAGCGCACGGTGTCTATGCCGCGCTGCGCCATCACCTCGATGGGCATGCAGCCCTCGTAGACCTTGGGGTTCATCACGTCGAACTCGTGCACGGGAGCGCGTTCGGCGGACACCAGCGCCTCATAGAACGCCTCGTACTCAGCCTTGTTCATCGGGCAGTTGAGGTAGTCCTCTCCCCCGCCCTTGCCGTAGCGCGACTCATAAAACGCATGCTCCCTATCGACGGAATCCGCCGCGACGATAGGCGCCGCCGCGTCAAAGAAGCGCAGGCTCTCGCCGTAACGCGCGGCGATATCTTTCGCGAGCGCGTCGTGGGTCAGCGGTCCCGTCGCGACGATCACCACGCCCTCTTCGGGGATAGCGGTGATCTCTTCGGGGATATAGGTGATGTTCGGATCGTTCAGGATATGCTCCGTCACCATCGCGGAGAACTGCTCGCGGTCGACCGCAAGAGCGCCTCCGGCGGGAACGGCGCATCGGTCGGCGCACTGCAATAATAAAGAGCCGAGGGTGCGCATTTCTTCCTTCAACAGACCCGCGGCGGAATTCACGCGGTTCGCCTTGAAGGAGTTGGAGCATACGATCTCACATAACTTTTCGGAATGATGGGCGGGGCTTTTTTTATTCGGTTTGGAATCATACAGATCGACGTGAACGCCGCGCTTTGACAGCTGATATGCCGCCTCACAGCCGGCTAACCCCGCGCCGATGACGGTTACTTTGTTCATAATTGAAAATCAATTGTCATTCCGAGGGCTTTAGCCCGTGGGAATCCCACAAAGAGGAACACTGCTTCTCCGCCAAGGGGATTGCCGCGTCGCTTGACGCAAGCGTCCGCTCCTCGCAATGACACGAATGATCGGTTTTATTTTTTATATCCGCAGCCCTCGTGCTGACAGAACACGCCGCCCTTCTTGCCTTTGCGCTTGAAGAGGACGTCGCCGCAGTTGGGACAGCGCTGATCGACAGGCTCATACCACGACACGAAGTCACAGTCCGGATAATTGGAGCAGCCGTAGAATACCTTGCCCTTGCCGGTGCGCTTGACGATCACGTCGCCGCCGCACTTGGGGCATTTCACGCCTACGTTCTCCACGTACTTCTTGACGTTCTTGCACTCGGGATAGCCGGGGCAGGCGATGAATTTGCCGTAGCGTCCGACCTTGACGACCATCTGTCTGCCGCATTTCTCGCAGATGATGTCTGTCTTGTCTTCCTCGAGCTGGATCTTCACGCCCTGCATATCGGTCTTTGCCTTTTTGAGGGTCTTATCAAAATCGGTATAGAATTCCCGCAGAAGCTCTACCCACTCGGTCTCGCCGCGCTCGACGGAGTCGAGCTGTTCTTCCATCTGGGCGGTGAACTTCACGTTGACGATCTTCGGAAAACGCTCCTTCATCAGACCCGCCAATGCTTCTCCTAATTCAGTAGGAACCAGCGTCTTGCCCTCGCGCTTCACGTATTCGCGGGAGGTGATGGTAGAGATGGTCGCGGCGTAGGTGGAAGGTCTGCCGATGCCGTATTCTTCAAGCGCCTTGATCAGCGACGCTTCGGTGAAGCGCGCCGGAGGCTGGGTAAAGTGCTGATTGCCCAGCAGCTCTTTCGCCTTGCAGAGGGTATCCTTCTCAAGCGAGAGGATGCGGTCGTCCTTATCGTCCTCATCGTCCCTGCTCTCTACGTACAGCGTGGTAAAGCCGTCGAAATCGACGCGGTAACCCGCCGCCTTGAAGATGTAGCCGTTGCCCTCGATATCCGCCTGGGTGGTCTTCTGGATGCAGTCAGCCATCTGAGAAGCCATGAAGCGCTCCCAGATCAGCTTATACAGCTTATACTGGTCGTTGGTCAGGCTGCCCTTGATCTGTGCGGGCGTGATGGACGGCGCGGAGGGACGGATCGCTTCATGACCGTCCTGTGCGCCGGCGCGGGATTTATAGTAGCGGGGCTTGGGGGGCAGGTACTTGTCGCCGTAGGTATCGCGGATATACGTCTGGGCGTCGGCGATCGCATCATTGGAAACGCGCAGCGAGTCGGTACGCATATAGGTGATCAGACCCATCGCGCCGATGCCCTCGAGCTCAACGCCTTCATACAGCTCCTGCGCGACCTTCATGGTGCGGCGGGACTGGAAGTTGAGCTTGCGGGAAGCCTCCTGCTGTAAGGTGGAGGTGATGAAAGGCGGGGCGGGAGATTTCTTGCGGGTGCCGTTTTTCACCTTGGTGATGATGAAATCGGCGCCGTCCAAATCAGCGAGGATCCGATCCGCCTGTTCCTTGTTCCTGATCTTGATCTTGCCGTTTTTGTCGCCGTAGAGGGATGCGGAAAACGCCTTGCGCGAGCCCTTGGGAATGAATTTGGCGTCGATCGACCAGTATTCCTCGGGCTTGAACGCGCGGATCTCGTTTTCGCGGTCGACGATGATGCGTACCGCGACGGACTGGACGCGGCCGGCGGAAAGCCCGCGGTGGATCTTCTGGGACACAAAGGGGCTGAGCTTGTAGCCCACTAAGCGGTCGAGGATACGGCGCGCCTGCTGGGCGTTGACCAGATCGATATTGATGGTGCGCGGGGCAGCCATACCGGCTTTGATGCCGTTTTTGGTGATCTCGTTGAATTCGACGCGGTCGATCTCGTCGAGCGGCAGATCGAGCAGATACGCCAGATGCCACGAGATCGCCTCTCCCTCGCGGTCGGGGTCCGTCGCGAGATAGATTTTATCGGACTTCTTCGCTTTATCCTGCAGTTCTCCTACCAGCTTTTCCTTTCCCTTGATGATCTCGTACTTCGGCTCGAAATCGTTGTTGACGTCGACGCTCAGGCGTGCCGAGGGCAGATCCCTGACATGACCCATCGAGGCTACGACGTCGTAGTCCTTACCGAGATATTTTTTGATGGTTTTCGCCTTGGCGGGCGACTCCACGATGACAAGATTAGACATTATTTGTCCTCCGTTATTTGCTTTCTGTTTTATATATCGTTAGTTGATAAACAAAATTGGGGTTCATTTGCTTCGCATTTGAACGGCATGTAATCAAAGGTTTCGGTACGTCGCGAGCGCCGTCCCCTACGGAACAATTGATTTGCTTCGCGCGAAAAGGGATAAATAGGAAACGTAACGGACGAGCAATGCTCGCCCCTACGGAAAGGCAGGTTTTGCTTCGCGTTTGAAAATGATTTCAACCTGCGTTGCGGGAGGAGCAAGCCCCTCCCCTACATGGCGTTTCATCTGCTTCGCATGTAAAGCTGCTGTGACCGATCGCTTCGCGAATATCCCTGCGGATACGGGAGGAGCAAGCCCCTCCCCTGCAAGTATGAATCGCTATAACCGCTAAACGATCCGGTACATCCTGCCCTTATCCGCCTCGATCAGACCCTCGAGCTCCAGCTCGGTCAGCGCGCACAGCACGTCGCTGACAGGCAGTCCCGCAGCGGCTGTGATCGTATCGATATGGACGGGCTCGGCGGTGACGGCGTGATACACCTTCATCACATCGTCGTCCAGAACGACGTCCGTTTTATGCACGGGGATCTCCTGCACGAGTTCGTCAGGCTCTCCCTCGAGCGAAAATTGCGGATAATAGGAGATGATATCGGTATAATCCGTGACGGGTACGGCGCCGTCCTTGATCAGGGCGTTGGTGCCCTGCGAATAGGGCGAAGTGATGTTGCCCATGACGGCGAAAACGTCGCGGTTCTGTTCCAGCGCGGTACGCGCCGTGATCAGAGAACCGCTCTTCTCACCCGCTTCCACCACCAGAACGCCGTCGGACAGTCCGGAGATGATGCGGTTGCGCTCGGGGAAGGTATATTTGCCCGGCGGATGATCGGGCGGGTACTCGGACATCAGCGCGCCGTGCTCGGCGATCGCCTTGCGCAGTCGGGCATTGCTCATCAGATACGGGTAATTGATCCCGCAGCCTAAGACGCAGACCGTCACGCCGCCAGCTTCGAGCGCCGCGGTGTGGCTGATGCTGTCGACGCCCAGAGCGCCGCCGCTGATAACGGTCACGCCCACCTTGGCGAGCGAGCCCGCGAGGATATAAGAAGTCTTTTTCCCGTAAGCGGTCGCGTTGCGCGTGCCGACGACTGCGATACTCAGATGACGTTCGAAATCGGGCATATGCCCTTTCATATATAATACGGCGGGCGGGTCATAGATATCCCTGAGCTTTTCGGGGTAACCCGGATCATCAAGCGAAATGATACTGATACCCAGCTCGTTGCACCGCGCGATCACCTCGTATGCCTTTTCGGGCGGCGTATTCTCCAGAGCGGCGATATCCTTGGCGTTCAGCACGCCGGAAAGACGCCACTCCCGTTCTCCGCCGTTGAAAAAATCAGCGATATTCGGATAGATCGAAAGCAAAGCCTTGCACTTGGGCGTACTGTTGCCGAGCGCCAGACTGAGCCGGATGAAGTATTTGGTCGCGTTGGTCATTTTTTCATTTCCCAGAGGATGACGGCGGCGGCGGCAGACACGTTCAGCGACTCCGCTTTGCCGCTCATCGGAATATACAGCTTGTGGGTACAGGCTTTGATCGTTTTTTGGGTCAGTCCGTTGCCCTCGTTGCCGACAACGGCAAGCGCCGCTCCCTCAAACGAACAGTCGTTCAAGGAAACGGAATCTTTGTCCAGCACCGCCGCGTAGGAAGTACCGAAGGCGTTGAACCCTTCGATAAACGCGGGCAGATCGTCGGTGATCATAAAGGGCAGGCGGAACACGGCTCCCATGCTGCCGCGCGCTGTTTTGGGCGCGTAGATATCGCAGCAATCGTGCGTGAGAACGACCGCGCCGATACCGAACGCCTCGGCTGTTCTGAGGATGGTGCCGAGGTTGACGGGGTCCTGCACGGTTTCCAAAGCCAATACTTTTCCATTATCCTTTATTCTATCAAAGTCGAGGGTTTTGTCAAGTCTTTTTATGACAAACAGCACGCCCTGCGGCGTCTTGGTATCGGACAGGGAAGAAAAGAGACTGTCCCTCAGCACAAAAGCCTCCTGCGCGCAATCCCGCGCTTTGCCGACAAAAACGCCGTGCTTTTCGACAAAGCTCTCGGAAAAGAACGCGGATACGACGGTACAGCCGCTTTTGATCGCGTCGGCGCACAGCCGCGTCCCTTCGACGGTAAAAACGCCCTCTTCCCTGCGGAACGCCGACGAGGAAGACAGCTTTTTCAGATATTTGATTCTTTTATTTTCCTTTGAAGAAATAAGTTCCATGCTATGACCTTTTGTTATCAGATAAACTACAATAATCAGGTTAGGGTGACAGGAGTAATCCCCTTCCACCGGCAACCGGTCGTAATGACAAGGGGATTGCCGCGGGCTTTGCCCTCGCAATGACACTGTTGTTGTCACGCTGATACTTCACCGTAGGGGACGGCGCTCGCCGACGTTCCGAGAATGACGGGCGCATCAACAGTCGAAAACGGCAGATAGAAAAACTGCGCTGATACCGTGCGGGATGTCGCAAGCGCCATCCCCTACGAAAGTGTTTCATATGCTGCGCGGTTAGATCGATATACCCGACGGGTTTCAGACGACGATAGCCGTCCCTACAGAAAAGTTCGTCGTGAACACAGTTTTTTCTTGTATACAAAATGTATACGCAGGTTAGGTTAGGATAGGTAAGGTCAGTGAATTCATACGAAACCATTCCGGAACCCAAACGGAACCATTTTGGAACCCGAGGTTAGGTTAGATAAGGTAAGGTTAGGTTAGGTCAGAACAGTTCAGGTAAGAACAGGTTGATACATGATGCGGCAGAGCCGAGGTTCCTTCCTTGTCATTCATACGGCAAATATAAAAGCGTTTGGGGGTTACCCAAACGCAGTTATAGCTTATTTAAGAGTTCTTTACCTGCTCGACCAGAGCGGTGAAAGCGGCGGGATCGGAGATCGCGATCTCGGACAGAACCTTGCGGTTCAGGGTGATGCCGGCTTTCTTCAGACCGTTCATAAAGGTGGAGTAGTTGGTGCCGTTCGCCTTGCAGGCGGCGGAGATACGGGTGATCCACAGTCTGCGGAAATCTCTCTTCTTCTGCTTTCTGCCGATGTAAGCGTAGTTGCCGCTCTTCATCACCTGCTGCTTCGCCATCTTGAAGTGCTTGGACTTCGCACCGTAATAGCCCTTAGCGAGCTTTAATACTTTCTTTCTTCTCTTGCGAGTCATCATCGCGCCTTTAATACGTGCCATTTATATTTACCTCCGATAATTCTTAATAGTCAAGCGTTATTATTTGTAGGGGATCAGGCGCTTTACCTGAGCTACATTGGTCTTATCAGCGACGGTAGTCTTTCTCAGACCTCTCTTACGCTTGGTGGTCTTCTTGTTCAGGATATGGCTTTTATTCGCATGAGCGCGGATAACCTTACCGTTCTTCGTCAGTTTGAAGCGCTTCTTCGCTCCGCTGTGTGTTTTGATCTTAGGCATATTGATAATCCTCCTTTTAATTTCCTTGCTGTTTGGCGGGCTTCACAGGCTTGGGAGCCAAAAACATGAGCATCTGACGACCCTCGAGCTTAGCGGGACGTTCGATATTGGCGACCTCGGAACACGCGTCGGCAAATCTCTTCATCAGGTCGTAGCCGTACTCGGAATGACCCATCTCACGGCCGCGGAAGCGGATAGAAACCTTGACCTTATCACCGTGGGCAAAAAACTTCAGCGCGTTCTTGAGCTTGGTGTTAAAGTCGTGGGTGTCGATATTCAAAGAGAGCTTGATCTCCTTGACCTCGACGGTATGCTGGTTCTTTCTCGCCTCTTTCTCGCGCTTGTTCTGCTCAAAGCGATACTTGCCGTAGTCCATGATCTTACACACGGGCGGCGTCGCCTGAGGAGCGATCTTCACGAGATCGAGATTCTTTTCATCGGCGATGCGCTGGGCGTCACGAGCCGACATGATGCCGAGCTGTGTACCGTCGGCGCCGATTACGCGTAACTCTTTGTCACGGATTTCCTCATTGATCTGCGGTTCCTGCTTGCTGATAGGGAAGCACCTCCATAGTATAGATAACAAAAATCGCGGACAGATGGCTCCGTCCGCGTGCAATACAAAAGTCAGGGAATATCCCTGTGTTCGTATTGACCCGTGCAGACGATACCCCACAGGTGAAAGCCATGTCGCTTTACTTTGTTTTCGTAATGTATTATAATATCTTCCATATTGTTTGTCAAGAATTATTTTTACTATTTTTTGTATTATGATAGTAAAAGTCAGAAAAAATAAGAACTTAGAAAGAAGAAATAAGAGGTCCATTTTTTATTTCGATACGAGAAGGAGTCATTTTCGTGCAATACAATCCGCAGCAGCCCTATCAGAGCGGTCAGCCGTATTACGGTCAGCCGCAGCAATATCCTGCTCAGCAGGCGCCGGTGCAGCAGTATCCCATGCAGCAGGCGCCCGTGCATCAATATCCCGTACAGCAGTATCCCGTACAACAGGCGCCCGTACAGCAGTATCCCATGCAGCAGGCGCCCGTACAGGTTCCTGTCCGGCAATACGCGCCCCCGCGCTGCGCTCCGCCGCAGATGACGCCTGAGCAGCAGCGGGCATACCGCTATGAGCGCTCGCTCAGAAAAACCGTGAACGGTCTGGGCGCAATGATGCTGATTTTTTTCGGACTGGAACTGATCCTCGGCGTCATCACGACGCTCATAGCCTCCGCAACGGGAAACTCCGAGCTGTCGGAATCGAGCCCGCTGTTCCTGCTGGAAAACGGCATGCTGTCCATGGTGATCTTTTTCGTCGCGGGACTGATCTACTGCTTTATCAAAAGGGTCAGCTTCGCGGAGATCTTCCCCTTTGACAAGATCGGCGCGGGATATCTTGCGAAACTATGTGTCATCGGACTGAGCTTTTCGCTCGCGAGCAACTATGTAGTCGATCTGATCAACAATACCTTCGGTCTTTTCGGGATCGAAAACACCGGAGGCAATTTCGACGCAGGCAGTCAGCCGAACGTCCTGCTGTACATTCTGACGGTAGCGGTTCTGCCCGCCTTTGTAGAGGAATTCGCCTTCCGCGGTATCGTGATGGGCGTGCTTCGTCCCTATTCCGCCGGATTAGCTATTTTAGTATCCTCGGCGACCTTCGCGCTGATGCACGGCAACTTTGTCCAGCTGCCGTTCACCTTCTGCTGCGGGATGGTCTTCGCCTATATCGACATCAAAACCAATTCCCTGCTGCCGTCCATCATCATCCATTTTTTGAACAACGGACTGTCGGTGACGTCAGATATCCTGATCTCCTACGGCGTCCTGACCGAGGGACAGGCGAATCTGTGCTACGGCGTCATCTTCGCCGTTACCGGCATCCTTTCATTTATTTTCCTTAAAGGAATCATAAAAGAGAAAAACAGCAAATACTCCGATCTGCAGAACGGCAACGACGTTGTCCCCTTCAAGAGAAAGGTGACGCTCGCGGCGACGTCCCCCACCCTGATCGCCTTTACCGTTGTGATGGTATTGTACTGCGTCCTCAGCCTGTTCACGGGAACAGCGTGATGGACGAGAGGATGATGGAGCGGGCGCTCATGCTCGCGCAGGAAGCCTTTAACGACGGCGAGGTGCCTGTCGGCGCGGTCGTCGTGCGAAAAGGCGAGATCGTCGGCGAGGGCAGGAACCGCCGTGAAAAGAACAAAAATGCCCTGTGCCACGCGGAGCTGGAAGCCATCAACAATGCGTGTGAGCGGCTTCACGGCTGGCGGCTGTGGGAGTGCGAGCTGTACGTCACTTTAGAGCCGTGTCCGATGTGCGCCGGCGCGATCGTCAACGCGCGCATCCCGCAGGTGTACTTCGGCGCGTATGATCCGAAAAACGGCTGCTGCGGCTCCGTCGCCGATATCCTGAATCTGCCGCTGGCGTTTCACCCGTCCTATCAGGGCGGCGTGATGCAGGAGGAGTGCGGACAGATCCTGACCGACTTTTTCAAAAGGCTGAGATAAGGACGACTTATGAAGCGTTTCAAAAACGGTAAACTGATATGGATCATCGGCGCGGTCGGGCTGATCGCGGTGATCGGCGTGGTGCTGTACAGCCACCTTGCATATCTTGCGCCGCCGCGCGGCTACACGCCGCAGGAGATCGACGCGATGGGGATCGAGCCGGTCAACATCAATACCGCCACAGCCGAAGAACTGAGCGCGCTTTCCGGCATAACCGATAAGCAGGCGCGAAACATCGTCGCCTTTCGTGAGGAACACGGAGATTTTACTTCGATTGAAGAAATCATGCGGGTCGAAGGCGTCGGAAAGAAAGCCTATGAAAAAATCGCGCCGTATATTACAGTGGAATAGCATAGAAAAAAGCACCTCGCCGAGGTGCTTTCAAACTTTAAAATATACGCTGTCATTGCGAGGGAGCTTGCGACCGTGGCAATCCCACAAAAAGGGACAGCACTTTTCTCCCGCATTAAACGGAATGAACAACAAGGGGATGCTGCGGGCTGCGCAATGACACTAACACTATTTCGACACACTGAAGCACCTCGCCGAGGTGCTTTTATCATTTTATCGAACCTTTTCGACTTCCTGCGCCGCGAGCATCACGCTGATCTTCGCCGTCGCAAAGGAGATACCGCCCTGTAAGTACACGGCGTACGGCTCTCTGAGCGGTCCGTCCGCGCTGATCTCGATCGACGAGCCGAGGGTAAAAGCGCCCGCCGCCATGATGACGTCGCTGTCGTAGCCGGGCATCGGCGAGGGCTGCGGTGTGACAAAGCTGTCGATGGGCGAGCCGCTCTGGATACCGCGGCAGAAAGCGCATAGCTTTTCGGGATCGCCGAGGGTGATGACGTCGATGATGTCGCCGCGCTTCTTCTGATAACTTGGCTCCACGTCATAGCCGAGAAGCTCAAATAACGCCGATGCGAACACGGCGGTCTTGATCGCCTCCGCCGTCGCGACGGGAGCGTGATACGCGCCGAGGTACATTTCGCGAAGCATGCCAAGGGTACAGCCAAGCTCCCTGCCCGTACCGGGAGTCGTCAGGCGGTAGGCGCACAGCTCGATCAGATCGGCTCTGCCGGCGATATAGCCGCCTGTCGGCGCGATGCCGCCGCCCGCGTTCTTGATCATCGAGCCTGCCATCACATCCACGCCGACCGAGAGAGGCGACTCGTATTCGGTAAATTCGCCGTAGCAGTTGTCGAGCATGATGATGGTTTCGGGCGACAGGGGCTTGACGATATCGCAGATCGCCTCGATCTCCCTGTTCCTTAGGGAGGGTCGCTGAGAGTAGCCCTTACTGCGCTGGATATAGACCATCTTCGGTTTCTTTTCAGAAACCGATTTTTTTATCCCTTCCAAATCCACCGTACCGTCGGGCAGTAAGGCGACCTCGCTGTATTTGACGCCGAAATCGGCGAGCGAACCGCTGCACGGTGTAATGCCGATCACGGGCTGTATCGTATCATACGGCGTACCGGTGACGCTGAGCATCTCATCCCCCGGACGCAGGATACCGAACAGCGCGACCGCCAGCGTATGCGTGCCGCTGAGAAAATGCTGGCGCGCCAATGCGTCCTCTGCGTCAAAGACATAGGCGTAGATCCGATCGAGCGTATCGCGCCCGCGGTCGTCGTAGCCGTAGCCCGTCGAGCCGGCGAACATACTCTCGCTGACGCGGTATTTCTGAAACGCCTTGAGCATTTTCTGCTGGTTGTATTCCTTGACGCGTTCGATCTCTTCAAAGTGTTCTTTGCACATCTCCAGAGCTTTGTCGGCGGCAGTGAGGATCTTTTCATCTATCTCAAATAAGTTTTTCATATGATCTCCTTGGAAAAGCATTTGTAAAATGCCTTCCCCTTGATATTACTGTAGGAAAAGCTGTCATTGCGAGCCCTCATGGGCGTGGCAATCCCACAAAGAGGAGCAGGACTTCTATAAAAAAAGAATTAACGACAAGGGGATTGCAATCGGATTGAAGGAAATGTACAGTCCCTTTTTGTGGGATTGCC
>JAFRBD010000006.1 GCA_017405065.1 Ruminococcus sp. | reverse complement strand
TAAACTGTATCCTATAAAATGGACACGTTCCCTTTCTTGAATTCCGAAATTCGGACACCGATTTTACTCGACACCCCCGTTTTTCGGACACGGATATTTATCAAAAACCCCATATTATGGACACGGTCTGTTAAAAGCCTTAAAATGGATAATATACTCACACGGAGGTAAGCGCAAATGAGAAGACGAGGAAAACGGATAAAGTTTACTGATGAACAGATAAAAGAACTTTCCGAAAACCCTTTTACAAGTGAAGTTACCTACTATCAAATATACTATACATTGGAATTTCAAAATCTGTTTCTTGCCCGATATGAGAAAGGAGAATCCAGCGTGGAGATTTTTGAGAGTATGGGTTATGACGTTTCTATTCTCGGAGATAATCGGGTTTATGGCTTTGCAGGCAGACTTAGAAGAAGATTGGAAAGCGGTAGGGAATTGATTGAGGTTCACGGAAACACTAAGCTTGAAGCTCCTCAAAAAACGGATTTTAATACCCTCCCTGCTCAGCAATCCGTTGCTTCAATGCAGCGTGAATTGCGATACCTACGCCAGCAAGTTGAATTTCTAAAAAAAATTACAGAGCTGGACAACGACAAAAAGCCGAGGAATTGATTATGGATAAGCCAAGCGCTAAATACGAGGTTATCTATGAGATCGTTTCTCAAGACGATAATTTACAAAACGTCAAGGAGCTTTGCGCCATTGCAGGAGTTTCGAGATCAGGATATTACAACTGGATAAAATCTGCAGGCAAGAGAACTGAAAAGGAATCTAAAGATCAAGCTGATTTCTCACAAATCCTTGAAGCATACCAATTTAGAGGCTACAACAAAGGCATTCGAGGTATTCATATGCGCCTTTTACATTTGGATCCACCTGTAGTAATGAACATAAAGAAAATTCAACGCTTGATGAAAAAATATGGACTCAAATGTCCTATTCGTAAAGCAAATCCGTATCGCAGAATGGCTAAGGCTCTGAAGACCGATGCTGTAGCCGATAATCTATTACATCGACAATTCAAGGAGTTTGGTGCGAGAAAAGTTCTTCTGACGGACATTACATATATTCCATGCTGCGGCGTATTCTTTTATCTATCCGTCATTAAAGATGCTTACACTATGCAGATCCTCGCCTATGTACTCAGCGAATCCCTGGAGATCGACTTTGTGCTTGAAACCGTCAACATTCTGATTGATAACCACGGTATTACTCTTGATGATGAAACACTGATCCACAGTGATCAAGGATGCCACTACACAAGCAAAAAATTCAGACAAATCATTGCTGATTATGATCTAAGGCAATCGATGTCTCGAAGAGGCAACTGTTGGGATAATGCTCCACAAGAAAGCTTTTTCGGTCATATGAAGGATGAGATCATGGACAAGATAGCTCTGGCTCAGTCCTTTGAAGAAGCAAAACTGATTATTGACGACTATATGGATTACTACAACAACGATCGCCCTCAATGGCAGCTTGCAAAACTAACGCCCAATGAGTATTACGAGTACATAATAACCGGAATCTATCCCATAAGCAACTATATACCCAGTCGTTCCGCAAATAGTCCGCCATCCCTGACAGAACCTGAAAGAAACGCTATTGAAGTCGTCGCCGACGGTGAAAAACTCAAGAACAACTCATTATGCTCTCCGTCGTGATTCAGCTTAGCATTTCTTTCAGAACCTCTCAAGGACAAGCCGCCTGCGGCGGTGGCTACGTTTTGCCTCGGGTTCAAAATCTAAGAACAACTTAAAAACAAAACTTAAACAGGAGGCTACTGCTATGACAGTACAAAACTTAATCCTTTATTTAAACAATTTTAATCCTAAAGATGAAGTTGAAATTGAAATCTATGAAACAGTTTCGGGAAAGTTTATTGACTCCACTTTTGATGTCGCTTTCTCAGATAAGGAGACTTCGTCTCCGACTCTGATAGTTGACTTCGAAGCAGAAAAACTTAACCAACAAATCTAACTGTACTGTTTTTTATTCTGTCCTTGACATGGGGTACACTTTATTGTTTTGCTTGTTTGTTTCAAAACAAAAAGGCTGCTCTCTATGGAACAGCCTTATGATTATGAATTGAATATTCCGTTTCGTGACGTCCTGTCACGCCTCGTAAAACTTATTCTACACTGAAGATGTAGTAATAGATCGGCTGGTCGCCCTTGATATAGGTGATATCAACCTGATCGGCGAACTTGTTCTCGAGCATCTCGACCGCCTCGGCAGCTTCTTCCTCGGACACGCCCTCGCCGGAAATCAGAGTAACAAAGGACATATCCCTGTTGATCATGGACTTCGCGAGCTTATACAGCGCTCTGTTGGGAGAAGAAGAAGTAACGGTGAGCTTACCGTTGTCGAGGCCGATGATCTCGCCCTCTTTGATCCTTCTCGCGCCGAACTCGGAATCACGAGCCGCGAAAGTGACCTGACCGGTAGCGACGTTCTTCGCCGCCTGCATCATGTTCTCGACGTTGGTTAAGACGTCGCAGTCGGGATCAAATACCAGCATCGCGGACAAGCCCTGCGGGATCGTACGGGTCGGTACGATGACAACCTCTCTGTCCTCGACAAGAGCCACAGTCTGCTCGGCAGCCATGATGATGTTCTTGTTGTTGGGCAGGACAAAGACTTTCTTTGCGGGGGTAGCGAGTACCGCCTCAAGGATATCGTCGGTGGAGGGGTTCATGCTCTGACCGCCGGATACGACGTTCAGGCATCCGAGCTCATTAAAGAGATTGCACAGACCCTCGCCGGCAGCGACAGCAACAAAGCCGAATTCCTCTGTCGGCTCGACGATGACGGGCTCGGCCTTTTTCTCAGTCTTAGCCTTCGCCTTTTCGTTATCTTCCTTTGCCTTCTTGTGCTGTTCCTTCATATTTTCGATCTTGACAGTCAGGAGAGAACCGTATGCAAGACCGTGCTGCAGCGCGTTGCCGGGCTGTTCGGTATGTACGTGGACTTTGATGATCTCGTCGTCGGCTACCAGAACGATGCTGTCGCCGATGGTCTCGAGATACAGACGCAGGTCGTTGGGATCCTCTTCGACCTCGGGATCTCTGCCTACGATGAACTCGGTGCAGTAAGTAAAGTTGATGACCTGATCGAACTCAGCCGCTGCGGAGCGGAAGAAATCATCATCGTTCTCTTTCTCGTACACTTCTTCGCTGTATTCAACAACAACGCCGTCGCGGATCACGGAGAGCATACCCTCGAAGATGGTCAGGATACCCTTGCCGCCCGCGTCGACTACGCCCGCCTTCTTCAGAACGGGGAGCATCTCGGGAGTCTGCTCCAGCGCGTCGAGAGAAGCGTCGCAGACGATCTCCCACAGAACAGCGGGATCGTCCTCGGTCTCGAGCGCTTCAAGACCCGCCTCATAACCCATGCGGGCTACGGTAAGGATCGTACCCTCGGTGGGCTTGGTAACAGCGTTGTACGCCGCCTCGACGCCCAGACCCAGCGCATGGATCAGATCGGCGCCGGAAGCCTCAGTCTTTCCTTCAAGACCCTTGGAGATGCCGCGGAACAAGAGAGAGGTGATAACGCCGGAGTTGCCGCGCGCGCCGCGAAGCATCGCGGAAGCGGTCATCTTGGACACCTCGGCGACGTCGCCCGCCTCAGCGTTCTTCAGCGCATCGGCAGCCGCGACGATCGTCATCGACATATTGGTACCTGTATCGCCGTCGGGCACAGGGAAAATGTTAAGATCATTGATTCTGGCTTTGATAGACGAAATATTATTCGCGCCGGAAATAACAGCCTGTTTTAAAGTTTCACCGTTAATCATTGGTAACACATCCTTTAGTCTTAGCCGCCGTAATGAAGCCGAAGCCCCGGCGACAAAAATTCCAATAGTTACAAACTTGTATTATTATACACTAAATTGCCGTAATTATCAAGCACTTTGTATACAAAAAAGGGGATCTTTTTCAAAATTATATTAGTTCAAATGACTGTGCCTCCGTACACCTGCCGCTGTTCCGGTCAATATCGAACACGGCACAGTTGAGCTTACACGCGCCGTCGGCAAGCTCGAAGCGCTCGGGAAGCTGGGTCGTAAAGCGGCGCAGGATGATATCCTTCTTCACGCCGAGAATACTGTCGATCACACCTGTCATACCGACGTCGGTGATATAGCCCGTGCCGTTTGGCAGCACCTGAGCGTCGGCGGTCATCACATGGGTGTGGGTGCCGAATACGGCGGATACCCTGCCGTCGAGATAAAAGCCCATCGCGCGTTTTTCACTCGTCATCTCTCCGTGAAAATCGACGATAACGATCTTTGCGTCGATCTCTTTGAGGATGCGGTCAGCGGCGAGAAAGGGATTTTCAAGGTTAGCGTCCATCCCCTGCGTCGCCATCAGGTTGATGATCCCGACAGAGGTAAAGCCCATATCCACGACCGCCCATCCCCTGCCGGGCGTCGCGGAAGAGGGATAGTTCGCGGGGCGGATGATGTTATGGTTCTCTTCGAGATAAGGATAGACCTCCCTGCGGCGGAAGCTGTGGTTGCCGAGGGTGATGAAATCCACGCCCGAGGTAAAAAGGTGGTCGGCTGACTTTGGAGTAATGCCGTTTCCGTCGGCGCTGTTTTCACCGTTGCAGATCACGAAGTCGATCTGCTGCTGACGCTTGAAAAAAGGCAGATGCTGCCGCAGGAAGGCACAGCCCACCGAGCCGACGACATCGCCGATACACATAATGCGCATAAAATCATCTTTCTATGTTTGAGATAAAGTCAGTATATCATATTATGCTGCGAAATACAAGAAGCAACCTTGCCCAAGCTCCTCACTCTGCACTCTGTGTCGGGACGATGCGCGGCGTCAGGTCGGTATTTTCATCCGTACCGATCGGTTCCTGATACGCGATATCCTCCACGCAGGTGTAGACGGCATAAAGCGTATACACGTTACCGTCTGATTCAAGCCGATAATCACGATCCTCGACGATACATTCGCTCAGAGAGAACGCTTCATACAGCTGCGCTTCACGCAGCAATAATTCTTTTGCAGAATCATTATCCAACTGACGTTCCGAGTATTCCAGGGCGCTGACCGTTTCGACCGCAGTTCCTACAGGTAGCGGTATCCCCAGCGGCGAGGGAGATTCCGCAAACTCGGAAGAAAAAGAGTAGGGCGAATGAACGGCTCCGAACCGATACGGGATCCGTGCGCCGAACAGCAGCAGACTCTTCCTCACAGCCGTCTCGCCGTTCGGAACAAGATCTTTGGTGACGGCGGGGAATGAAAAGCTCGCTTCATGTGCGGTGCGGGCAAACACCCGCGCCTGTGCGTGAACCAAACGGCTCTCCCCCTGCTCTCCCGTTCTTACACCGCTGACGACCAGCTGACCTTCGATCACGCCGGAGCCTTCGGTAAGCTCCGTTTCACCCTCCATCGCTTCGATCCGCAGGATCACGCCGTCTGACTTCGCCTTGACATTACACGGGGTACCGACGTCCTCCACCTCGGGCGCGGGCGCTTCTTCCTTGACTTCTACCGAGGCGTAGGAACCGGTGATGTTCACCGCCATCCATCCGATCTCCTTTTGTTCGAGCATGATATCCCGCGCGATCCTTTTACTGTCGAGCAGGGGCTTGAAAGCGCCGACATACAGACCGTGACAGCACAGTTCATCCAGCATTTGAGACCTGCTGACGGTATCCAGTCCCGTAATATCAACACTCCAGATAAACAGGGACATCACAAATACCGAGAGAATAAACGCGCACGCGCCGATAACAACGCCTACCCTGCCGCGGTAACGGCTGACGGCGGTCGGCACTCCCTTCTTCATGCCGACGCGCAGCCTCACCCCCGCTCCCCGTGCGACAGGTCGGATACGGCGGTAATCGGAACGGTACATGCAGGCGGTAAATCCGTCGTCTTTCCTCTGCACATCCCACAGTCTGATCCCTTTACGGGCTGTCACATTCAAAAATCGCTCGGGATATCTGCCGCTGACCGTAAAGCCGACATATCCCCGCGCATAACGCAGTAATCGCAGCAGCATCACTACACCTCAAAGCTGATGCCCGTGATAAAGCCGTTGATGATCAGTGCGGAGTCGGAGATACATTTCAGATTCAGTCCGCGTCCGCCGACGGTCATCAGCATGGGATCGGTATTGACGCGAACGGCTTCAGCCGTGTACTCCAGCACGCCCTTACTGCCTTCGATCAGGATCTCACGGTTGCCGCTGACCTCGATATACGGTTCTCCTGCGGCGGGCAGGACGGAACCGCGTCGTTTTTCTTTCTGTTTTTCTTTCATATTATCACCCGTTTATTTTTATGAAGCGGACGGCATATATATAATCGGTGAGGTTATGAAATCCAATAGATTATTCTCAGTCAGAAATATATTTCACTTGTCGATCCTGATTCTCTGCATCTATTTCTGTCTGAGGTACGCCACGGAATGTACACAGGGCGTCAAAAACGGGATCCTGTTCTGCATCGAGGTACCGGTGCCGTCGCTGTTCCTCTTCATGGCGCTGTCGTCGTATGCCGTCAAAAGCGGGATCATCCTCAAGGCTGCAGAACCATTTGAAAAGCTATCTGTCTTTCTGTTCCGCCTGCCCTATGGATCATTTGCGGCGATAATACTGAGCGTGATCGGCGGGTATCCCGTGGGCGCGAAGGCTGCCGCGATGCTGTATGACAGCGGCAGGCTCAGCGAGAGCGAGGCGCAAAAGACCGCCTATATCGCGGTATGTGCAGGTCCCGGGTTCCTGATGAACTATGTGGGGCGGGCGCTGCTGGGCAGTCAGAGAGCGGGAGCGGTATTACTGGCGGCACAGATAACAGGCATGCTGTGTGCGGGATTCCTCGTCGGCAGACGGATCAAAACCAAGCCGATCAAGCATCATCGGCAAGGTCGCGTCACCGAATACGGCAATCTGCTGATACAGGCTGTCTCCGATGCGTCACATGCGATATTCCGGCTGTGCGGGATGATCGTGATATGCTCGGCGCTGATCGAAGTCATCGCGGCGGTTTCTCCGAACGACGTCTTCACGGATATCGCCTCGGCGGCTGTCGAGATCACAACAGGCTGCGACAGGATGTGCGGCAGCTATCCGCCGGCACTGATTGCCTTTTTCATCGGATTCGGCGGGATCTCGGTACATTTGCAGATCTACGCTGGCATGGGAGGGCTGGATCTCAATAAGGGTTTATTTTTCTTGTGCAGAATCATACAGGGAATAATCACCGCCGTCGCGGCATATATTTTATTTATGATTTTCCCGATCGAACAGAGCGTGTTCAACAGCACGGACGCACCGCTGACCGTGGCGAAATCGGCGACATTGGCAGGCTCGGCGGCGCTGGTGCTGTCATCGCTTTGTTTTGCGGGAAGCATACATAAGTCCGTCAATGATAGACTTTCGGGAGGAGCAAGCCCCTCCCCTACAAAATAATCGGTCATTGATTTAATAAATTGTCGCGGGCAATGTCCCTCGCAATGACATTTTAAATACGGAGGTAAACTATGTGCGGAATTGCAGGCTGGCTGGATCAAGCCGGAGATATGAATGAAAGGATGAAGGAACTGGACGCGATGTCGGAGTGTCTGAGACATCGCGGGCCTGATGAGCACGGCGAATATATCCGCCGTCACGCGGCGCTGCTGCACCGCAGGCTCAGCGTCATCGACCCGCAGAACGGTCAGCAGCCGATGAGCACGCTGTTCAACGGCGAAAAGTACACGATCGTCTACAACGGCGAGCTGTATAACACCGACGAGCTGAGGGAAGAACTGCGTCAGGCGGGCTTCGGCTTCGGCACACACAGCGACACCGAAGTGCTTTTGAAGGCGTATTGTTATTATAAGGAGGACTGCGCGAAGAAGCTCAACGGCATCTACGCCTTCGCCGTTCTTGAAGAATGCTCGGGCAGGCTCTTTCTCTGCCGGGACAGGGTCGGCGTCAAGCCGCTGTTTTATCATACCTACGCGGACGGTATCATTTTCGCGTCAGAGATCAAAGCCATTCTCAACAGCGGTATGGTCGCGCCGAGGATCGGTGAAGAAGGTCTATACGAGCTGTTCTTCCTCGGACCCGCGCGGACGCCCGGCAACGGGATCTTCAAGGGGATCAACGAATTATTGCCGGGGGAATACGCGATATATGAGGACGGTAAGCTGTCAAGGCGCAGGTATTCCCGTCTGACCGCTCACCCCCATGAAGAAAACGAATCTCAGACCATAGAGAAACTCCGTTTCCTGCTGACGGACGCGATACAAAGGCAGCTGGTATCAGACGTGCCGATGTGCTTCTTCCTGTTGGGCGGACTGGATTCCAGCCTGATCTGTCAGACTGCGGCAAACAGTGAAAAATACCGTCGTTCTTCTATCGACACCTATTCCGTCGAATACGCGGACAATCAGCGTTACTTTCAGCGATCCCTCTTTCAGCCCAACGCCGATTACGAGTACATCGGGATGATGGTTCAGAGCACCGGATCACGGCATCATGAGATCGTACTGGAAAACGAAAAGGTGGTGGAGGCGCTTTATCCGTCGGTCGAAGCAAGAGACCTGCCGGGATACGTGGACATCGACTCCTCCCTGCTGCTTTTCTGCCGCGAGATCAAAAAGCGCTTTACCGTCGCGATGTCGGGCGAATGTGCCGACGAGCTGTTCGGCGGTTATCCGTGGTACCATGACCGGGAACTCTTATTCGAGGATTGTTTCCCGTGGTCAAGGGAGCAGGACGTCCGCAGGCAGGTAGTGAAAAAAGGACTTCGTCCCCGCGGCGAGGAGTATGTGCGGGAAAGGTATCTCGATACGCTCAAAGAGGCTGACACTCTGCCGGGCGACAGCAAGATCGACAAACGGATGCGCGAGATGTTCGCTCTCAACTACTACTGGTTCATGCAATGTCTGCTGGAACGCAAGGATCGCTGCTCGATGCAGTCGGGGCTGGAGGTCAGAGTACCGTTCTGCGACTATCGGCTGGTCGATTACGCCTATAACATGCCGTGGGAGCTGAAAGCCTACGGCGGCAGAGAGAAGGGCGTCATCCGCAAAGCGTTTGAAGATATCCTGCCCAAAGAGATCGTCTACCGCAAGAAAAGTCCGTACCCTAAGACGCACCATCCCGTGTATATGAAGCTGTGCGCGGAAAAAGTGAATGAGATCCTCGCCGATCCGACAAGACGAATCAACAGCCTGATCTGTGCAAAAAGCGTGACAGATATCATCGAACATCCCGACAGCCTGACGTCCCCTTGGTACGGTCAGCTGATGAAAGCGCCGCAGATCCTCGCTTACCTGATCGAGGTCGATCACTGGCTCGAAACCTATCATGTCGCGATCGACGTATAACTGCGCTTTCTTCCTTAAGATCATTACAATCCTGTAACAAATAAGCATAATCTGCACAATTTCGAAAAAAGCTCATAGAATGTTAATAAATCGGTCATATTTTGTTCTAATCAGCGACATAATCGCCTGATATGATAGGCACAAGCAATCACAGCAGGATCAGATTGCGAAACGATGACTGACATGAATGTGAAAGGAAGTGGCAGAATGAAAGGTGAAAGCTATCAGAATCTCAGCGCATATTTTTCCGAGAACAAGACGCGCAATACGACCATCAAGGCACTGCATGACGTTCTGCCGCTGGTCATGTATATTTTCTATCCCGTCCAGCTGATCACCCTCGCGATCAACGAGGGCTTCGGCAGCGAGACATTCCTGCGATTCATGCTGATCCCGCTGGGTACGCTGATCGTCATTTCGATCATCCGCGCGCTTGTCAACGCCAAACGGCCGTACGAGGTCTATCACTACGAGCCTGCCGTGCATAAGAACACCCGCGGCAAGAGCTTTCCCTCAAGGCATACGGTCAGCGCCTTTGTCATCGCGATGGCGTTTATGTATGTCAACACCCGCATCGGCGTCATCATGCTGATCGTAGCCGCTTTGATCGGCGTGACCCGCGTACTGGCAGGGGTACATTTCATCCGCGACGTCGTCTTCGGCGCGTTGATCGGGATCGCCGCAGGCGCGGTCGGATTCTTTCTCTTTTAAATATCGGTTCTCTCCTTTTAAACAAAAAAGCGTGGGCTTCATAAGAGCTCACGCTTTTTTCAGATAATATATGGATTTTTTCAGCGGGACGGTCAAGCCCCTCACCTGCAAAAACAGGTTTTCTGTTAAGTCTTGTTCTCTGCCGGTTTCGTCAGAAAATGGACGCGGATATGATGGATCAGCGTCACGACGCCGGCAAACATAAAGCTGATATAGAAGTTGATGCCTCTGGTGATGACCATGGTGGAATCGAGCAAAATCACATTGCTGATGACCATTTTGAACACATTGTTGAAGATCGCCTCGCTCGCGCCGACGGCGCCGGGCAACGGAATGCAGTAGGCGCCGAACCAACAGAACGCCTCGAGCGCGTAGATATCGATGACATTGATCTTCACCCCCGCAAGCTCCGGGATATTATACAGCGCGCCGTAAAACACACATACGCCGATGGAGATATAGACAAAACGCTCGATAAAATTGAACAGAAACGATTCGAACAGCGCCTTTTTATTATGATTGAGCAGCTGGATCGAAGCCTTGAAGCGGTGAACGGAAGCGTCGATACGTCCGATATACTCTTCCTTATCCTTGACGATCCTGACCAGAGCCGCAATACTGACCAGCCAAGTCGCGATCTTGATGACGACCTTTTCGGAGACCATGATCAGCACATAGACCGAGAGGAACAAAAGCTGGACAAGCAATCCGACAATGATGCACACCTTGACGATCCACGAATCGATATTGACGAACAGGTTCGGTCGGAGAATAAAGGTGATCAATGCCAGCGCCATCAAAGAGGCGGTATACATCAGCAGATTGACCGAAAGAATCGCGGTCGTATGCGAGATCGGGATCCCGTCCTTGACCATATAATAAGCCGACGCGGGCTGACCGCCTGTCGCGGAGGGCGTGATCGCCGAAAAATAGATATCCGCCGAAGCATAGACGTAATTCCGGCGCAGGCCCTTATGATAGCCCAGCGCCTTGGACAGCGAGCGGATACTCAGCCCCTTGAAGCCGATGTTCATGATCATGCACGCAAAAGCGCCGACAAGGAACGGCCAGTGGATCTTGCTGACAAACTCGCCGAGAGAGGCGGGCGAAAAGCCGTCTTTGTTACGGAAGATGATAAAGAAAGTCAGTCCGATCAGCGCCAACAGGATCGAAACATTCACGATATTCTTTTTTAAACTCGGTTTTTTGGTTTCCATCGGACGACCTCCCTTCTTAAAAAATGTCGCTGCAGTGATGTTTTGACTTTAACAAAACGATTATATCTCTTAATGCTGACAGTACGCGGCAAATGATGTTATGTCAGCTTCAACAACTCCGGTTCCGTCAAAAAGCCTTTGGACGCGCCGCTTTCGCCGATCTTGTAGGAGGCGAAATAAGAAGCCTTGCGCAGCGCCTCTGCCGGCTCTTCCCCCTTGAGATAGAAATGTACGAAAGCAGAGAACAGCGCGTCGCCGGCGCCTACGGTATTTTTGACTTCACGGGTCTTAACGGCAGAGACAGCAGAAAAACGACCGCATTTGCGTCCGTACAAAAGCGCGCCCTCAACCCCCATACCGACAACGATATAACTGCACGGATAAGACGCGGCGATCTCTCTGACAAATTCTGTTTCTTTGCCGATGAAATATTCGTTGGACAGAAAGAGGACGTCAGACGCGCGCATGAAATCGGCGTTATATTTGTCGCAGACGTTGGACAGGCAGTGAACGTCACAGAATACCGGTTTACCGGTCGCCTTTGCTTTTTCAAGCAGAGGACGCGAGTAATTGATATTGCACAGGCAAAAACCGTCAAAGCTGTCAAGATCAGCATAATACTCCTCAGGCAGCGCGCGCTCCTGCATATCCTTGAGATCGGTATAGATCCTGCGTCTGGCGTTCTTTTCAAACAGGATGACGCTCTGAGGCGTTTGAGCACACGGAGCAAAGCGGCAGTCCGCGACGCTGCGTTCGGCAGTCATCCGAACAAAAGCGCCTGCGGCGTCATCAGCGGCGAAGGTCGCAAAGCTGACGGTATCGCCGAGCGCAGAAAGAGCCAAAGCGACGTTCATCCCCACGCCGGAAGCGATAGATGTCACGCCGTTTTCATTGTAGCCGACAGGCTGATAATCTATCGGAAAACGATCTATCTCGCAAGAGGTTTCGATATTTGATAATCCGGATACAAAAATCCTGCTCACGCTCCACACTCCAAGACGTAATTAATCATGTTATATTGTACCGCAAAACTGTCCAAAAATCAAGTTACAAAACCTGTTTGCGGAAAAGACACAGAACCTGTTCACAGAAAAGGCACAAAACCTGTTAGCAGAAAAGGCACAAAACCTGTTAGCAGAAAAGGCACAAAACCTGTTCACAGAAAAGATACAGCTCCCTCTGTCGAGGGAGCTGATAACCGTGCGCTTAAATTGTCAATCCGTATATTTTCTTGACATTCTCGCTGAGAATGAGCTTCATTTCTTCATCCGTCAGTCCCAGATTGAAAAACATCTCCACCTCGTCTTTGGGATGCCACATGGGGTAATCGGTGCCGAACAGCACTCTGTCCGCACCGTAGCGGCGGATGATCTCAGCGGTTTTGTCGAGCGGTACCCACGCCATCGTGGACGAACAGTCGACATAAAGGTTCGGAATACCCGCCAGCTCTTTACTGGCTTCCTCCCACAATGACCAGCCGCCCAGATGCGCGCCGATGATGGTCAGGTCGGTGTAGGTCTCCAATATCGGGATCAGGCGGTTGGTGTTGGAAAAATCATAGCGCTTATCTCCTGTGTGCATGAGGATCGGCAAGCCGAATTCCTCGCACAGCTCATAGATCTTCAGACAGCGGTAATCGTCGATCTTGAACTGCTGGATATCGGGATGGAGCTTCACGCCCTTTAAGCCTAAATCCACCAGGTGCTGTACATCCGCACGCTGATCCTCGCTGTCGGGGTGCAGCGTACCCAGTCCCGTCAGCCTGCCGTCCGCCTTCGCGACGGTATCGGCGATGAAGTTATTGATCGACTGCACCTGCTTGGGAGTTGTAGCGACTGACTGCACCAGCGAATGATCGATTCCAACTTCCGCGTTGATCTGCAAAAGACTGCCCGCGGTACCGTCGCACTTGGCGATCGTATCATAAAAATGGTCGGTACCCGCTACCGCCTTAGCGGCGATCTTTTCGGGATAGATATGACAGTGGGAATCGATGATATAATAATCCTTGGCTCCCTTTGGGAAAGGGAGCTGTCGCCCTTGCGGCGACTGAGGAATTGTATCGATGTCTGAGCGTGAAGTTTCACGCGAGTAACCAATTATCATGCCGTCACCACGCTGTTCGCTTTCTGCAGTCCGAGCTTCTCGACCGCGTCCTCGCGCATCTTGTACTTGAGGATCTTGCCGGCGGCGTTCATCGGGAAGCTGTCGACAAAGTCGATATAGCGCGGCACCTTATGGCGCGCCATGTTCGCGGCGATATAGTCCTTCATTTCC
>JAFRBD010000005.1 GCA_017405065.1 Ruminococcus sp. | reverse complement strand
CGACTGGAACACCCTCGCGCAGTATATCGCGGACGGCGGCAAAACAAGCGGCAAATTCTTCAAGATGACCGATAATATATCCGTCTCGACCGCTGTCGGCTCCGGCGGGTATCACTTCAGCGGCACCTTCGACGGCGACGGTCATACCCTGACCCTCGACAATATGTCCGGCGCACCCTTCTCGATCGAAGGCGCGACGATCAAAAATCTGAAGGTCGACGGCTCCGTCAGCGGCGGCAGGCACGTTTCCGCCCTCGTGGGCGGTATCGGCGGCACAGCCGATAACCTCATTGAGAACTGCCATGTAGCGGCGACGGTCACCACCTCCGACGCCTACTGCGGCGGCTTTGTCGGTCACGGCGGCAGTAAGGCAAAGACCACCATCAAGAACTGTGTCTTTTCCGGCACGATCAACGGCGCGACGGCTGGCACCTTCTGGGGCTGGAGCGACAGCGGATCGACCCCGGTGCTCATCAACTGTATCGATATCAGCGAAAGCACCCAGCCGATCGGCAGAGGCGAGCCGAAGGACGCCTCCGTCACCAACTGCTATTACACCAAGGACGGCAAAGAGACCGGCGGCGGCCGTCCGTGGAGTAATCAGGGCAAGCGCGCCTATACCGTAACCGGCGACGGCGTCACCCTGAACGGCGCGCCCGGTATCCGATACAACGGCACGATCTACGCGGGCGAGGGCGATCAAGTGAGCCTGACCGTTTCCAACATCGAAGATCTGTATAACGCGAGCGCCGGTACTCTGGAAAGAAACGGCAGTCATCTCATACTGACCATGCCCGCAAAGGATGTGACCGTCGCAAAGCCGGAGAACGCGGAGCCGATCACCGGCTACAGCAACGCTGTCGGCACCGGCGGCAACAACAACGAAGGTGCGGAAAACTTCGTAGACGGCAAAACGGATACAAAATGGTGCTATTCCTCCTCGTCTTATCCACTTTCGATCACCTTCAGGAGCAACGATGATGTAACGCCGTTCGGCTATATCCTCACCACCGCCAACGATACGGCGAAGTATCCGGAGCGCAACCCCAAAGGATGGACACTTGAGGGAAGCGCGGACGGACAAAACTGGACGACCCTTTCCGACGTCAGTGATAACACAACACTGCAAGCCAAGAACTATACCTCCTATACCTTCCCGCTGAACAATCCCGATCACACCGCGTTCAGCTATTATCGCTTCACGGTCAAGGGAACCGTCGGCGGCGGCACCTTCCAGCTTTCTGAGTTTCAGCTGATCGGCAATTCGGAGCCGCCGGTCGAATACTACCTCTGGCTGGGCTCGACGCGTGTCACCTCGCGGAATAAGGACGATATCCTGAACGACGGCGGCAAGGCGATGTTCGACCCCGATACCAATACGCTGACGCTCAATGAACCGACTATCTCGGGCTTACACGATTCTACCAAAATCGACTGTGCTCTGAATCAAATCACCGTCAAGGGCAGCTACCACATGGCGGAGGACGATTTCTCAGCATCATACGGCTTCTATTGCGACAATAACGTGACGCTGGACGGCGACTTCACCTTTGTCGCCAAGGTACGCGCCATCGCCGGCTGTGCTCCGCTGACCATCCGTTCCGGCAGCGTCAAGTTCATCAGCCGGTTGCTGGAGGCTGTCTATGCCCGCGGCGCCCTCTATATCAAAAACAACGTCACGCGGTTCGAGGCTGTCAGCCGGGATGAAAAGGCGATCTATACCGCATGGTTCTCGCGCGGCAATCTAATAAATGTTACGACGCCCGAGAACGGCGTCATCAAGGAACACAAGGTCTATGAAGCCGACGGCGAAACCCTAGCGAAGCACGTTGTGCTCGACCGCGCGCCGGAGGTCGGATATAATATCTGGCTGGGCGACACGCAGGTCACCAACTACAATCAGGATGATATTCTGAACGACGGCGGCAAGGCGAAGTTCGACCCCGAGACCAACACCCTGACGTTGGATAACCCGACAATCACCGGCTCGCACGGGTATGCGACGATCTATGCCGATCATGTTATAGTCTTCAAGGGAACCTATCACATGACCGAAGCGGTCGCCAAATATGGCGTATACACCGAGCTGTATACCGAATTCCGCGGCGACTTCACCTTCATGGGAACCGATTCCGGCGTTTATGCCGAACAGTATTCAAAGATACTTTCCGGCAGCCTCAAGGCGGTCGGCGGCAACAGCGGCTATTACGGCTGGTGGGAGACGACCATCGGCAGGGATATCACCCGCTTCGAAGCGGACGGCGGTAACGACGCTTATGACGGCAACTATCTGCAGCTGGATGAAGGGCTGATGATCGTCGAGCCGGAGGGCGGTTACCTCAGCTACGGCAACTACGGCAAGTGGATCAGGACGGCAGGCGGCAGTTTTGCAAAGCACGCGGTGATCGTGCCCAAACCGATCATCCTCGGCGATGTTGACGGCGACGGTGAAGTGGAAATCAGGGACGCGACATGGATTCAGCGTCATGCCGTACAACTGGATATTCCGTTTGAGATCACCAAAAAGCCTGCCGATGTAGACGGCGACGGCGAGATCACCGTCATGGACGCGACCGCGATCCAGTATTATCTGGCGCATATGAAAAGTATTTATCATATCGGCGAAGCGGTATAACAACATAATTACATGAAACGAAAGGGGCTGTCATTAAGATAGCTCAAAGAAAGACCGGGCAGCCCGAAAAGGTTGCCCGGTCAGCGCTTTTATAGTATTTATTCAAATCCTTACCCCCTTCATATCGCGATCACTGTGACCGGCGTGCATTCTGTGAGGGCTTTCAAAGCCTCCGCATCACGCCGGTTACAAATAATCTCCTTTCTAACGTTTTCTGTTGTGGCGTGGTGAATAACATACTTACGTTTTGTACTTTGGAAAGGTGGCGCAAAATTAACAAGTTCACCTGCGTTATCCCTCATGAACAGTGGATTCTTGCAGAATTACCCTGTCATGGCGAAATGATCCTGTATTCCTATGTTTGTGACACGGATCCTTCTCCGTTAGGGGAAGGATTTTCTCTTCAGACCATAAGGAAAGGTCTCCACCCCCGCAGCCGAAAAAGCCGCCGATAAAAGATCCCCGCAATGGCAGCCGAGAGATCCGGTACCCATGCGGGGAGGTAACAGTTTAATACTTGTATATCAACGAATTGACCGGATAGGGTATCTCAATACCCACCAGCCAGCGTTGGAGATAGGTCACGTCCGTGATTTTTACGACGCCGTCGCCGTTTGTATCTGCGCCTGATTCATCCAGAGCGGAAGGCAATGAAAGCCTTACCAGCCACCGTTGGATATAGGTTGCGTCGATAATGGTGACTTCTCCGTCTCCGTCGGCGTCGCCGAGCAGATAGGCTTCGAGCAGCTCATAGGGGACGCCGTTCTCTTCCGCAAAGATATGCGCATAAGAATCCGGTATGCAGCGTATGGTCACGCTGTTCCAGTCAAATGCATACGGCTGGATCAGAACGACGCTTTCGGGGATCGTCACGTAGGTTAATCGGGGACAATTGGTAAAAGCATAGTTCGGAATCGCCAACAGTGCATCGGAAAGCACAACAGACTCAGCTCCCGTCCCGTTGAAGGCGAAGGAGTCGAGCATCACTCCGCGGGATACAAAATCCAGATCGGTCAGGGCAGAGCAGCCGTTGAAGCACCCGTATCCGAAATCAACGATCGATTCGCTGAGCGTCAGCTCACACAGCGCCGTACAGCCGGAAAACATATTTGTCGGCATGCTGACGATATCCGAAAGCATCGTGACGGTTTGCAGAGAAGTACAGTCCGCAAAGGCTCTGTCGCCGATGGTGACAACACTCTCGGGGATAACAACGGTTTCAAGAGAAGTACATTTCATAAAGGCATACTCCTCGATCGTCGTGTTGGTTTCGGCAAAGACCACTTCCGTGATACTTTCATTTCCCGAAAAAGCGTTATGATCGATCACCGTAACGGGATAACCTTGAAAATCATTCGGTATGACGACCGCTCCGCCGTCACCCGTATAGGCAACAAGCGCCGCTTCATGCGTTGAGGTGTTCACTTCAAAGCCGAAATCGCCTTCATAGATCACCAGCGCAGACGCGGTAAAACAAAAACTCACGGATAAGAGGGAAATAATCAGGATAAAAATAATAGATTTGGTAATCAGTCTCATAATCATTGTGTTCAGACAAGCCGGGCGGCAGCATATAACTGCCGCCTGACGGTTCTGTTGATCGACCCGGAATCAAATATCGTCTAAATCTTCGGTTTCGATGATATCGATGATCGGGGTTTCAGCGCTGCTGACCAAAGATGAGCAGATATCTGTTCCGAGTTTCAGTTTTTTTATTTCCAATTCAGGACAAGCATATGGTTTCTTCAATATTGCGCCTCCTAATTCCAGCTTTCGGCAATATTGCTGACCGCTTTACCGTTATGGTAAATCAAGCAATTGCTGCTGATGCTCCACTCACCCTGATACTTCAAGGCAGCGCAATACATCAGACAGGTATCGCCGTTCGAGCCGGCGCCGTTGACATTCAGCGCAGAAGTTTTGAAAACCGGAGTAAACTGTACTCGGTTTTTGTTCGTCAGCCGAACTGTCGCGTCGCCGTCTGCGGCATCGTTTCCGTTTGAAATCACCGTATAAATATAGCCCTTGGTGGTCAGCGTCAACTGCAGGGTGCTGTCAAATGCGCCTGACGGATTTATCGCCCCGTCATATGTATGATTGGTATTGAACGCTTTGCTTCCGTTTTCCCTGTCATAAGTCTCGATAATCGTCTTGAGCTGATCCATATACTGAAGGAACAGCGCGTTGATCTTATCGGGCGTATAAACAGCGGAATTCTCTCTGATCTGTTTGCTCAAAGAGATATTCACAAAGGACAGCTTTTCGACATTCCTATCATAATCCTCCGCGCCGTATACGCTGGCGAGAATATTCAGTCGGGTTCTCGATATGCCGTTTTCATCGACAAAAGTATCGTTAGCGTTCGCCGAGATCGAGATACCGGGATTCATGGAATCGGTCGTCGCATATACCGCATAGAGCTTGGTATCCGTCGTGACACGGTACCAGAAATCCCTGTCTACCGAAGCGATCTGCGTGCCTTCCTGATCGTAAGCCCAATAAGCAAAGTTGTAATTATCAAACGATTCTGCCGCATAATCGGCAGGCATGACGCCGGTATATCTCGGCAGGCCGTAATTCTCGATAAAGCCGCCGGAATCCTGATTCTGGTCGCCGGTCTCACCGCCGAAGCGCTGGTTATAATAGTACCGATCGTTCAGAAGCTTGACGCCATTATCTTGACCGATCGCATCGGCAACATATACCGTGCTGTCGCCGACGGTTTTGCGAATCAGGTCGTCGCTGCTGTTTGCGCCGTAGATATTGACGTCGTAGAGTCTCGGATAATTATAGCACCAAACGACGATCTTGCTGACCTTCAGATAATCGGAAGCGTCAGAGAAGCTCTCTTCCAATTCATTGCCGCTAACGTCATAATAGTTGACCCACTTCTCATCTTCGGATTCCTCCCGACCGCTGTACTCTACATGGTAGTTCGGCTTTCCGAGATAATCGGTATGGTAAGTCGTATCGGTATAGCTGAACTCTTCTCCATCAACAAAATACTTTTTGCTGCTCATAGCCGCAGCAGCGTCGCTCTGTGACGTCCAAAGATCATAGTCGCACATGACGTTGGTGACTGACAGCGCGTTCTCAGAGAACTCAACGGCTTTTGCACCGATCAAACCGGAGAAGTTGATTGCCGTCACCTTGTCGTATTTGTCATAGGTATTAAAGTCGTTGGACAAGGTCTTCAAAGAAACGGAATAGGTGGTTTCCTCGGATTCAATACCGGAAGGCATTCCGTCGATCTCATAACGATCGTAATATTTGAATTCGATGTCGATCGTTAACGTGTTGACGATCTTGGCAGTCGCCGTGGCTCCTGTTTCATCATAGCTCACCTCACCGGTGTAGCCTGCAACGGGCGCTTCCTCGACGGTATAGCGGTAATAACAGGTCGTGTCGTCTTCCGTCGTATAAACAGGCAGCCCCTTGATCACTCTCGTCCAGGTTGCCGAATCGGTACGCTCGTGATCCGCTTTGGTGATAGAAAACCAACCGTTTCCGTCCGCGTCGGTAAGGATGTCGGGATCGGTGAAAACAGCTTTTTCTTCTGTTCCTTCGGCGTTCTCCCAATGCTGCCAGATCCTCACTCGGATCTCCGTCGGACGCGCTCCGGCGATGTCGTTCTGATCCTCCCAGACCTTTTGAACGGTAAGGTCGATATCTCCGCAGGGATCCTGATGGACGCCCGGATTCGGGATCAGGCTGTCATCATTGACGTAGGTCGGCGTATCAAGCATCAGATCCGCCTTTGCGTCGCTGATGTACACATCCAACGCAGCGCTTTCCGCACCGGATGTGTCGGAAGCGAGCTTCGCGCCGTCCCATTTTCGGAATATCTGATAGTACGCCACGTTTGTGCCCGGTGTGATCGGAGGAGCAAGGTGCGTGACAACAAACTTCGTGTAATCGGTATTGCTATCCGCCGTTCCCTGCGAACCGATCTGCTGATTGCTGCTCGTCAGCATATAATCCATGTCGGTATTTCGGTAAACCGCATAATGGTTTTCTTCACCCTCAACCTTTTCAATCGACGCAAGCGTATTGAAGCTGTAAACAGACTCCAGTCTTGTGCCTCCGCTGAAGGTTCCGACCTTTTGTGAAGTACCGCGGATTACGTCGCAATACTCCATCGTATCAGAGGTGAATTTACCCTCGTTGTTATAGCCGACAAAGCCGCCGGCATAGCCGTTGGCATGGCTGCCGTCCGCCGTATTGGACGCGCCGCCGCCGAATACATCGTAACCGTCGTCAATACCCTTGACGTCGCAGTGATCCGCTCTGGTGCGGTTACCCTTGATCAGGTTTACGATAACCTCTGCGTTTTCCCCGGAAGTGTCAATTCCGTTTTCATTATACGGCAGCGACACGCTTGAGTCGCCTATGGTAATCACGGCGGTACCGGTACTGCCTTCGCCGGGAGTTACCAGAGATACGCCTACGCGCAAGCCTAAGAGATTAACATACAGAAGATCGCCGTCCGAAAGGAGCTTCAGTCCAGCCAGATTGCTGATCCCGAGACCGGATAACAAAGAGTCTGTATCAAGCAGGTCAATTGATTCCAATGGGTACACCTGCAGGATCGTCAGCAGACTGTTAAGAATACCGAGGACAAGCTGTACCAGCGGGGCGTCTGCTTCTACATTCACCAAATAATTCATGTTGGTTTTGCCGACAAAGCCGCCCGCAATCTGATCGCTGTAAACCTGCTTGAGATTCGTCACATGGCTGTTGTTGATTTGCGAAACGTCCGCATAACCCGCAAAGCCGCCTGAGATCGGTTCTGTCCCTGCGGCAGACTTGATCACGGCTCCCGCATGGACGCCCGCAACAGAACAGTCGTCGGCGACCGTTCCGAAAACATCCAGCACGCCGGCTGTCAGACCCGCCACAAGATTCGAAGCCACACTCGCTTCATCCAGATCGACTATGCCGTTCTTGCCCATATGACCGATGAATCCGCCCGCGTAGTTTAACGCATAAACCGCGTTAAGGTTGGTGACGCCGGAATTTTTGACGGTGCCGTTCATGATCCCGCCGCCGAAGCCGCCGGCACAGCCGGACTGTCGGGTCTCGCTGAGGGTACCCTCGGGTGCGGATTCATAGGCGCGGATCACCGTGCCGTCCGATACGCCGTTGACGATAGGAAACGGGGTTATTTTATGGCTATAAACAGTTTATCTATCCGGATCGATGAGAGAATGCTGAACAAGCTGCACGTGGTAGCGGACTATGAAGGACGCTCGGCAAACAGTCAGATCCTGATTCTCATTCGTGACGCAATAGAAAAGTATGAGAGAAAGCACGGGAAGATCGAGATATAATCATCGTTTTCAGCGGGAACTCGTCTTTCTGACCGGACTGCTTGTCACAGCACTTCGGCGTCCTCCGCCTCGTCTTGCGGCGATCATTATTGAAAAGCATCGTCTGCTTTCTATTGAAAGCTGCTAAAAAAACCGTATCGGAAAGCGGGAATGCTGTCCGATGCGGTTTTATTGCTGTTGCTTTTTGCGTCGCGGGAGTCTGCGGTCTTGGCAGCTTCCTCCTCTTGTTCTTGGTCGGACGTCTTAATCATCGCGGCGTCGATATGATTGTCCTGAAAAAACATTTGTCGAAAAGCAGATTCTGCTGCGAAATATCGAAAAAGACTTCGTTTAGTATTTGCAATCGGTTATGAAGAGAAGCTCCTCTCAACGGATCCGGTTGCCGCCGCACCGTTTTAAGAAAGGGGAAGATAGGAATATGATCACAAAAGAACAGAAGAAAATGATGATTGACAAGCTGGTTTTGATGAGTGAGAAAAGCACGATCGGCATACATGATGTTTACGACGTCATGGAGGGCGTGGCACAGATCGCTCCGGAAGACGTCGATGAGATCGTCACCGCGCTTTCCGAAATGGGTATCCGCCTGACCGAGGACGTCGATGAAACCGCCAAAGTCGGCGGGGAGCTGCCAGTCGATGATTCCGTAAAGATGTATCTCAAAGAGATCGGGCGCATCCCCCTGCTTACCCCCGAGGAGGAGCGGGAAACCGCGAGGCTCGCCTCTCAGGGCGACGTCAAGGCTAAAAGGCGTATGGTCGAGGCAAATCTGCGGCTGGTCGTCAGCATCGCTAAAAATTATGTCGGCAGAGGTCTGGACTTTCTCGACCTGATCCAGGAGGGAAACAAAGGTCTGATAAGAGCCGTGGAGCGCTACGACTACACCAAGGGCTTCAAATTCTCTACATACGCTACATGGTGGATTCGTCAGGCGATCACCCGCGCGATCGCCGATCTGAGCCGAAATATCCGCATCCCCGTCCATATGGTCGAGGATATCAACAGACTCAAAAGAGCCGTCGTCACCCTGACGAGCCGCAACGGTTATGAACCGACCGCAGAAGAGCTTGCCGAAGAACTGAACCTGTCTGTCGAATCGGTACACAGGATCATGACGATCGCGCTCGAGCCGATGTCCTTGAATACGCCGATCGGCGATGATGAGGACAGTTCCCTGGGCGACTTTATTCCCGATACGGCTTCCTCTCAGCCTCAGGATGAGGTCGAGTCGACGGTGTTCCATGAAGCGATCGACAAAGCGCTGTCCGTACTATCTCCCCGAGAAGAGAAAGTGATCCGTCTGCGCTTCGGTTTGGGCGGCGAGACCCATACGCTCGAAGAGGTCGGCAGAATGATGAACGTCACCCGTGAGCGCATCCGACAGATCGAAGCCAAGGCGCTGCGCCGCCTGCGTCATCCTTCTGTGATCAGGCTGATCAGAGATTTTGCCGGCTGATCCCGTGAGCAAGATCATTCAGTGTTCTGAACAGGAAAACAGCGTCCGACCGCGACGGTCGGACGCTGTGCTGTCATATTGCAGATCAAATGGGCGGAAGCTCGTAAGGGTCGGGCTTTGCGGTAGGCGCCTGAGTCGGCGCGACCGTCTCCGCTTCTGTCGGAGCGGGTTCGGTAGGAACAATAACCGGTTCCGTCGGAACAGCCTGAGTCGGTTCCTGCGTAGGCTCAAGGGTTTCCGCTTGGGTCGGCGCCTCGATAAACTCGCCGATCGGGTAATCGATCTTCAGTTTCACGAGGTAACGCATGATCATCGTGACATCGATCGAGGTAAGCCCCCCCTTGCCGTCAACATCGCCTCGGATCGAATAACCGCCGTCGGGATCTTCCATTAAGCGCGTAAGGATACGCTGTAGAAAAGTGACGTCCAATGAATCAACGCGGCCGTTTCCATCGGCATCACCGAGATAATAACCGGATAATGAAGCGGGCGCGTCCGCCGCGCTGAACAGCGGCAGGCAAATCATACAAGCCATCAGTAAAACACTGATAACGCAGAGCAAAAACTTTTTCATCTGCTATTCCTCCATCGCCGGTGAACGACGCAGATCCCTGCGCTGATGTTCACCATAGTAGTTACGGCAATTGTACACCCGTACGGTGATAATGTCAATGACAACTTGCCGAATTTTACAAAATGGTAATAAGTTTCTATTTGACTTCCTTGAGCACGATGGATGTGCGCGCGGGAAGGGTCAACGCCGTTGAGCTCAGCTTGGGTTCATCCTTGATCGGCTCGGCGGCGAGGTCGGCGTAAGTCCAGCCCCGGATCTCGGGATTATCGATCATATCGATCGTAAGCTCCTTTGCCTCCTGCGTGGTATTATGGATCACAACGACGCGGGAGCCGTCATCATTGATGATCATGCCGCCGACGTTGCTATCGCCGAGGTTGAGTACCTCTTCGATGTCGCCGCGGGCGATCTCGGGGTTTTGCAGACGCAGCTTGATCAGCCTGCGGTAAGTGCTGAGCAGGCTGTGATCATCCTTGAGCTGCTGTTCTACGCCGCCGAGGGCGTTCTCCTCCGCTTTGATCCCTTCGACCGTGATGTCGGGCAGATTTTCATTATCCCAGATCATCGCCGTACGGTAGTAGGCGTCGGAGGAGGTCATAGCCGCCTCGATGCCGATCTCCTCGCCGTTATAGGTGAAGGAGTTGCCGGGCGCGAGCATATACAGCGCCGCCGCCATTTTGTTGTCGTCTTCATCAACGATATTGGCGACGCGCACCATGTCGTGGTTGGTCAGGAAGTTGGCGTTGATCGCGTTTTCGCTGCGCTTCTTGATATTATCGTCATACTTCTTGAGCTTCTTCAAAGCGTCGGCGGTCATGCTGTGGCTGGCTACCATAAACTCTCCGCCGGAGTTGGCGAACTTGAAGTTGAACAGGCTGTCGACGCCGCTCTCGTACATGTCGTAGACATTCCCTGCGTCGTCCCAGTCCTCGCCGACCACATAAACGTCGGGGTTATAGCCGCGCGCCATATCGCAGAACCAGCCGAGGAATTCTTCGGCGTCCGTATTCTTGTCCTGGAAGTACTTGACGGCGTCAAGACGGAAGCCGTCCACACCCCTGTCAAGCCAGAACTTGGTCACGTCCTCAAAGTACTCGCGCGTACCCTCGAAGCTCAGATTCCAGTCGGGCATCTGATCCCAGAAGTCGCCCTGATAGTAATAGTCGGAGCCGGTCACGGCGTGCTGATAGGTCAAATCCTGCGTTTTGGAAAAGTTATAATAACGCGCGTAGCCGTCCTCCTTGCCCTCGCGCAGCTCGTCGCATGCCTTGAGGAAGAACTCATGATCGCCGCCGCTGTGATTCAGCACAAGGTCGATGATCACATGGACGCCGCGGCTGTGACACTCTTCGATCAGCTTGTCAAAATCGTCAAGCGTGCCGAACTGGGGGTCGATGTTATAATAATCGCGCACGTTGTACTTGTGGTAGGTGGTGGACGGCATCATCGGCGAGAGCCAGATACCGTCGGCGCCGAGGTCGTCGCCCTTGTTCGGATCGCCGTCGTTGATATAGTCGAGCTTGGAGATCAGGCCGGGCAGATCGCCTGTTTTATCGCCGTCAGAATCACAGAACGAGCCGATCCACACCTGATAAAAGCTGCGGTATTTGTCGGTAGACGCCTGAGCCTGATTGCTGTCGGCGGGATTGGAGGAACCGCCGCAGGCAGCCAGCAGCGAGGCGATGATGCATACCGCCAATAATAGGGAAAGGATTTTTTTCATAGTACACCTCTTCATTCAATTATTGTAGGGACGACCAGTGGTCGTCCGCCAAAAAAGAATTTGCATACAGCAACATCCTTTTGAAGTCACAAAACAGCGCCTGCGGCGCCGGACGAGCATTGCTCGTCCCTACAAGAATTCCATCTACAGCAATAATCACAAAAGGGCGGAGAAGTCTCCGCCCTTTGCAATTGATAATAGATTAACCCTTTACGCCGCCGGCGGTAACGCCTTCTACGTAATATCTCTGCATGATCAGGAACAGAGTGGTAATCGGAACAGCTACGACAACGGAGCCCGCGAGGAACTTCTTGAAGTTGTTCAGAACGTGGTCGGCGTCG